>NZ_JBRFIX010000005.1:0-457556 GCF_053456425.1 Pseudomonas sp. LF020
CTCGAAAACACAGGCATTGGTAGCTCTTGCTCGCAAGCTCTGCCGAGTGGCATTCGCCCTGATGAAGAATCAGGGCGAATACCGATCAGTTTGAGATTCTAGGGTTGCTGAGCAACATAGAATCTCCCACAGGGTTTTATGCAAGCAGAACTATCCGCGTAATGTCAGTCGATTCCTATGTCACAGACATACCGCCTTCGCCAGCAGGCTGGCTCCCACAGGGGGATTTGTGCGGGGCATGACTATCCGCGCAACAGGCCCTGCTCCGCCTCGCACAGGCCGACGACATAATCCCAGACCACCCGCAGCCGCACCGACTTGTGCAGCTCGCGCCGGGTACTGATCCAGTAGCTGCGCTCGATGCTGTCATCCGGCAACAACGCCACCAGATCCGGATCCGACGCGGCCATGTAGCAAGGCAACACCGCAATGCCCAATCCCGAGCGCGCCGCTTCCTGCTGGGCGATGACGCTGGTGCTATGGAACACCACGCGCGGGCTGCGGCAGAAGCTGTTGAGGAACATCAGTTCCTGACTGAACAGCAGATCATCGACATAACCGATCCACGCATGCCGCCCGAGGTCTTCGCGGCTGCGCAACGGCGGTGCGTTGTCGAGGTAGCGTTGGCTGGCATAGAGCGCCAACCGATAGTCGGTGAGCTTGCGCGTGACCAGCATGTCGGCGGCCGGGCGCTCCAGATGAATGCTGATTTCCGCCTCGCGGTTGAGGATGCTGACGAAGCGCGGCACGGCGACCAGTTCCACTTCCAGCCCCGGATAACGTTCGAACAGGCCGATCATGCGGCTGGCAAGAAACTTGATGCCCAGCCCTTCGGTGACACCGACGCGGATCTTGCCCAGCGGCGCGGTGGACTGGGTGATTTCTTCCTGGGCCAGCAGCGCGACGTTCTCCATGGCTTCGGCGTGCTTGAGCAGCGCCTCGCCTGCCGGGGTCATTTCATAGCCTTGGGCGTGCTGGACGAACAGCGCGGTGCCGAGGCTTTTTTCGATGGCCTCGATGTGCCGGGCCACTGTGGCGTGGGTGGTGTTCAAGCGCCGAGCGGCGGTGAGCAAGCGGCCGCTGCGTTGCAACTCCAGAAAGAACCGCAGGTCGTTCCAGTCGAACATGGGGTGTCCTTGTCAGCTATCGTCAATCCAGGCTGTTTGAAAACGCACAGCGGCTGCGCAAAAACTAACATTCTTTTAACGAAAGCTAACAACTAGAGTGTCCGACAATAAAAACAAAAAGCGAGGTCAGGGAATGCAGACTTCCCTTGAAGAATACGACTACATCGTGGTCGGCGCCGGCCCCGCCGGGTGCCTGCTGGCCAATCGACTGTCGGCGGATAAACAGCAGCGGGTGTTGCTGCTCGAAGCCGGCGGGCGCGACAACTACGCATGGATTCACATCCCCGTGGGTTACCTGTTCTGCATCGGCAACCCGCGCACCGACTGGTGCTTCAAGACTGAAGCGCAACCCGGCCTGCAAGGTCGCAGCCTGAGCTACCCACGCGGCAAAGTGCTCGGTGGCTGCTCCTCGATCAACGGCATGATCTACATGCGCGGTCAGGCCGGCGACTATGACGGCTGGGCCGCCGAGGGCAATCCGGGCTGGGCCTGGAACGACGTGCTTCCACTGTTCAAACAAAGCGAAAACCATTTTGCCGGCGCCGCTGAATTTCACGGTGCCAAGGGTGAATGGCGGGTCGAGCAACAGCGCCTGTCGTGGCCGATTCTCGACGCGTTTCGCAGCGCCGCCGAGCAGAGCGGCATCGCCAGCATCGACGACTTCAATCGGGGCGACAACGAGGGTTGCGGCTACTTTCAGGTCAACCAGAAGGCCGGGGTGCGCTGGAACGCGGCCAAGGCGTTTCTCAAACCGGTTCGCGAGCGGGCCAATCTGACGGTGCTGACCGGGGTTGAAGTGGATCGGGTGCTGCTGGAAAACGGTCGCGCATCGAAGGTCAGCGCACGTCACGAAGGTCAGGTGAAAAGCTTCAAGGCGCGCAAGGAAATCATCCTCTGCGCCGGCGCCGTGGGTTCGCCGAGCATTCTGCAGCGTTCCGGGATCGGCCCGCGTCCGTTGCTGGAACGCCTCGGCATCGGGGTGATTCATGAGCTGCCGGGGGTTGGCGGCAATCTGCAGGATCACCTGCAATTACGGCTGATCTACAAACTGCAGAACGCCCGCACACTCAATCAGATCGCTGGCAGCGTGTGGGGCAAGATGGGCATGGGCTTGCGCTATCTGTATGACCGCAGTGGGCCGTTGTCGATGGCGCCGAGTCAGCTCGGAGCGTTTGCCCGATCCGGGCCGGAGCAGACCTCGGCGAACCTTGAGTATCACGTGCAGCCGCT
The DNA here is from genome assembly GCF_053456425.1 of Pseudomonas sp. LF020. Taxonomy (NCBI): domain Bacteria; kingdom Pseudomonadati; phylum Pseudomonadota; class Gammaproteobacteria; order Pseudomonadales; family Pseudomonadaceae; genus Pseudomonas; species Pseudomonas sp. LF020. The sequence continues at coordinate 2,358 of NZ_JBRFIX010000005.1, forward strand.
GTCGCTGGAGCGTTTTGGCGAGCCGCTGCACAGCTTTCCGGCGTTCACCGCGTCGGTGTGTGATTTGCGTCCGCAGAGCCGTGGCCGCATCGACATCCGTTCGGCGGACCCGCAGGACGCACCGCTGATTCAACCGAATTACCTCAGCCATCCCGAGGATTTGCGCGTGGCTGCCGATGCGATTCGCCTGACCCGACGCATCGTCAGCGCCCCGGCCCTGCAAGCGTTCAAACCGGTGGAGTATCTGCCCGGCGACAGCCTGCAAAGCGAGGAGCAACTGCACGAAGCCGCGGCGCGTATCGGTACAACGATTTTCCATCCGGTCGGCACCTGTCGCATGGGCAATGACGCTGAAGCGGTGGTCGATGCGCAACTGCGCGTGCATGGCGTGCCCGGCCTGCGCATCGCCGACGCCTCGATCATGCCGCGCATCACCTCGGGCAACACCTGTTCGCCTACGCTGATGATTGCCGAGAAGGCGGCGCAGATGATCCTCAACCCACCGACCAGGACCTGCACAGCAACCCCAGAACTGGCCCAAACCCTGTAGGAGCTGCCGCAGGCTGCGATCTTTTGCCTTTGGCTTTTTCAGATCAGGAACAAGATCAAAAGATCGCAGCCTTCGGCAGCTCCTACAGGGGACCGTGTAATTCGTTCAAGGCAGCGCGCAACACCAGTGGAACAACAAAAACAATCACTGTGAGGGATACCGACATGTCAGAACACGCTCAGCCGCTGGACGCCGCGCGCGGCGCCAGCACCAGCAATGCCACGCAGAAAGTCATCTTCGCCTCGTCCCTGGGGACGGTGTTCGAGTGGTATGACTTTTTCCTCTACGGCGCCCTCGCGGCGGTGATCAGCAAGCAGTTTTTCGCCGGGGTCAACGACACCACGGCGTTCATCTTCGCGCTGATGGCCTTCGCCGCCGGGTTTATCGTGCGCCCGTTCGGGGCGTTGGTGTTCGGTCGGTTGGGGGACATGATCGGACGCAAATACACCTTCCTCGCGACCATCATCCTGATGGGCATCGCCACCTTCTGCGTCGGCCTGCTGCCGACCTACGCCAGCATCGGCATTGCCGCACCGATCATTCTGGTGGTGCTGCGCATGCTCCAGGGCCTTGCGCTGGGCGGTGAATACGGCGGCGCCGCGACTTATGTGGCGGAACACGCGCCGATCGGCAAACGCGGTTTCCACACCAGCTGGATTCAGTCCACCGCGACCCTCGGCCTGCTGCTGTCGCTGCTGGTGGTGCTGGGTTGCCGCTACTTCACTGGCGATCAGTTTGAAGTCTGGGGCTGGCGCATTCCGTTCCTGCTGTCGATCGTGCTGCTGGGCATTTCCACCTGGATCCGCCTGAGCCTGCACGAGTCGCCGGCGTATCTGAAAATGAAAGAGGAAGGCAAAGCCTCGAAAGCGCCGATCCGCGAATCCTTCGGCAAATGGGAGAACCTCAAGGTTGTGCTGATCGCGCTGTTCAGCATCAACGCCGGGCAAGCGGTGACTTTCTACGCGGCGCAGTTCTACGTGCTGTTCTTCCTCACCCAGTTCCTGAAAATGGACCCGGCGGTGGCCAACAGCCTGCTGATCATCAGCGTGGTGATCGGTGCGCCGTTTTTCATCATTTTCGGCTGGCTGTCGGACAAGGTCGGGCGCAAACCGGTGCTGATGCTCGGCCTGCTGCTGGCCACTGCGCTGTACTTCCCGATCTTCAAATCCCTGGCGCATTACGCCAACCCGGCAATCGATCAGGCCAGCCGTCAGGCACCGATCACCGTGCTGGCCGATCCGGCCACCTGCACCTTCCAGTTCGACCCGGTGGGCAAGGCCAAATTCGACAGCCCGTGCGACAAGGTCAAAACCTTCCTGGTCAAACAGGGCCTGCCCTACTCCAGCGCCGCCGCCCCGGCCGGCAGTGGCGTGCAGGTGAGCATCGGCGACGTGAAGATCGACGGCTACGATGAAGCCGCCCTGCGCGGCGCCGTCACCCTCGCCGGCTACCCGCAACAGGCCGACCTGCAACAGATCAACAAACCGATGATCGTCGCCCTGATCGTCGCGCTGATCATCATCTCGGCCATGTGCTACGGCCCACTGGCGGCGCTGATGGTCGAACTGTTTCCGACGCGCATCCGCTACACCTCGATGTCGCTGCCGTATCACATCGGCAACGGCTGGTTCGGCGGTTTCCTGCCAACGGTGTCGTTCGCGCTGGTGGTGTACACCGGGGATATTTTCTATGGGCTGTGGTACCCGGTGCTGATTACCGGGGTGAGCCTGGTGGTAGGGATGATTTGTCTGCGTGAGACGAAGAATATCGATCTGGACAAGAACTGATTCCAGATCAACTCAGCTTACCTGTGGCGAGGGAGCTTGCTCCCGCTCGGCTGCGAAGCAGTCGCAAACCCTGTAACCGTGGTGTACCTGATGCACTGTGTTTAGGGTCGCTTCGCAACCCAGCGGGAGCGAGCTCCCTCGCCACAGGTGATTTACTCGGTCACAGACTTGCGTGTCAGGCATCCGCCTTGATCACTTCAAACTTCACCTGATCCGGATAAAACGCCACATAGTCCTTGATCTGCTCGACCGAGATCTTCGGTTTCTCGTAAGTCCACACCGCATTCGCCCCCTCATGCCCCGGCACTTGCAGGCTGAAGTAATTGGCATCGCCCTTGTACGGGCAATAACTGGTGTGGTCGGTGCGGGCGAAGTATTTCTCGTCGATGTCCTCGCGGGGCACGTAGTACACCGGCGGGTAGTTGGCCTCATGGAGCACCAGCACATGCGAGGACGCCGCGACCTGGATGCCGTGGAATTTCACCAGCAGGCAACCGGGGAGTTCTTCGAGGGTGATGACGGGGTTGAGGCCGGTGGTGCTCATGGGGTTTCTCCAGGGACAAATGAACTGTGGCGAGGGCGCTTGTCGAATCGTCGCACCGTCCCGCTGGTCTGCATAGCAGACCCAAATCCGGAAATCGCGCTGCATCAGGTATAACGCGATTTCAGGTTTTGCGACGGCTTCGCCGCCGAGCGGGAGCGAGCTCCCTCGCCACAAGCGTCAGGTTGGCCCTGTCATTTCACATCAAACCACGATATCAGTCGCCAGCGCCTGCCCCACCACACCGACGGCAAAGTCAACCTCACCCTGCCCCGTCAGATCAATCAGCAGCCCGGTCTGACCACTCTGCGCGTAATAAGTCAGGATCGCATCGCCCGCATGGCCGGTGAAACTGCTGACGAAGTTCAGCGTGGCCGCACCCGTGGCGAAACCGGCGATGCCCGAGAGGTCGATCTTGTCCAGGCCGCTTTTGAAATCCATGATCCAGTCCGGCTGATTGTCGGTCGAATCGCTGGCTGCGCCGAACACAAAGGTGTCTGCGCCCTCACCGCCCCACAACGTATCACCGCCGCCGCCACCGTAGAGAATGTCGTTGCCGGCACCGCCATGCAGAACGTTGACCGCCGAGTTGCCGATCAGCAGGTCATTGCCCGAACCGCCAACCGCGTTCTCCACGGTCACGCCATAGGCAATCGACACGTTACCGACCAGCCCGCCAACGTCAGAGAACGCCCCCTCATTGAGGTTGATCTTCTGGTTCTGGGTGAAGCCGGAGAAGTTCAGCGTATCGTTACCGCCACCGTCCCACACTGAGAACACAACTTTCGACGCCGCCGATGTCGCGCTGTAGAAATCGCGGCCGGCGTTGGAGCCGAAACCGTAGGTGGTGTCATCGGCGCGGGTTGCATAGTTGGCGCCGTAGAGTTTCTGCACCGCAACGATATCGTCGAGCAACGGTGCGGAGGCATAGGCGCCGCTGCCGTCCTTGCTGAAGTTCTGGTCGGTATTGGCTTCGCTCCAGTAGCTCATCAGGCTGTAGCCACGGGTGTCTTCGGCGTACTTGGCGTCGTTGTAGGTCGGGCTGCCGTTGCCGGCGTTGTAGGCGCCCGGGTGCGACAGGCCGAGGGTATGGCCGATTTCGTGGGTCAGGGTCTGACGCCCGTAGTTGTTGGTGTCCGGGGTCTTATTGACCTGATATTGATTGTTGATCAGGTACCACGACTGACCGTCATAGCTGCCGCCGCTCGGCAGGTAAGCGAACGCCGCGCCGCCGGTGCTGACGTCGTAGTTGCCGAAGGTCATGTGGCCGTCGCCGCCATTGCCTTCGGTGAAGGTCACCTTGGCCACGTCGGCCCAGGATTGCATGGCCAGCACGGCTTGAGCCTTTTGCTGCGCGCTGAACTGGCTGAAGTTGCCGAGGTTCGGGTTGTAGTTCGCCGGTTTCTCGGTGAGGAAGGTGTAGGTCAGGGAGATTTTGCCGTCGCCGTTCTTGTCGTGCCACGACAGGTTTTTGCGCAGGATTTCGTCGGCTGCCTGGTCGGCGGTGAACGACGGTTTGCCGTTCACCAGGCCGACGCCACGGTCATACAGATGGCTGAAGGCGTTCACTTCGTCATAGGCGCTGCTGGTTTTCGCTTTGGCTTGAGCCATGGTGGGACTTCCTTGTTTCAGAGTTGGCAGTACGCGTCGGGAACGGCGATCCACTGGCGAGATCGTCCGCTCACTCGCGTTTCTAAGAAGCCCGGTGAACCTGACACGAGCGTCAACTGCCCTGCCAATCGATTTCTCGATAGCCACGCGCGACGTCCCGGTAATTCCGGTCATTCCCGGCAATGTTTTGATCTGTATATCCATACAGATAAAAGTTGCTCAGGGCGCCAACTGCGGCCATTCTGTGCACCTCCAGTGAACTGATCGACGACGGTGGTTATGCGGCTGTACCTCTGTGAAAAACCTTCCCAGGCCAAAGACATTGCGGCCGTGCTCGGCGCCAGGCGTCGGGGCGACGGCTGTTGGCTGGGAACGGACGTCACGGTGACCTGGTGCATTGGCCATCTGCTGGAAACCGCACCACCGGATGCCTACGACGCGCGCTACAAGCGCTGGGTGCTGGCGGATCTGCCGATCATTCCCGACAAATGGAAAATGACCGTCAAGCCGCGCACCGCCAGCCAGTACAAAGCGGTCAAGCGCCTGCTCGGCGAGGCCAGCGAACTGATCATCGCCACCGACGCCGACCGTGAGGGCGAGATGATTGCCCGGGAACTGGTCGAGCACTGCCGCTATCGCGGACCGATCCGCCGCTTGTGGCTGTCGGCGCTGGACGAAGCGTCGATTCGCAAGGCTTTGGCCGCGCTGAAGCCGGGGGCGGAAACCTTCAGCCTGTATCACTCGGCGCTGGGGCGCTCGCGGGCCGACTGGCTGATCGGCATGAACATGAGTCGCCTGTTCACCTTGCTGGGCCGGCAGTCCGGCTATCAGGGCGTGCTGCCGGTTGGTCGGGTGCAGACGCCGACCTTGCGGCTGGTGGTGGATCGTGACCGCAGCATCGCCGATTTCGTGCCGGTGCCGTATTGGGCGATCGATGTGCAACTGCTGCACGACGGCACGCCGTTCACTGCGCAATGGCGTGCGCCCTCGGACGTTTGCGACGATCAGGATCGCTGCCTGAATCAGGCACTGGCCCAGCAGGCAGCCGCCGCTCTGAACAGCGCCGCCAGTGCGCGGGTGGTCAAACTGCGCACCGAACGCATGCGTGAAGTGGCACCGCTGCCCTTCGATCTGGGCACCCTGCAGGAAGTCTGCTCGAAGAAACTCGGTCTCGGCGCCCAGGAAACCCTCGACATCGCCCAGGCCCTCTACGAAACCTACAAGGTCATCACCTACCCGCGTAGCGATTGCGGTTTCCTGCCGCTGAGCCAGCACAGCGAGGCACCGGGGATACTCGCAGCACTGCGTCAGGCCGACCCGAGCCTTGACGCGCTGAACGGTCACCTCGACCCGCAGCGCCGCTCGCGGGCGTGGAACGACGCCAAGGTCAGCGCCCACCACGGCATCATCCCCACAGCGGCGGCGAAAAATCTCGAGCGTTTGAGCGGTAAACACCGGGCGGTCTACACCCTGATTCGCGCGCGCTATCTGGCGCAATTTCTGCCCAACCACGAATACGATCGCACCCAGGCCGATTTCGATTGCGCCGGTGAAGCATTGCGCGCGGTCGGCAAGCAGATCATCGAACCGGGCTGGAAGCGCGCCTTGCCCGAAGCTCTGGCCCCGGCCAAGGGCCGTGAAGCGCCGGCTCCGCAAACCCTGCCGGCGCTGAGCCAGGGTATCGACTGCGCCGTAGCCGGCGTGAACCTCAAGGATCTGTGGACCCAGCCGCCTAAGCCCTACACCGAGGGCGATCTGATCAAGGCGATGAAGAACGTTGCCAAGCTGGTGGAAGATCCGCTGCTCAAACAGAAACTCAAGGACACCACCGGCATCGGCACCGAAGCGACCCGCGCCTCGATCATTCAGGGTCTGCTGGATCGCGGCTATCTGGTGAAGAACGGCAAGGCACTGGCCGCCACTCCGGCGGCCTTCAGCCTGATCGACGCCGTGCCCCGGGCGATCGCCGACCCCGGCACCACCGCCATCTGGGAACAGGCGCTGGACATGGTGCAGAGCGGCGAGATGAGCCTGGAAGAGTTCGTCACCAAACAGGCGGCGTGGATGAGCAAGCAGGTCACTCGCTGTTCTGCCCTAAGCCTCACCATCAGCGGCCCGCCACCGGCCGGCAAGGCTGCGGCGCCGTGGAAGAAGAAACGCAAATCGACGCGCAGTAAAACCACCAGTGCAACCAAGCGTACCGCCAAATAACTCAAACCTGCTGAGCTGCTGTGGCGAGGGAGCTCGCTCCCGCTCGGCTGCGCAGCAGTCGCAAAACCTGCAACTATGGTCTATCTGAAACATCGCGATTGCAGGCTTTAGGGCCGCTTCGCGCCCCAGCGGGAGCAAGCTCCCTCGCCACAGGGTTCTTAAGTCTCCCTTTTGGAGTTCATTGAACATGCCCACCATCGAACTGCACCCCGCCCACCGCGACGAACTGCAAACCATCGAAAACCTCATGCAGTTCTACATGTACGACTTCAGCCAATGGCTACCACTGAAACTCGGCGAACACGGTTTCTTCAGCATTCAGCAGAAAGACGATTACTGGCGCAATCCCGCTACCCAACCGTTCCTGATCCGCGTCGACGGTGAACTGGCCGGCTTCGTGACCGTGGATGACGACACCCACATCGACGGCGCCGAACACAACATCGGCTACTTTTTCCTCACCCGACGCTTTCGTGGCCAAGGCGTCGCGCAGTTTGTCGTCTCTGCCCTCTTGAGCCGCCTGCCCGGTCAATGGCAGATTTTCCACATCGACGCCAACCTGCCTGCGCAGCGCTTCTGGGCCAGGTTGATCCCCGAATTGACTGGCGGCGCGTTCACCCGTCAGCGGCGCGCCGTGGACGGTTACCCCTGCACCTTCTACGTCCTGTACGCCCCCGCATCCGTTGCCTGAACGGATCTTTTCTCATTCCAAAACCGCTTTGTCCGACAATATGTAGTGAGCAAAAATAATCACTACAAAACCGTTGACGGCACCGTTTTGCTTTTGCATGATGAAGACGTTCCCCGATCGGGAACATCGGTAACACGCTTGAGCAAACTCGTCTGACCGCCGAGTTGTTTTTTCCGGATACACGCTGCCCACAAGGCAGATTGAAGAAGCTGACCTGGCCTGAACGTCCAGTACAAGGACGAGAAGCGCTGGCGAAAATTCTCAAGACGCTTGTGGTCGACCCTGAAAACGTCGTCAAGGAGCCTCCCGGTTTTCGCTGCTTCTCCTCGTTGTGACGCTATTGCGTAGCAGTTATTCAACACGACTACATGCAACAGATGCATGACCCCGTACTTCACACGGGCGACCGCTGACGTCCTGGTTTCGGTGCCAGGGATCAACTAACCGATGGGCTACCTGTATTAGCGAATCAACTTTGAAAGATCACCAGACTGGTCAAGGGGCAAACATCATGAATCTGAACAATCAACCTACTATCGAAGAACTGGCTCGTATGTTCGCTGCGCAAAAAGACAGCCACGACAGCCACATTCTCTGGATCAGCAAGTCGGGTCAGGTGCATATCGACTGCCTGTCACCCCACGCTGGTGAAGAAGAATTCGACCGCAGCCACCAGAACCTGCTGGCCCGCCTGAAGATGTACCGCCGCGGCCACGGTTATGTCGGCAAGAAAGCTGCGGCCGACAAGGACTTCATCAGCAATGTCCTGCAGACGCTGAAACAGGCGTGGGATTCGATGCAGAACAAGAACGAAGTTCGGGTGATTGACCGGTTCTACTGATTTACAACTTCAATAAATAAAAGGGCCTGCTTCCTATAAGGAGCAGGCCCTTTTTATTGCTCCCTAAAACTCCGTGTAGGAGCTGCCGAAGGCTCGGGCCGCGATCGGACGATCTTTTGATCTTGTTTTTTAAGATCAAGATCAAGATCAAAAGATCGCAGCCTTCGGCAGCTCCTACAGTGAGATGTCAATGGCGTTGCAGTACCAGATTCACAAACGCCAGCGCCGCCGCGCTGTGATAATTATTGCGCCGCCGCAACAACGCCGCCCCACGCTGCGGCGCTTCGTTCTCGACGCTCAAGCGACGCAACGCCCGGTCTTCGCTGGCAATCGCTTCGGGCAACATCGTCGCCATTGGCGAATGACGCACCACTTCCAGCAAGGTACTAACCGAGTTCACCTCGATCCGCACCTGTGGCGTGATCCCCTGCTGACGAAAGTATTCATCGATCGATAACCGGGTGATGAAGTCCGGCGCCAGCAAGGCAAAATCCAGTTGTGCAAGGTCACTCGCCGTCAGCACTGACTGGCTCTCATACAGCGGATGCTCCCGCCCGACCATGATCCCCAGGGTTTCGGTAAACGCCGGAATGCATTCGATGTCCGGGTTGCGCACCGGCGTAAAGGCAATCGCAACATCCAGCGAATCGTCAGCCAGCCCCGCCTCGATGTCGTCCATCGACAACTCGAAAATCTGCAGATGAATACCCGGATGGCGCGCCGCAAAGTCGCGCACCAGTGGCCCGACCAGATAAGCCATGAACGTCGGGGTCATGGCCAGGCGCAGACTGCCACGGGACAGATCCTTCACGTCATGCAACGCGCGCTTGCCCGCTTCCAGTTCCACCAGCACGCGCCGCGCACACTCAATGTAAGCCTCGCCGGCATCGGTGGCTCTAACGGTGCGTGAAGTGCGATCAAACAGATTCACCCCGAGGCTTTCTTCCAGTTGGCGCATCTGTTGCGACAGGGTCGGCTGCGACACATGCAACGCCTCCGCCGCCCGGGTGAAGCCGCCGTGATCGGCCACGGCCAGCAGATATCGCAAATGTCGCAGCAGCATTGGACTCACCATCTATAGGCAGGACTTATGCGAAGCATTGTATATCGGTCTTGGACGCTATGGATCAATCAGCAGAAGATGGCTCCCAGACAGCAAGCCAACCTTGAAAGGAGTGACACCATGCAACAGTCCCACGCCTACAACGATGCCAGCCTGGCCCTGACCACCCGCATCCTCGACATCAAGGCCCGCAAGAATCTGTCATGGCAGGATCTGGCCGATGGCACTGGCCTGAGCCTGGCCTACGTCACCGCTGCCCTGCTCGGCCAGCACCCGTTGCCGCAAGACGCTGCGCAAGTGGTCGGCGACAAACTCGAACTGGACGCCGACGCCGTTGCCGCTCTGCAGATCATCCCGCTGCGCGGCAGCCTCAGCGGCGTACCGACCGATCCGACCATCTACCGCTTCCACGAAATGATCCAGATCTACGGCACCACCCTCAAAGCCCTGGTGCACGAGCAGTTCGGCGACGGCATCATCAGCGCCATCAATTTCAAGCTCGATATCAAGAAAGTCGAAGACCCGGAAGGCGGCTCACGCGCCGTGGTCACCCTCGACGGCAAGTTCCTGCCGCTGCGTCCGTTCTGATCCGCCAGGCCCGCACCCCGCGTGCGGGCCGACCGCTCTCTTGTTCAATGAGGACACGCCCATGAAAGCCCTGATCGACGGTTTCCTGAAGTTCCAGAACGAAGCCTTTCCGCAACGCACCGAACTGTTCAAACACCTGGCGACCACCCAGCAACCCGGAACCCTGTTCATCACCTGTTCCGACAGCCGTGTGGTGCCGGAACTGCTGACCCAGCAAGAACCCGGCGAGCTGTTCGTGATCCGCAACGCGGGCAATATCGTGCCGTCCTACAGCCCGCATCCGGGCGGGGTTTCGGCAACGGTGGAATACGCAGTCGCGGTGCTGGGTGTGACTGACATCGTGATCTGCGGGCACTCCGATTGCGGCGCGATGACCGCGATTGCCCAGTGCAAATGCATGGATCACCTGCCCGCCGTCAGCGGCTGGCTGCAACATGCCGAGTCGGCGAAAGTGGTGAACGAGGCGCGGCCCCATGCCAGCGAGGCGGCGAAATTGAGTTCGATGGTGCGGGAAAACGTGATCGCGCAACTGGCGAATATTCAGACTCACCCGAGCGTGCGCCTGGCCCAGGAGAAAGGCCTGCTGAATCTACATGGCTGGGTGTATGACATCGAGACCGGCTCGATCGATGCGCTGGCGGCGGATCGCCGTACGTTTGTGCCGCTGGCCGAACAGCCGGCGACGTGTGCCATTCAAGCAAATACCAGCGCAGCCGCGTGAAGGAGAACAGTGCAACCCTGTGGCGAGGGAGCTTGCTCCCGCTGGGGCGCGGAGCGGCCCTCGCTTTTTTCGGTCTGCTGCGCAGACCAGCGGGAGCAAGCTCCCTCGCCACAGGTTTGGTGTTCAGATCAGCGCTTTACGCTGAGGTCGATCTGGGTCATGCGACTACGCACCGTAAACACCCCATCCCCCGAAAGAATCGCACTGCGCGCAAACAGGCGCCCGCTCTCCCAGTTCGAAAGCCCCAGCTCCGGCTTGTTCAGCGCGTACTGCCCGTCGACCCAACGGGTAATCCCGTTGCCCACGAACGGCGCATTCACCGCGTTGTAAAAGCGTTCCTGAGCAGCAGCATCCTCGCTGATCAACGACACCGTGAACTGCGGGCTGTAGCGGTTGAACAGCGCGATCGCCTGATCCAGATCGTCGACGATCATCAGGCTGACTTCCGGGGTTTCTTCCCATTCCCACTCGCGGCCCAATTCGGACTCCGCCAGCGCTTCAGCCAGGGCTTCGGTCTGATAACCCTCGGCGCGATAGACCTCGACCGTTGCGTTCTGCCACTCGGCCGGCAGGCAGCTTTCGCTGCCGGCGACGATGTGCAATTTGCAGCCCTGCCCGCGTGCGCTGCCCGCCTGCTGCAGTGCATCGAGGAACAGCGGCACCAGTTCGGCGGCACGATCACGTTGAATCAGGCAAACGTTCAGGGTGTTGCAGACTTTGCGATCCAGCGAATTACGCACCACGGCGGCAAAACGTGTGGCATCGGCGTGACGATCGGCAATCAGCCACGCGCCACCAGTGCCATGCAGGCTGACCGCCGTGCCCGCCTGCTGGGCGATGCTGCCCAACTGGCTAACTGCACGCCCCGAACCCCGGGCCACCGCCAGCGATAGACGCCGGTCGGCGAACATCGCCCAACCGGCGGCATGATTGACGCTTTCCACCAGCGACACCGCCCCCGCCGGCAGACCGGCATCGGCCAGCGCCGGGTTCAGCGCGTGAGTGACGATCGCTTGCGCGGTGCCCAGCGCATCGCTGCCAATGCGCAGCACCGCAGTGTTGCCGGTGCGCAGTACGCCCGCAGCGTCTGCGAACACGTTCGGTCGACCTTCAAACACGAAGGCGACAATGCCCAGCGGCGACACCACTTGTTCGACCTTCCAGCCGTCGTGTTCGACGCTGCTGATGACTTTGCCGCGCGTGGCCGGTGCATCCCGCCAGGCGCGCAAACCGGCGATCATGTCGCGGCGCATGCGCTCGTCGGCGAGCAGCCGGGTGGTGGAGCGACCACGGGCCTTGGCGCGTTCGATGTCGGCCAGGTTCGCCGCTTCGATCAGGGTCCAGCACTCCGCGGTTTCCAAGCGTTGTGCGAACAGATCGAAGAAATGACTGATGGCCTCGTCGGACACCGCCGAAAGTGCAGTAAATGCCGCTGCTGCACGCTCGATTGCCACCGCAGCCGCTTGTTGATCGACCACCGGAATCAGCAACAGCTCGCCACTCACCTGCTCGACCAGCAGGTGGTCACCGGGCTGAAACCGCGCCGCCAGTTCGGGGCTGACCACGGTCACGCGGTTACCAGCGAAAGGGATCGGCGTGCCAGCGACTAGACGTTCGAGCGCAAGAGACATGAAGCGGATTCACCATATGAGGGGCGGCCGGAAAATGTAGCGGATTCTGCGCTGAAACACACCTTCTACAAACACCATCAAACCTGTGGGAGCTGGCTTGCCAGCGATGAGGCCGGCAAGCCCAGCATTGATGTTGCTGAACCACCGCTATCGCTGGCAAGCCAGCTCCCACAGGGTTTGGCAGTGTTTGGAAGATTGGGTCAGAACACCGACCAGCCAATCCGCGAACTGAGCATCTCCAGCGCCGCCATCCCCGCCAGCGAGTTGCCGGCAGCATTCAGTTCCGGCGACCACACGCACACCGTGAACTGCCCCGGCACCACCGCGACGATCCCGCCGCCGACCCCGCTCTTGCCCGGCAGGCCGACGCGATAGGCAAAATTGCCGGCCTCGTCGTACAGGCCGCTGGTGGCCATGATCGAGTTGACCTGCTGGGTCTGCCGCCGGGTCAGGATCTGTTCGCCGCTGTGTTTGCAGAAACCGTCGTTGGCAAGGAAACAGAACGCCCGCGCCAGATCGATGCAGTTCATGCGTAATGCGCAGTGGCTGAAGTAGCTGCGCAGCACCGCTTCGACATCGTTGTGGAAGTTGCCGAACGATTGCATCAGGTACGCCATGGCCGCGTTGCGGGCGCGATGCTGGTATTCGGATTCGGCGACCTTGCCGTCGACGATCACCTGCGGATTGCCCGACAGGCGTCGCACGAAGTCGCGCATCGACAGGGCCGGCGCGGCGAAACGCGATTGATTGATGTCGCAGATCACCAGCGCCCCGGCATTGATGAACGGATTGCGCGGGCGACCGCGTTCGAACTCCAGTTGCACCAGCGAGTTGAACGGCTGGCCGGACGGCTCATGCCCCAGGCGCTCCCAGATCGCCTCACCGGAATGCTCGATCGCCTGCACCAGGCTGAAAACCTTGGAAATACTCTGCACCGAGAACGGCGTCTCGGCGTCGCCGGCGCAATACATTTCGCCGTCGTTGCCATACACGGCGATGCCCAGTTGATTGGCCGGCACAGTGCCGAGGGCGGGAATGTAATCAGCCACTTTGCCCTGCCCGATCAGGGGCCGGACAGCGTCAAGAATCTCGTTCAACAGCGCTTGCATGCCGGGTTCCGAAGTCTCGCCCCATGGGATTGCGGGGACACTGGGGCTAGACGCTGCGCAACCTTGCGGAATCACACAAACCCTGTAGGAGCTGCCGCAGGCTGCGATCTTTTGACCTTGATTTTGAAAGGCAAGATCAAAAGATCGCAGCCTGCGGCAGCTCCTACAGGGTGTCGGTCAGTGGGCGCCGTCGAGGCCGGCGAGCAGTGCGCTGTCGCGGCTGTAGATATCCGGCGCATAACGCACCTGCCCATCCTTGCCGACCTGCGCCGTCCAGTAGGTCATCAGGATCGGCACCGGCGCCGACAGGCGGAATTCGTGGGTGCTGCCGGTAGCGAGCAAAGTATCGGTGCGCGTACGTTCCGCCGGGGTCAGCAACAGGTCGCGCAGTTGCATCGGGTGCTCGACCCGCACACAACCGGAGCTGAACGCCCGTGGGCCCTTGTCGAACAGCGCCTTGCTCGGCGTGTCGTGCAGGTACACGGCGAACGGGTTGGGAAAGCGGATCACCAGTTGCCCCAGCGGATTTCGCGGCCCGGCGTCCTGGCGCAGCATGATGTTGCCGGGGTTGTCCCAGTCGATATCCGCTGCGGCCAACGGCTGGCCATGGGCGTCGAGCACCTGCAGATTCTGCCGGCTGAGGAAGGTCTGATCCTTGCGGATTGCCGGCAGCTTGTCTTCTTTCCAGATGGTCGGCGGCACGGTCCAGGTCGGGTTCAGCGTCAGACGGGTGACCCGGGATTTCAGCAGCGGGGTCTGCCGTTCGGCGCGACCGACCTGGGTGCGGGTCTGCCAGACCGGTCTGCCTCCTTGATACAGGGTCAGCTCGGCAGCGGCGACGTTGACCAGCAGGCCGTCGGGTTCCATGTCCTGGGCCAGCCAGCGGAAGCGTTCGAGATTGACGCGCAATTGTTCGCGGCGCGTCAGCGGGCTGATGTTGAGCTCGGCAATCGTCCCCGGCCCGACTACTCCGTCGGCCTGCAGCGAATGGTTGGCCTGAAAGCTCTTCACCGCTTCCACCAGCACACCCTCATAGGCATTGCCGGGCGTGCCGATGGCGTGGGTCAGATAGCCCTCGTTGTACAGGCGCTGGGCCAGTTCCGGCACGCGTTTGTCTTCCATCGCCGGGCGCAGCAACGGGCCGTTGCCCACCGACTGCCAGTGCGGCAAGGCTTGCAGCCGCTGGCTGGCGTAGAGGTGGCGCAGGCTTTGGTATTGCGCCAGACGCGGACGCGCCAGATCGAACGCGGCCTTGATGTCGTGCAGACCGGGCACGGCGATGGCGAGCAATTCCGCCTGACGATCACGCGGGGTGTCATCGGAATGCCACAGCGGCTCGAAATGCGATTGCAGCAGACGACCGTAATGCAGGTCCTGCAGAGCTTGCAGGTAGTAGCGAGTAATGTCGATATCGGCGCACAACTCGCCGTCCTGCGGCGGATTGGCCACCACCGGGTAGCGCTTGGGATTGAGGCCATCATCGGCCAACAGCTGCAACTGCGCGCGCAAGGCCGGCAAACGCCCGGACTCGCTGGCCCACACCGGCAGCCAGTCCTGCTGCTGATAAAACGCCTGCAATTGCGTCAGCGCGGCGCCGCTCAAGTGCGCGGCAATCGCCGGGCACGCCTGAGGCAAACCGATCAGCACGGCTTGCAACGGACTTTGCGGTTCGACCGGCATCTCCGCCGGCGGCGTCGGCAGGGTCTGCAACGGTGGCAACGGCTCATCGGCACAAGCGACAAACGGCGCAGCGAGCAGACAAATGCTCAAGTAGCATGCGTACTTTTTGAACAACTGCTTTACTCCAATCCGTGGCCGTCTCATTGACGGCAACCTTACATCAGGTGCGCTGAACAGTCAGGCTCGAAACCGGGGTCTGTCGGGTATGACTGGGAGTCAGGAGCCAAAGTGCCAAATAAGTAGCAAGTGAGGACACTTTATAAATGTTGACGTTTTTGCGCCGACTTCTGCTGACCAGCGCGACCCTCGTCGTCGTGAGCAGCCCAGCTTTCGCCGCCGGCAAGCCATCGCCGGTTCTCTTCACCAGCCTCGCCCACGCCGCGCCGGAACTCAATCCCCAAGCGCTGAAAGGTGCCTTGAGCGCCATGCAATGCGCGGTCAACAATGGCGCGAAACCCTCACGCCATCTGGCGATCATCGATTATTCGCAACCCTCCACCGCCCGCCGGCTGTGGATCTTCGACTTGAGCAGACAGAAACTGGTGCTGCGCGATCTGGTCGCCCATGGTTCGAATTCCGGGGAAAACTTCGCCACCCAGTTTTCCAATCGCGAAGGCAGTTACCAGTCCAGCCTCGGTCTGTTCCGCACCCAGGAAAGCTACAAGGGCACGCACGGTTATTCGCTGCGCATGGACGGTCTGGAGCCGGGCTTCAATGACCTGGCCCGCGACCGCGCCATCGTGATCCACGCCGCCGACTACGTGAATCCGTTGTGGAGCAAGCGTCAGGGCCGCATCGGTCGCAGCCAGGGTTGCCCGGCGGTGCGCCCGCAAGTGGCAAAGCAGGTGATCGACAAACTCAAGGACGGCCAGTTCATGTTCTCCTGGTACCCGGACCAGCGCTGGCTGAAATCCTCGCCGTACCTCAACTGCCAGCCACAGCAGGTGGCGAGTATCTTGAGTACCCACGCCAGCTGATGATCAGGGCCATGACCATCAGCGCCGCCGCAACCCCGAAGGTGCTGTGCAAGCCACTGCCGATGACTTCGGCCGGGGCTTGCGTCGGGTCGCCCGTAGCGAAGGCAAACACCGCGCCCATGACCGCCGCGCCGGTGATCAGACCGAGATTGCGCGCCAGCCCGAGCAAGGCCGATACCACGCCGCGCTGATCCTGACTGACCGTCGCCATCAACCCGGTATTGTTCGCCGCCTGGAACAACGCGTAACTGCTGGCAACCACAGCCATCGGCAGCAGATACGCCGGCAGACCGAAACTCATCGGCAACAGCGCCAACAAACTGCATCCACCGGCCAACCCGAACAACGCCGCCGGCACCACCCGCTGTGCGCCGAAGCGGTCCACCAGACGCCCGGCCGGCACCCCGCCGCATGCCGCCAGCAGCGGGCCGACCGACAACGCCAGACCGACCACGGTGCTGCCCAGTCCCAACCCCCGACTCAGGTAAAACGGCCCGACCACCAGCGTGGTCATCATCACTGTCGTCACCAGCAACGTCAGCGCCAGGCTGCTGCTCAGACGCGCGTCGGCAAACAATGACAGACGAATCAGCGGCGCCCTGGCGTTCATCTCGACCGCGACAAACACGCCTGCGCCGCACAGGCTGACCAGCAACAACATCAGGGTGAATCCATCAACTGTCATCGCCAGCGCGTAGGCCGCCAGCGTCATCACCAACACTGCGCTGCCGAGATAATCAAACGCGACCCTCGACTTCGCTGGCCGATCCGCCGGCAGATAGCGATAAACCAGCCACGCATTGAGCAGGCCCAGCGGCACGTTGAGGACAAAGATCGACGGCCAGCCGACATGCGCGATCAGCAGACCACCCAACGATGGCCCGAGGCTGGTGCCGGTGGCCGACATCGTCGCCAGCAAACCCATCGCACTGCCCGCCCGCGCCTTGGGCACCGCATCCGCCACCAGCGCCACCGTCAAGGCGAACATGATCGCCGCGCCAAGACCTTGCACTGCGCGTGCGCCGATCAACCAGCCCAACCCCGGAGCCAGCGCACAGCACAACGAAGCACTGGTAAAAATGCCGATGCCGATCAGCAGCAGGCGACGCCGCCCGAACACATCGCCTAGGCGTCCGACACTGACAATCAACGTGGTGACCGCCAGCAGGTACGCCAGCACGATCCACTGCACCTGTTGAAACGTCGCATTGAACGCTGTGGCCAACGTCGGTAATCCGGCATTGGCGATGCTGGTGTCCAGCGACGGCATCAACATCGACAGCGCCAGACTGGTCAGCGCCCAGCGGGCTTGAGGGGGCAAGGGGGATCCGGGCATCGGGCGCTCCTGGTGCAAAGGTCAGACGGCATAGCCTGCGTCTCGACAAGGCGAGGCGCAAGACGCATGCTTTGCACTTGATACCTGCATGGAACGCCATGTCATGAGCACACCGGATCTGAACCTGTTGATCACCCTCGACGTGTTGTTGCGCGAAGGCAGCGTCGCCCGCGCCGCGCACATTCTGCGGCTGAGCCCGTCAGCGATGAGCCGCGCCCTGGCCCGTCTGCGCGAAACCACCGGCGATCCGTTGCTGGTACGCGCCGGCCGCGGTCTGGTGCCGACCCCGCGAGCGCTGGAATTGCGCGAACGGGTCAGCGCTCTGGTGCAGGAAGCCGAAGCGCTGTTGCGCCCCGCCGAAGTGCTCGATCCCGGCCAGTTGCAGCGCACCTTCACCCTGCGCAACACCGACGGTTTTGTCGAAACCTTCGCCGCCGCGCTGCTCGCGCGCATCGCTGAAGAAGCCCCCGGCGTGCGCCTGCGCTTTGTGCAGAAAGCCGACAAGGACAGCACGCCGCTGCGCGAAGGCCGGGTCGATCTGGAGACCGGCGTGGTCGACGACAGCACCGACCCGACGCTGCACAGCCGCATTCTGTTTGAGGATCACTGGATCGGTGTGGTGCGCGAAGGGCATCCGTTGAGCTCGGGCAAGATCAGCAGCAAACGTTTTGCCGGCGGCCAGCACATTCTCATCTCACGGCGCGGGCGCAGCAGTGGCCCGGTCGACGAAGCGTTGCTCGCCACGGGGATGACGCGAGATATCGTCACTTCATTCGGCGGCTTTTCGGCGGCGTTGACGCTGGTGCGCGAATCGGACCTGATCGCCACGGTCCCGGAGCGTCACACCAGCAAGCTGCGCATGGGTCTGCACAGCTTCGCCCTGCCCTTCCGGATGCCGCCGATCAGTGTGTCGATGCTCTGGCACCCACGGATGGACGCCGACCCGGCGCACCGCTGGCTGCGCAATTGTGTGCGCGAAGTCTGCCTCTAGCGCGCATCGCCGCCGGCCGGTTTATAGAACAGGAATTTGCCGACCGCGGCGGTCTTTTTGTACTCCCTGGCCCAGCTCGGATGCACCTTGCGATCATGAAAATACAGTGCGCCATGGGTGCGATCCGGCAACTGGCGGTTGAGGGCCTTGCCGGCGATGTCCTTGGCCAAGGTGTATTCGGCATCTTCCTTGACCTGATCGGCCTTGCCATCGCACCACCAGGAGAACTGGCAGCTCTTGGTTTCCGAACCTTGCTTGACCACTGCACACACGGTGTCGGGGAAGCCGTCATGGCCGAGGCGGTTCATCACCACGTTGGCCACCGCCTCCATTTCCAGCGTGTCGCGGCCCTTGGCTTCCCAGTAGATACTGCGCGCCAGGCAGGTGATCGGATCGTCCAGCGGCGCGGTGCCGGCGGGGTCAACCGCTTGCACTTCAGTGGGGGTAATCGCTTCGGATTTGGGCGCCGGCGCCGCGCTGACTTTGTCGGCGGCTTTTTCTTCCAGCACCTGCGCTTTCTCTTCGGCCTTGGCCTTGATCGGCGCCTGTTCGGTGGCGCTCACAACGCCGGCCATCAGGGTTAATGCGAAACAGCCAGCCAACCATTTCAATCCCATGTCAGTTCTTCCGGCAGCGCCCGTTCCGGGCAAGGTGTTTCGTCGGGGAGACGCCCGGTTCCCGGGGCCTTCGGAGAGTGTAGACGGCAAATACCGGCGCAACGTTCCGCAGAAAAAGCCGCTCGATGAAGAAAAAGACATTGCACTGACCGGGGGCCTTTCGCGCATCATGAACGCACTCAGCTCAAGGGAGATTTCCATGCGCTTCATGCCATCCGTTTTGCGTCTTGCCGCACTGTCCGTGGGGTTGGCCGTGGCCGCCTCGGCCATGGCTACCGACGAGTCGCAACTGATCGAGTCGATCAACGCCTACCGTAGCCAACCGCAGCGTTGCGGCAGCCAGGCGTCCAGTGAATTGCCACCGCTGTCGGCTGACCCACGGCTGAGACTGCCGGCCAGCGGTGCGGTCGATCTGCAACAGGCCATGGCCAGCGCCAGCTACCCGATGGTCAACGTGCAGGCGATCACCCTTAACGGCCCACGGGATGCGGCGTCGGCGATGAAGGCGATTCAGGAAAGTTTCTGTCAGGTGGTGCTGGATCCGCAGTTCGTCGATGTCGGTGTCAGCCGCGCCGATCGTGACTGGCGCATTGTGCTGGCGCGACCGTTGCTCTCGGCGAAGCTCGGCGATGCGCAGAGCGAAGGCCAGAAGTTGCTCGAACAACTCAACGCCGCCCGCGCCCAGCCGCGCCAGTGCGGCAGCCAGGCCTTTGCCGCTGCCGGGCCACTGGCGTGGAACGTGAGCCTGGGCACGATTTCCCAGGATCACAGCCGCGACATGGCCAACAACAACTACTTCGATCACAAGGACCGCGACGGCCGCACACCCGGTGACCGTGCCGAACTGGCCGGCTACAGCGGGCAACTGGTCGGCGAAAACATCGCCGCCGGGCAAGACACTGTGCGCAAGGTCGTCGACGGCTGGCTCGCCAGTCCCGGCCACTGCGCCAACCTGATGAACCCGCAATACAAGGAACTTGGCGCCGCCTACGCGACCGATCCGAAGAGCAGCGCCGGGATCTACTGGACGGCGATGTTTGGTGCGCAGTAATCCGCTAGCTGATGCACCACTCCTGCGACAGCGCCTGCAGGCATCAGGCGCTGGTCAGCCACCGCTATTGCGGCACACACCCGCCACGCTGTACTTGAGGGTATTGAGCTGCCCACGCGAATCTTCGTAAGTCATGGCCGTAGGCACCACCGAGCACGCTGGCTGCGGCTTCACCACGCTGACGATTTTCACCACATCCAGCTTCATTCCGTATTCGTATTCGGTCACCACCGGCGCCGCTTTGCCGCGTTCAGCCGCGTATTGCTCCATGGCTTTGGCGTTGGCACTGAACGCACGCTCGAAGGTGCGATCACCGCCGCCCTCGGCCAGTGCATTCACAGACAGCGCCATGACGCCAGCGAACACCATCGACTTAAGCATTTTCATCTCCACCTCCTTCCCGTCCAGGCTCAAAAAAGCCCGGCACCGATGCGCGATGACGGGCTTGTTTCAGGTTCACGCAGCGTTAAAGATCCTGGGTTTTCTGCGCTTTCTTTTCATTGACCACCACCGGGTTGGCAGCGGCTTTTTCCTTGGCCACGAACAGCTCCACGGCGCGATCATTGGCGCTCATCATCCGGTCGAACGTGCGGTCACCACCGCCTTCGGCCATGGCCAGGGACGACAGCATCAGAGCAGTTGCAAAGGCACTCAGTCGGGCGAATTTCATGGTTGATTCCTCGTTTAAGTAACTGACGGGATCAAGGTAACAAGGCGCACCTTTCGTGACGGTGGCGAGGGGATTACAGATTCGTAATGTGGCAAGTACGGCAGCCACACAGAACATGTCAGGCCTGAGAAATACCTTGTGGCGAGGGAGCTTGCTCCCGCTGGGGCGCGCAGCGGCCCTCGCTCTTCCTTTGAAAAAGCGCGGCCTGCTGCGCAGTCCAGCGGGAGCAAGCTCCCTCGCCACAGGGTTTGGGGTTGTTCTATTGGATAGGTGTGACGACCTCATCCCGGCGATGGGCGATCTGGTACAGCGCCGGCAAGATCAGCAACGTCATGTCAGGCCCGAGAAATACCTTGTGGCGAGGGAGCTTGCTCCCGCTGGGGCGCGTAGCGGCCCTCGCTCTTCCTTTGAAAAAGCGCGGCCTGCTGCGCAGTCCAGCGGGAGCAAGCTCCCTCGCCACAGGGTTTGGGGTTGTTCTATCGGCTAGGTGCAGTGTCCTCATCCCGGCGATGGGCGATCTGGTACAGCGCCGGCAAGATCAGCAATGTAAGAATCGTCGAGGACAGAATCCCGCCAATCACCACCGTCGCCAGCGGCCGCTGCACTTCGGCGCCGGTGCCCGTCGCCAGCGCCATCGGAATAAACCCCAGCGACGCCACCAGCGCGGTCATCAACACCGGTCGCAAGCGGGTCAGTGCACCGACGTTGATCGCCTCCGCCAGTGACCGTCCCTCCTCGCGCAGATTGCGAATAAACGCAATCATCACCAACCCGTTGAGCACCGCCACCCCGGACAACGCGATAAACCCCACGCCCGCCGAAATCGACAACGGAATATCTCGCAGCCACAGCGCCATCACCCCACCGGTCAACGCAAACGGAATCCCGGTAAACACCAGCAGCCCGTCCTTCAGATTGTTGAACATCATGAACAACAAGCCGAACACCAGCAGCAACGCCACCGGCACCACGATCTGCAAGCGCTTGGCCGCCGATTGCAGTTGCTCGAACTGCCCGCCCCAACTGGTCCAGTAACCGGCCGGCACCTGCACCTCGCGCTCGATCAGCGCACCCGCCTCGCTGACGAACGAGCCGATATCCCGCCCGCGCACGTTGGCGCTGACGATCACCAGACGCTTGCCGTTTTCGCGGCTGACCTGGTTCGGCCCCAGCACCAGGTCGAGGCTGGCGACGTCCTTCAGCGCGATAAAACCGATCTGATTCGCCGCACCGCTCAGCGCCGGCACCGGAATCAGCAACGCCGACAAACCGTCGATGTCCTTGCGCATCGCGTCGGATAAACGCACCACCATGTCGAAACGCCGATCGCCCTCGTACAAGGTGCCGGCCTGACGCCCGCCCACTGCGACGGCGATGGTGTCCTGCACATCGCCGACATTAAGGCCATAACGCGCCGCCTTGTCGCGATCAATGTTGATAGTCAGCACCGGCAACCCGGTGGTCTGCTCGACCTTCACTTCAGAGGCGCCGTTGACCTTCTGCATCGCCGCCGCGATCTTCGCCGCCGTGGCGTTGAGCACGTCCATGTCGTCGCCAAACACCTTGACCGCGACGTCACTGCGCACACCGGAGATCAGTTCGTTGAAGCGCAACTGGATCGGCTGCGACAGTTCATAGTTGCTGCCCGGCAGCGTCGCGGCGGCTTGTTGCAGCTCGGCCATCAGGGTTTCGCGGGACTTTTTCGGGTCGGGCCACTGTTCCTTCGGCTTAAGCATCACGTAGCTGTCGGAGATGTTCGGCGGCATCGGATCGGAGGCGATTTCCGCCGTGCCGGTGCGAGCGAACACCCGCTCGACTTCCGGCACTTTGTTGAGTATCAGGGTCTCCAGACGCTGCTGCATGTCCACCGATTGCGTCAGGCTGGTACCCGGCACACGCAGTGCTTGCAGAGCAAAATCACCCTCACTGAGGCTCGGCACAAACTCGCTGCCCATGCGGCTGGTGAGCACGCCACTGAATAGGATCACAGCCAGCGCCGCGCCTACCGCAACCGTGCGATGGGCCATGACCCACGCCAGCGCCGGTGCATACACCCGACGCGCACCGCGCATCACCGCGCCCTCTTCTTCCTTGACCTTGCCGGTGACGAACAGCGCAATCGCCGCCGGGACGAAGGTCACCGACAGCAGCATCGCACCGAGCAAAGCGATGACCACAGTGAACGCCATCGGGTGGAACATTTTCCCTTCAACACCGTTCAACGCGAAGATCGGCAGGTACACCACCATGATGATCAACTGGCCGAAAATCAGCGGTCGCCGCGCCTCTTTCGCCGCGGCGAAGACTTCCTTGAAACGCTCGGCACGGCTCAGCAAGCGGCCGTGATGCTGCTGCGCGTGAGCGAGGCGGCGCAGGGTGTTCTCGACGATCACCACCGCGCCGTCGACGATGATGCCGAAGTCCAGCGCGCCGAGGCTCATCAGGTTGGCGCTGACCTTGTTGCTGAACATGCCGGTGAAGGTGAACAGCATCGACAGCGGAATCACCATCGCCGTGATCAGCGCGGCGCGAATGTTGCCGAGGAACAGAAACAGAATCGCGATCACCAGAATCGCGCCTTCGACGAGGTTCTTTTTCACCGTGGCGATGGCTTTGTCGACCAGGTGCGTGCGGTCATACACCGGCACGGCGATCACGCCTGGCGGCAGGGATTTGTTGATCTGTTCGAGCTTGCTGGCGACTGCCTGTGAAACGGTGCGGCTGTTCTCGCCAATCAGCATGAACACCGTGCCGAGCACCACTTCGCGACCGTTTTCGGTGGCCGCGCCGCTGCGCAATTCGCGGCCGATTTCCACGCTGGCGACGTTCTTCACCCGGATCGGCGTGCCGTCGACATTGGCCATGACGATGTTGGCGATGTCTTCAGTGCTCGCCACTTGCCCCGGTGCGCGAATCAGCAACTGCTCACCGCTACGCTCGATGTAGCCGGCGCCGACGTTGGCGTTGTTGCGCTCCAGCGCGGTAACCAGATCGGTGAGGGTGAGCTTGTACGCGGCAAGGCGTTTCGGATCGGGCGCGATCTGATATTCCTTGGCAAACCCGCCGATGGTATTGATCTCCGCCACCCCCGGTACGTTGCGCAATTGCGGCTTGATGATCCAGTCCTGAATCACCCGCAGATCGGTCGGCGTATAGGCTGTACCGTCGTCCTTCAACGCACCGTCCTGCGCCTCGACCGTCCACAAAAAAATCTCGCCGAGGCCGGTGGAGATCGGCCCCATCACCGCTTCCGCGCCTTCGGGCAATTGCTCTTTGGCGATCTGCAGACGCTCGTTGACCAGTTGGCGGGCGAAGAACAGGTCGGTGCCGTCCTTGAAGATCACCGTGACCTGCGACAGCCCGGAGCGCGACAGCGAACGGGTCTGCTCCAGCGCCGGCAAGCCGGCCATCGCGGTTTCAATCGGGAAGGTGATGCGCTGCTCGGTTTCCAGCGGCGAGAACCCGGCGGCGCCGGTGTTGATCTGCACCTGGACATTGGTGATGTCGGGCAAGGCGTCGATCGGCAGTTTCTGGTAACTGGCGATGCCGAGGCCGGCCATGAGCAGAACGGCGAGCAGCACGATGATGCGCTGCTCGATGGCAAACTGGATCAGGCGTTCGAACATGGGGACCTTCCAGAATTAATGACTGTGCTCGGCTGAGGCTTTGCCCAGCTCCGACTTGAGGACGAAGCTGCCGGCGCTGGCGACTTGCACGCCCGGTTCCAGCCCTTGGATGACTTCCACGTGGCCGGCGGCACGGCTGCCCAGCTCCACCGCCTGCGCCTTGAAGCCGTCTTCGGTACGCACGAACACCGTGGGTTTGTCCTCGACGGTCTGGATCGCGGTTTCCGGCACGGCGACTTTGGCCAGGCGGCTCTCAGTGGCGACCCGCGCGGTGACGAACAGCCCCGGGCGCCACGAGCCCTGCGGGTTTTCCAGGGTCACGCGTACGGTCGCGGTGCGGGTCTGTTCGCCGAGCAGGCTGCCGACGTACGCCACGCTGCCGGTCACTTCGGCCTTTAACTCAGGCGCGCTGACAGTCACAGGTTTGCCCACCTGCACCTTGGTCAGATCCTTGGGTGAAACGCCGAACGTGACCCACACGCGGGACAAGTCCGAAAGGGTGAACGCGGCGGTGGTCTCATCGACCACCTCGCCCGGCGTCAGGTGTTTTTCCACCACCACGCCGTCGAATGGCGCGCGCAGTTCGTAGCGATTGCCGCCGGTGGCGACCACGCTGCCGCTGAGTACGCTGATTTTCTGCCGGGCGTTGTTCATGGCGATTTCCGCCTCTTCCAACGCTTGCTTGGCCTGGAGGAAATCCTGCTCGGCGGAGATCTTGTCCTGCCAGAGTTTTTTCTCGCGCTCGTAGGTGGTGCGCGCCAACGCCAAGCGCCGTTGTGCGGCGGCCTGTTCGCTGCGCTGATCGGAAATCTGCTGACTGGCGATCACCGCCAGCAACTGGCCCTTCTTCACCGCTTGCCCGAGGTTGACCGCCACCGACTCGACCACCCCCGGCACACGCGGTACGACGTGCGCCGTGCGGTCCTCGTCGAAGCGTACTTCGCCGGGGAACGACAGGCCCAGACTGATGCTCTGCGCCCGCGCCTCGGCCAGTTGAATGCCCGCTGCCGCGATCTGCTCGGCGTTCAATTCGATGTGGCCTTCTTCGGCATGTTCGCCTTCGGCGCCAGCGCCCTCCTCGGCGTGATCGGCATGTTCGGAAGCCTCATCGGCATGCGCGTCGAGATTTGAATTGGCCGGCCACATCGAACCGATGCCAATCCCCAGCGCCAAGGTCGCCACCGCGACCACCAGCAATTTTTTATCCATGGAAACTCCTCTGCGCCGTGCCATCGCGCAGTTGTCTGAAAGTGAAATTCAAGGGCCGACGCTGAGGTCGCCGAAGATCCGTTCGAGGCGCACGCGGGCGTCGGTCGCCTCGCTGACGGCCTGGATGTATTGGCTGCGCGCGGCGATCAGGGTGCGCTGAGCGTCGAGCACGTCGAGGAAGCCGAACTTGCCCATTTCGAAACCACGGGTGGCGCTGTCCACCGCACTTTGCGCAGCCGGCAGGATGGTTTGGTTGAACGCGTTGACTTCGCCGTTGGCGGTCTGCCATTGCTCGAGGCTGGTCTGGACTTCGGTGCGCAAACGCAGCTCGGTGGCGTTGCGCAGATCCCGCGCCTGATCGGTGCGCCGTGCAGCGGCGAGCACGTTGCCCTGATTGCGGTTGAACAACGGAATCGGCATCGACAGCCCGACCACGTTGACCCGCTCGCGCTCGGTTTCGCTGTACTGGCTGCCGATGCTCACGGTCAGGTCGGGAATGCGCTGGGACTTTTCCAGGCCCAGCGATGCTTCGCGCTGATCGATCTGCAGCTTCGCCAGACGCAGCTCGGCAGTCTGGTTCAGACGCTCGAGCAAACGGCCGGGCGGCGGCAGCGTGGCGAGGTTTGGCGTGGCGGCTTGGACGTTGGTCGAGGTCGGTAACGGCGCGCCCATGACTTGCGCCAGTTGCTGATAGGCGTTGGCCTGATCGCGCTCGGCGCGACTCACCTCCAGGCGCACTTCGGAGAGCTGCACCTGTGCTCGCGTGCCTTCGACCGGCGACGATTTACCGGCCTCGATCCGCCCCTGAGCAACGCGCACACCGTGCTCGGCCAGTTGCAGCGACTGGCGCGCCAGCTGCAAGCGTTGCTGCGCGGTTTGCGCGCTGTTGAACGCTTGAACCACATCGGCGCGCAAGGCGTTGCGCTTGCGCTCCAGCTCGATGCTGGCGGCGTCCTGCGCGCGGCTGGCGACATCGATGCGCGCGCCGCGTTTGCCGCCCAGTTCAATCGGCTGGCTGAGCATGAGCGTGGTGGTGCGCGAGTCGCGTCGGGTGTCTTCGGCTTCCCACGACACCGCGGGATTGGGGATCAGCCCGGCCTGCTGACGATCGCCCTCGGCAATGCCGATTTCCCATTGCGCGGCGGCGAGATCGGGGTTGCCGGCGAAGGCACTTTGCAGCGCCTGATCCAGGGTCAGGGTCGATGCGCTGGCAAGGCTGCTGCACGCCAGCAACAAGAGGCCGCTGGCGGTTTTGTTCAGGCGTGATCGCGCCGTCAGTTCAATTACACCGGGCAATGGGGGACTTCCTTTAATTCAGGATTTTTCGATGCCGCCACGTTAGGGTTTTGAACTTATCGACAAGGTGACTGGAACATTACAAATCCGTTATCCACGGTTCAGCAAAGTTGTTTTGTTCTAGGATGCGAAGTGCAAATGGAGTTTTCGAAATACATCGAAACAAAAACACGGTAGTTATCTGCTGAACAGCACTTGTCGGAATCAAACTTACGAGAATCCTGTGTTCCGCGCTGCGGCGGACTGTCGCACAGCCCCGGTTTAAAGCATCGGGTTGTTGACCCTGTAGCCGCTACAACCTTTATCGTCACGGACATCCCCTCACCCCAGCCCTCTCCCGGGGGGAGAGGGAGCCGACCGAAGTGTCTCGCGTTATTTATCGACCTGTTACATCAAGTCGATTATGGATTCAGTAAAGTTTTTTCACGTTGGCGTAGCTCTGAAATATCCCGCATTCAGTCCCCTCTCCCTCGGGGAGAGGGTTAGGGTGAGGGGTTGCCTTAATTAAATATCCATTAAATAAAAGTGGTGATAGATCATGCGAATCCTTGTCGTCGAGGACGAGCTTAAAGCTGCCGAATACTTGCATCAGGGTTTGACCGAAAGTGGTTATATCGTTGACCACGCCGCCACCGGTGCCGATGGATTGCATCTGGCGCAACAGCAGGCCTATGACCTGATCATTCTCGACGTGAATTTGCCGGAGCTGGACGGCTGGGGCGTGCTGGAACAACTGCGCCGCACCCATTCGACGCGGGTGATGATGCTCACTGCGCGCGGGCGGCTGGCGGACAAGATTCGCGGTCTGGATCTGGGCGCGGACGACTATCTGGTCAAACCGTTCGAGTTTCCCGAATTGCTGGCGCGGGTCCGCACCTTGATGCGCCGCAGCGAAAACATTCCAGTGCCGCAGGTGTTGAAAGTCGCTGATCTGGAGCTTGATCCGGGCCGGCATCGGGCGTTTCGTGGCGAGCAGCGCATCGACCTGACCACCAAGGAATTCGCCCTGCTGCACTTGCTGATGCGCCAGTCCGGCGAGGTGCTGACCCGTACGCAGATCATCTCGCTGGTATGGGACATGAATTTCGACTGCGACACCAACGTGGTCGAAGTGTCGATCCGCCGTTTGCGGGCGAAGATCGATGATCCGTTCGACAACAAGCTGATCCACACCCTGCGCGGTGTCGGCTACGTGCTGGAGGCCCGGGAATGAAGCCCGCCAGCCTGTCGATGCGCCTCGGTTTGACGGTAAGTATTCTCGGCGCGCTGTTGGTGGTGTTTCTGGCGATCCTCGCCTATTTCGCCCTGACCCATGAGCTGAATGCGCTGTCGCGCGACAGCCTGGAAAAGAAGATGGCGCAGGTGGAACACAGCCTGTCGCTGTACGTCGACGCCAACGAAGTCAGTGGCAAGCCGCACATTCTGCTCGATCAGGTCATGGGCCATGACAACCTGACGCTGACGATTTACGACCGTTCGAACCTGCGTTCGCCGCTGCTCAAATCCGGCTCAGGGCTGAAGGATCCGCGCGCCGAATTGCGTGCGGTGCGAGGCACTACCGAGCAGTTGGCCTATAGCGACAGCAGCGATGACGAGGGCGCGAAGTTCCTTACCGCGTCGAAATTGATTCGGCTCAAGGACGGCAGCAGCGTGCCGGTGCTGCTGTCGATGGACAACGCGCATGATCAAGCCTTGCTCAGCGCCTATCTGCGTTCGACGCTGATCGCCCTGCCGTTGCTGCTGGTATTCATTGGTCTGACAGCGTGGGGCGCGGTGCAGCGCGGACTGGCGCCGCTGCGCGAGTTTCGCAAAGTGGCGGCGATGGTCTCGACCCAGGATCTGGAGCATCGGCTGTCGGTGGTGAACATGCCGCAGGAGTTGAGCGAACTGGCGCAGGGCATCAACTTCATGCTGCATCGGCTGGATGCCGGGGTGCAGCAGTTGTCGCAGTTCTCCGATGATCTCGCGCATGAGCTGCGCACGCCGATCAACAACCTGATGGGCAAGGCCCAGGTGACGCTGTCTCGCGAGCGCACGAGTGGGGAATACCAGGACGTGCTGGTGTCGTGTACCGAGGAGCTGGAGCGCGTGGCGCGGATTGTTTCCGACATGCTGTTTCTCGCGCAGGTCAGTCATCCGTCGGCACTGGCGCCGTTTGAATCGGTGGCGCTGGAGGTTGAAGCGGCGAAAGTGGCGGAGATGTTTTCGTTGTCGGCGCAGGACAAGCAGATTCACTTGAACGTTGTTGGCAGCGCATCGGTGTTGGGTGATCGGCTGATGATTCAGCGGGCGATTTCCAATCTGCTGTCCAACGCGCTGCGCCACTGCCCGAACGGCAAAACCATCACCTTGCTGATCGAGCAAGGCGCGACGCAGGCGTCACTGCTGGTGAGCAATCCCGGCGCCGGCATCGAGGCGCAACACCTGCCGCACCTGTTCGACCGCTTCTACCGCGTCGACAGCGCCCGTTCGCGCTCGCAGGGCAGCACCGGGCTGGGGCTGGCGATCGTGCGCTCGATCATGAGCCTGCATCAGGGGGTAGCGGAGGTGAAGAGCTTGCCAGGTGTCATGACCGTATTCCGCCTCGGTTTTCCTGCGGTGACACCCATGGCCCCATCGCTTGCAGGCAAGCGCCCACAGTGAATCGCGGTGAACCCGAATTTTGATGGCAATACAAAACCTGTGGGAGCTGGCTTGCCAGCGATGACGGCGGCTCAGTCACATTTTTGTTGTCTGACACTCCGCTATCGCGAGCAGGCTCACTCCTACAGTGAATCGCGGTGAACCCGAATTTTGATGGCAATACAAAACCTGTGGGAGCTTGCCTGCAAGCGATGGCGGCAGGTCAGTCACATCCTTGTTATTTGACACACCGCTATCGCTGGCAAGCCAGCTCCCACAAGAGTTTGTGGTGTACCCAGATTGTGTGAGCAACACAGAACCCTGTGGGAGCGAGCTTGCTCGCGAAAGCGGTGGATCGGGCAACAAAAAAAACGGCACCTTGCGGTGCCGTTCGTTTTTCACGGTTCAGACTTACTTACGCGCATCCGCCCACGATTTCAGCAGCTCGTTGTAGCTCACGGTCTCGCCCTTCGGCTTCTCGTTGGCCAGTTTCGGTTTCGGTGCGCCCGGTTGATCAAACCAGTATTGCGCGTCGCGTTCCGGGTTCATTTTCGGGGCGCATACCGCTTGGGCCTTGGAGCGTTCGAGGCGGGTCATGATCGCGTCCTGATCCTTGGCCAGGCCGTCCAGCGCCTGTTGCGGAGTCTTCTCGCCGCTGGCCGCTTCGGCGATGTGACTCCACCACAGCTGCGCCAGGCGCGGATAGTCCGGCACGTTGGTGCCGGTCGGGGTCCATTGCACGCGGGCCGGGCTGCGGTAGAACTCGACCAGGCCACCGAGTTTTGGCGCCAGATCGGTCATCGCCTGCGAGTTGATGTCCGACTCGCGAATCGGCGTCAGGCCGACGATGGTTTTCTTCAGCGATACGGTTTTCGAGGTGACGAATTGCGCGTACAGCCACGCCGCGAGCTTCTGTTTCTCAGGCGTGGATTTCATGAACGTCCACGAACCCACGTCCTGATACCCGAGCTTCATGCCCTCCTCCCAATACGGCCCGCGCGGCGACGGCGCCATGCGCCATTTCGGCGTACCGTCGGCGTTGACCACCGGCAGACCGGGTTTGGTCATGTCGGCGGTGAACGCGGTGTACCAGAAGATCTGCTGAGCGATGTTGCCCTGCGACGGCACCGGCCCCGACTCGGAGAAGGTCATGCCCGCCGCTTCCGGTGGCGCGTAGGCCTTGAGCCAGTCGACGTATTTCTGCGTGGCGAACACCGCCGCCGGGCCGTTGGTGTCGCCGCCGCGGGTCACGCTGGAACCGACCGGATGGCAGTCCTCGACGCGAATCCCCCACTCGTCCACCGGCAAGCCGTTAGGCAAACCCTTGTCGCCGCCCCCGGCCATGGAGAACCAAGCATCGGTGAAACGCCAACCCAGCGACGGGTCTTTCTTGCCGTAATCCATGTGCCCGTAGACGCGCTTGCCGTCGATTTCCTTGACGTCTTCGCTGAAGAATTTGGCGATGTCTTCATAGGCCGACCAGTTCACCGGCACGCCCAATTCGTAGCCGTACTTTTCCTTGAATTTGGCTTTCAGATCGGCGCGTTCGAACCAGTCGGCGCGGAACCAGTACAGGTTGGCGAACTGCTGGTCGGGCAGTTGATAGATCTTGCCGTCCGGCGCGGTGGTGAACGAGATGCCGATAAAGTCCTTGATGTCGAGGGTCGGCGAGGTGAAGTTCTTGCCTTCATTGGCCATCAGGTCGGTGATCGATTCAGTCTTGCCGTAGCGAAAGTGCGTACCGATCAGGTCCGAGTCGTTGACCCAGCCGTCGTAGATGTTCTTGTCCGACTGCATCACCGTCTGCATTTTTTCCACCACGTCGCCTTCTTGCAGCAGGTCGTGGGTGAGCTTGATCCCGGTGATCTCGGTGAAGGCCTTGGCCAGCACCTTGGACTCGTATTCGTGGGTGGTCAGGGTCTCGGAAACCACTTTGATTTCCATGCCGCGAAACGGCTCGGCGGCCTTGATGAACCACTTCAATTCTTCGAGCTGCTGATCCGCCGTCAGGGTCGACGGCTTGAACTCGCTGCCGATCCATTTTTTCGCCGCATCTTCGTAGGCATCGGCCCAGGCAGATGCGCTCAAACCGCTGAGTGCCAGCAGGGCTGCCAATGAAATGCTATGTCGCAGCTTATTGTT
Organism: Pseudomonas sp. LF020; assembly: GCF_053456425.1. Classification (NCBI taxonomy): domain Bacteria; kingdom Pseudomonadati; phylum Pseudomonadota; class Gammaproteobacteria; order Pseudomonadales; family Pseudomonadaceae; genus Pseudomonas; species Pseudomonas sp. LF020. Next base: position 33,919 of record NZ_JBRFIX010000005.1, read on the forward strand.
TTTATCGAACATAGAGACCTCCAGTTAGAGTTTCGGAGCACGATTGCCGAGCGACTCGACTAGCCCCAGCGCATCACAACCAACAGCCACACCAGAGACAGCGCGGACGCTACCCAGATGCTCCAGTCGGTGACGCCGATTACCAGCAGATGCAGGTAGGCGCTGCCGAGAAGACCGATAAACAAGCGATCGCCACGGGTGGTGGCAATCGGCAGAAAACCGCGCCGCAGGATGCTCGGCGAGCGCAATTCCCAGGTGGTCATGCCCACCAGCAACAGGCCGATGGCGATAAAGAACCCCGCCGTGGGGGTGGTCCAGCTCATCCATTCCATCATGCGTTCCTCAGACCCGACCCAGAGCAAAGCCCTTGGCCACGTGGTTGCGAACAAACCAGATCACCAGCATGCCCGGCAGGATGGTCAACACCCCCGCCGCCGCCAGCACGCCCCAGTCGATGCCCGAGGCCGACACGGTGCGCGTCATCACCGCGGCAATCGGCTTGGCATTCACCGAGGTCAGCGTGCGCGCCAGCAGCAGTTCGACCCAGGAAAACATGAAGCAGAAAAACGCCGTGACGCCGATGCCGGAGCCGATCAGCGGGATGAAAATCTTCACGAAGAACTTGGGAAAGCTGTAGCCGTCGATGTACGCGGTTTCGTCGATTTCCTTGGGCACCCCGGACATGAAGCCTTCAAGAATCCACACCGCCAGCGGCACGTTGAACAGGCAGTGCGCCAAGGCCACGGCGATGTGCGTATCGAACAGTCCGATCGACGAATAGAGCTGGAAGAACGGCAGCAGAAACACCGCCGGCGGCGCCATGCGGTTGGTCAGCAGCCAGAAGAACAGGTGCTTGTCGCCAAGGAAGCGATAGCGCGAAAACGCATACGCCGCTGGCAGCGCCACACTCAGCGAGATCACCGTGTTCAGGCTGACGTAATACAGTGAATTGAGATAACCGGTGTACCAGCTCGGGTCGGTGAAGATCACCTTGTAGTTGTGCCAGGTGAATTCCTGCGGAAACAGCGTCAGTCCGCCGAGGATTTCGGTGTTGCTCTTGAACGACATGTTCAGCAGCCAGTAGATCGGCACCAGCAGGAACAGGATGTAGATCAGCAGCGGAATCAGCTTTCTTTTGCTCATGGCCGGGCCCTCAGCGGTTGGCGTCGGAATGGGTCATGGCGGTGTAGAACAGCCACGAGACCAGCAGGATGATCAGGAAGTACACCAGCGAAAACGCCGCTGCCGGCCCCAGATCGAATTGACCGACCGCCATCTGGGTCAAGGTCTGACTCAAGAAGGTCGTGGCATTGCCCGGCCCGCCGCCGGTGAGCACGAACGGCTCGGTGTAGATCATGAAGCTGTCCATGAAGCGCAGCATCACCGCGATCAGCAACACGCTTTTCAACTTCGGCAACTGAATATGGCGGAACACTGCCCACGCCGAGGCGCGGTCGATCCGCGCCGCCTGGTAATACACGTCGGGAATCGCCCGCAGCCCGGAGAAACACAGCAGCGCCACCAGCGAAGTCCAGTGCCAGACGTCCATCACCAGCACCGTGACCCAGGCGTCCATGGTGTTGGCCGCGTAGTTGTAGCTGATACCCAGTGCATTCAGGCTCGAGCCGAGCAAACCAATATCGGCGCGGCCGAAGATCTGCCAGATGGTGCCGACCACGTTCCACGGGATCAGCAGCGGAATCGCCAGAATGATCAGCACCACCGACGACCAGCGGCCCTTGGTCGGCATGGTCAGGGCGACGGCGATACCCAACGGAATTTCGATCAACAGCACGCAGGCCGAGTAGATGAACTGGCGTAGCAGCGAGTCATGCAGACGCGGATCGAGCAGCACCTGTTTGTACCAGTCGGCGCCGACGAAGTAGCGGCTGGACTGGTCGAAAATGTCCTGCACCGAATAGTTGACCACGGTCATCATCGGGATCACTGCGCTGAACGCCACCAGCAGAAACACCGGCAACACCAGCCACCAGGCCTTGTTGTTCTGCACCTTGTTCATGGCTGCACCTCGTCGTCGGCTTCAAGCAGAAACTCATCGGCATAGACCATCAGCCACTGTGCCGGAAAACTGATGTACGCCGTGCCCTGCGGCACCGGTTTGTCTTCGGCCAGACGCACCTTGAGCGGCGCGCCGTCGAGGTCGAGGGTGAGGATCTTGTAGGTGCCGAGGTCTTCGACGTGGACCACCCGCGCCTGCATCGCCTCGTCAAACGGCTCGTCCCAGACATGGATGAACTCGGGGCGGATGCCGACCTTCAGATTTTTCCACTGACCGTGTTCGATATGCCGTTGCAAAGCGTCGGACAACGGCAAGTGCGTCGAGGCGAAACCGACCCCACCCGGCTGCGGCTGCACCTCGATCAGGTTCATCCCCGGGCTGCCGATGAAGTAGCCGACGAAGGTGTGACTCGGCCGCTCGAACAACTCCCGTGGCGTACCGAACTGCACGATCTGCCCGCCGTACATCACCGCGATCTTGTCGGCGAAGGTCGAAGCTTCGAGCTGATCGTGGGTGACGTAGACCATGGTGATGTTGAACTGCTCGTGGATCTGCTTGAGCTTGCGTCGCAGTTTCCACTTCAGGTGCGGGTCGATCACCGTCAGCGGTTCGTCGAAGAGGATCGCCGAGACGTCGTCACGCACCAGACCACGGCCCATGGAGACTTTCTGTTTTTCGTCAGCGGTGAGGTTACGCGCCTTCTTGCTCAGCAGATTTTGCAGGTCGAGGACTTCGGCGATTTCCTGCACCTTGCTGTGCACTTTCGCCTCGTCCATGCCCTGATTGCGCAGGGGGAAGGCCAGGTTGTCGAACACGGTCATGGTGTCGTAGACCACCGGGAACTGGAACACCTGAGCGATGTTGCGCTTCTCCGGGGTCAGATCGTTGACCGCTTTGCCGTCGAACAGCACATGCCCTTGCGAGGGGCTGAGCAGGCCGGAAATGATGTTGAGCAAGGTCGATTTGCCGCAACCCGAAGGGCCGAGCAAGGCATAGGCGCCGCCCTGTTCCCAGATGTGGTCCATCTCGCGGATCGCGTAATCGTCAGGCCCGCTCGGGGTTTTGCTGTAGCTGTGGGCGAGGTGCTGCAAACGGATTTCGGCCATCAGGCAACCCTCGCGACACGCCGGCCCGGTGCCTGCACCAGACGGCCCTGCGCATCGAACACGAACAGTTTGTGGGTCGGGATGTAGATGCGGATCGGCGCATCGACGTCGTATTCGTGAACCCCCGGCAGGTGCAGCACCAGCAGGAAATGCTCGTTGCGCACGTGCAGGAAGGTTTCCGAGCCGCTGATCTCCGCCACTTCGACGGTGACCGCCAGTTCCAGATCGTCATCGTTGCTCGGCACCAGCGAGATATGGCTGGGACGCACGCCAAAGCGGAACTCGCCCTCACCCACCGGGCGCAGGTCGACGTTCAACGGGAAGTGCACGAAGTTGGCGAAGCTGACTTCGTTGCCGGCAATACGCCCCGGCATCAGGTTGATCGGCGGTTCGGAGAACAACTCTGCCGCCAGCACCGTTTGCGGCTGGTGGTAAACCGAGGTCGACGGGCCGCTCTGGATCACCCGGCCCTCGTGCAGGATCGTCGTAGTGCCGCCCAGCGCCAAGGCTTCGTTGGGTTCGGTGGTGGCGTAGATCGCGATGGTGTGGCGCAGCTTGAACAGCTCGCGCATTTCCTGACGCAGTTCTTCGCGCAGCTTGTAATCGAGGTTGACCAGCGGCTCGTCGAACAGGATCAGCTCGGCATCCTTGACCAGCGCCCGGGCCATCGCCGTGCGCTGCTGCTGGCCGCCGGACAGCTCCAGCGGATAGCGCTGCAGAAACTTCTCGATGCGCAGCATCTTCGCGGTTTCCTGCACCTTGCTGTGGATGATGTCCTTGGCAACACCGGCCTGCCGCAGCGGCGAGGCGATGTTCTCGAACACGGTCATGGTCGGGTAATTGATGAACTGCTGATAAACCATCGACACGTTGCGCAGGCGCACCGGGCGCTGGGTGACGTCGACGCCGTTCATCAGGACGCGGCCGCTGTCGGGCTTGTCCAGACCGGCCATCAGGCGCATCAGGCTGGTCTTGCCGGACAGCGTGCGGCCGAGCAGAACGTTGAAGGATCCGGGTTCGAATGTCAGGCAGGCATCGTCGATCCAGGTCTGGCCCTCGACGGTGCGGCTGACGTGCTCCAGGGTGAGTGACATGGCTCGGCCTTTTTTATTATTGGAGTCAAGCGACCTGTGCAGCAGAGCGACATTCGTGCCAGAAGTGGCAAGTGGTTGATTTGTCGTGAAAAGGCCTGAAAACGCGAGGAATGAGCGTTCATTGCTGAACACATTTGAACAGTTGGGCGATTGACAATGAACAATAGTGAACAACACTCTATGAACTGTTCACGCACCCTGTAGGAGCTGCCGCAGGCTGCGATCTTTTGACTTTTGTTTTTTAAAACAAGATCAAAAGATCGCAGCCTGCGGCAGCTCCTACAGGGGAAATGTGTGGGTCATAACAATAATAAAGACGCTGCATCAGAGGCCCACCACCATGGCCGCACCTGCCCCGCCGCTGTCCCATGACGCGATCGTCCAGAATTCCTGGCAACGTTGCCGCGCCTTCGGTCTCAACCATCAGAGCGCTCCGGCCTTCGATCAATTGCCCGCCGCCGGCATCGCGCAGTTGCTCGACCGGCACCACGCACTGGTGCAGACCACCCATCAGGAAGTGCTGCCGTATTACGAGAACATCCTGAGCAACTCCAACTGCCTGATCATGCTCGCCGACCATCAGGGCCAGGTGCTGACATCCTGGGGCACCCAGCGTTTTATCGAGCCGAACCTGGCTCGGGGTTTTCGCGCCGGGGCGAGCTGGATGGAACGCTGCAGCGGCACCAATGCGATCGGCACCGCGCTGGCCTGCGAACAAGCGGTGCACATCGAGCACGATGAGCACTTCCTCAAGGCCAACCGCTTCATGACCGGTTCCGCCGCGCCGATTTTCGATGCCGAGCGTAAGGTCATCGCCGTGCTCGACGTGTCCAGCGACAGCTATCTGCCGCCCTCGCACACGCTGGGCATGGTCAAGATGATGAGCCAGACCGTGGAGAACCGGCTGATCCTCAACCTGTTCCACGGCCAGCACTTTCAACTGACCTTCAACACCGGGTTGAACAACCTCGACAGTCAGTGGGCGGGGCTGCTGATTTTTGATGAGAGCGGTCAGGTGCTGTCGGCCAATCGCCGGGCGGACAATCTGCTCGGCGTGCGCCTGTCGCGGGTCAGTGTCGAAAGCCTGTTCAACGTGTCGCTGCTGGAACTGATGAACCAGCCCGACGGCTTGCCGTTCGCCCTGCAGACCTCGGGGCGCAACCGTTTTCAGTGTTTGCTGAAGCGGCCGAAACAAGTGCCTATTCAGCCAAGGGTATTTGCCGAACCCAAGCCCACCGCAGCGCCGCTCAAAGTCCCGGGTACGATCAGCCTCAACTCCCTGCACTTTGGCGACAGCCGCGTCGAGAAAGCCGTGCGCCAGGCCGAACGCCTGCTGGAAAAAGACATCCCGCTGCTGATCCACGGCGAAACCGGGGTCGGCAAGGAAGTCTTCGTCAAAGCCCTGCATCAGGCCAGTTCGCGCAGCAAACAGGCGTTCATCGCCGTCAACTGCGCGGCGATCCCTGCCGAACTGGTGGAGTCAGAACTGTTCGGCTATGAGAAAGGCGCGTTCACCGGCGCCAACCAGAAAGGCAGCATCGGCCTGATCCGCAAAGCGGACAAAGGCACGCTGTTTCTCGATGAAATCGGCGACATGCCGCTGCCGACTCAGGCGCGGTTGTTGCGGGTGTTGCAGGAGCGCTGCGTGCAACCGGTGGGCAGCAGCGAGTTGTTTGCGGTGGATCTGCGGATCATTTCGGCGACCAACCGCTCTTTACGCGAGCAAGTGCAATTGGGCCGGTTTCGCGAAGACCTGTATTACCGCATCGGCGGTCTGACCCTGGAGTTGCCGCCGCTGCGCGAGCGCAGTGATAAAGAAGCGCTGTTCAAGCGCTTGTGGGAGCAGCATCGTGAACCGACGCAATGGGCCGGACTCAGCCGCGAAGTGCTGGAGTTGTTCGAGCGGCATCCATGGCCGGGCAATCTGCGCCAAGTCAGCAGCGTGATGCAGGTGGCGCTGGCGATGGCCGAGGAACAACCGGTGCGGCCGGAGCATCTGCCGGATGATTTTTTTGTCGATCTGGAAATGGAGCCGGTAGAGAGCGTGCAGCCGCTGGGGCTGGATCTGAATGATGTGGAGGCATTGAACCGGGAGTTGAAAGCAGCCGGGGGCAATATTTCGCATCTGGCGCGCAGACTTGGGGTGAGTCGCAATACCCTCTACAAGCGTTTGCGCCAGGCTGAATGAATCGTTGCCTGGGCGAACCTCATCGCTGGCAAGCCAGCTCCCACAGGGTTTCGGGTTGTACGCAACAAGGGTGAACCACAAATAAACTTGTGGGAGCGGGCTTGCCCGCGATGGCGTCAGACCATTCACTCCACCACCACTAAACCGCCCCCATTGACCGAACCGACTAGACTGTGACGAAATGTTTCAGCTTTTCGCCCTGCCTTTGATCCAGACACCTCCCTCCTCCTGATCCTCACAGGACACGTGCTTTGACCAACATCTGTTCCACCGGCCTCGATATCGGCTTCGCTTCCCTGGACTACCTGCAGATCGGCTTCCTCGGCATCATTCAAGGCATCACCGAGTTACTGCCCGTTTCCTCCACCGCGCACATGCGCATCGTCCCGGCCCTGCTCGGCTGGCCGGATCCCGGCTCGGCGTTTTCCGCAGCGATGCAACTGGCCGCACTGGCGGCGGTGGTCAGTTATTTCTGGCGCGATGTCCGGCAAGTGGTCGGCGGCAGCGTCGATGCGGTGCGCCAGCGGGATTTCAACAACCGCTGGTTCATCCTCGCGGTGGCGATTGTGCTGGCGACCATCCCCATCGGCATTGCCGGGATCGCGTTGTCATCGACGCTCAACGCCTGCAACTCACCGTTGCGCGGCCTGATGGTGATCGGGATTTCCTGCGTGGTCATGGCGGTGCTGCTGGCGGCTGCCGAACTGACCTGCCGCCATCGCCGCAGCGTCGACGAAATGCGTCTGCGCGATGCGCTGATCGTCGGCATCGCGCAGATTGGCGCGTTGATTCCCGGGGTGTCGCGCTCCGGCTCGACGCTGACGGCGGCACTGTTTCTCAACTTCAAGCGTGAAGAAGCGGCGCGGTTTTCATTCTTGCTCGGGCTGCCAGCGATCGCCCTCGCCGGTCTGAAAGAGTTGTGGGTGCTGTTCCATGCCGACCTTCCCGCTGCCGTTTGGGGGCACCTGATTTTCGGTCTGGTGATCGCCAGCATCTCGGCGTTCTTCGCGATCTGGGGCCTGATGCGTTTTCTGGAGAAGTTCTCCACCTGGCCGTTTGTGGTTTACCGCGCAGTGCTGGGGATTTTCCTGATCGTCGCGGTCAGCACCGGCGCCTTGAGCTAAGGCCCCGCCAGAAAAAACAAAACCCGCACTCGGCGGGTTTTGTTTTAACGCAGGTCAGGCAATCAGTCAGCCAGACGCCAGGTCGTGCCGCCCTTGCCGTCTTCCAGCACCACGCCCATGGCAGTGAGCTGGTCGCGGATGCGGTCGGATTCGGCCCAGTCCTTGCCAGCGCGTGCCGCCAGACGAGCAGCAATCAGCGCATCGACTTCAGCCGCATCGACACGCCCTTCGGCGCCCGCTTGCAGGAAGTCATCGGCTTCCAGTTGCAACACACCCAGCACGCTCGCCAGTTCTTTCAGACGTGCCGCCAGGCCGGCCGCCGCATCGAGATCGCTCTCGCGCAGACGGTTGATCTCACGCACCATCTCGAACAGCACCGCGCAGGCTTCCGGCGTACCGAAGTCGTCGTTCATCACCGTGGTGAAACGCTCGACGAAGGCTTCGCCGCCAGCCGGAGCAACGCTCGGCAGGCCTTTCAACGCGTGGTAGAAACGCTCGAGTGCGCCCTTGGCGTCCTTGAGGTTGTCTTCCGAGTAGTTGATCGCGCTGCGGTAGTGGCTCGACACCAGCAGGTAACGCACGACTTCCGGGTGGTACTTGTCGAGCACGTCACGAATGGTGAAGAAGTTGTTCAAGGACTTGGACATCTTCTCGCCATTGATACGGATCATGCCGCAATGCATCCACGCGTTGGCGTAGGTCTTGCCGGTGGCCGCTTCGCTCTGGGCGATTTCGTTTTCGTGGTGCGGGAACTCGAGGTCGCTGCCGCCGCCATGAATGTCGAAGGTTTCACCGAGGCAGCAGGTGGACATCACCGAGCACTCGATGTGCCAGCCCGGACGCCCGGCGCCCCACGGCGATTCCCAGCTCGGCTCGCCCGGTTTGGCGGCTTTCCACAGGACGAAGTCCAGCGGGTCTTCTTTCGACTCGTCGACTTCGATCCGCGCACCGATGCGCAGGTCTTCGATCTTCTTGCGCGACAGCTTGCCGTAGCCCATGAATCTGGCGACGCGGTAGTACACGTCACCGTTGCCCGGAGCGTAGGCGTAGCCTTTGTCGATCAGGGTCTGGATCATCGCGTGCATGCCCGGAATGTGATCCGTGGCACGCGGCTCCATGTCCGGCTTCTTGATGTTCAGGCGCGCTTCGTCTTCGTGCATCGCGGCGATCATGCGCTCGGTCAGCGCTTCGAACGACTCACCGTTCTCGCGGGCACGATTGATGATCTTGTCGTCGATGTCGGTGATGTTGCGCACGTAGGTCAGGTCGTAACCGCTGAACCGCAACCAGCGGGTCACCAGATCGAACGCGACCATACTGCGGCCGTGGCCGAGGTGGCAGTAGTCGTACACGGTCATGCCGCACACGTACATGCGCACCTTGTTGCCATCCAGCGGCTTGAAGACTTCTTTGCTCTTGGTGAGCGTGTTGTAGATCGTCAGCACGTTAATTTCCTTGACGCTAAATCACTGGCCCCACGAATCACGCAGGGTCACGGTACGGTTGAATACCGGCTGACCTGGTTTCGAGTCCTTGATGTCGGCAACGAAGTAGCCTTCGCGCTCGAACTGGAAACGGTCTTCCGGCTGTGCATTGCCCAACGAAGGCTCAGCACGACAACCGGTCAGCACTTGCAGTGAGTCAGGGTTGATGTTGTCGAGGAAACTCGCGCTGTCTTCGGCCTTCTCCGGGTTAGGAGAGCGGAACAGGCGATCGTACAGCCGCACTTCGCACTCGATGCTGGCAGCCGCCGGCACCCAGTGGATCACGCCTTTGACCTTGCGGCCTTCAGGGTTCTTGCCGAGGGTGTCCGGGTCGTACGAGCAACGCAGCTCGACGATGTTGCCGTCGGCGTCCTTGATCGCTTCGTCGGCACGGATCACGTAGCTGCCGCGCAGGCGCACTTCGCCGTTCGGCTCCAGGCGCTTGTAGCCCTTTGGCGGTTCTTCCAAGAAGTCATCGCGGTCGATGTAGATTTCACGGGCGAACGGCAGCTGGCGCACGCCGAGCTCTTCTTTCTGCGGATGACGCGGCAGTTCGAGGTTCTCGACCTGACCTTCCGGGTAGTTGGTGATCACGACTTTCAACGGACGCAGCACGCACATGGCGCGTGGGGCGTTCGCGTCCAAGTCCTGACGGATGCTGAACTCGAGCATGCCGAAGTCGACCACGCCATCGGAACGGTTGGTGCCGACCATCTCGCAGAAATTGCGGATCGATGCCGGGGTGTAGCCGCGACGGCGGAAACCCGACAGCGTCGACATGCGTGGGTCGTCCCAGCCGTTGACGTGCTTTTCATCCACCAACTGCTTGAGCTTGCGCTTGCTGGTGATGGTGTAGTTCAGGTTCAGGCGGCTGAACTCGTACTGGCGCGGGTTGGCCGGCACCGGCAGGTTGTCCAGGAACCACTCGTACAGCGGACGATGGCTTTCGAATTCCAGGGTGCAGATCGAGTGGGTGATGCCTTCGATGGCGTCCGACTGACCGTGGGTGAAGTCATAGTTCGGGTAGATGCACCACTTGTCACCGGTCTGGTGGTGATGAGCGTGGCGGATGCGGTACATGATCGGGTCGCGCAGGTTCATGTTCGGCGAGGCCATGTCGATCTTCGCGCGCAGCACGCGGGCGCCGTCCGGGAACTCACCGGCACGCATGCGCGCGAACCAGTCGAGGTTCTCTTCCACCGAACGGTCGCGGAACGGGCTGTTCTTGCCAGGCTCGGTCAGGCTGCCACGGTATTCCTTGGCCTGCTCAGGGGTCAGGTCGTCGACGTAGGCCTTGCCGGCCTTGATCAGCTCCACTGCCCAGTCGTGCAACTGGTCGAAATACTGCGAGGCGTAGCGCACTTCGCCGGACCATTCGAAGCCCAGCCATTTGACGTCGGATTCGATCGCGTCGATGTATTCCTGGTCTTCCTTGGCCGGGTTGGTGTCGTCAAAACGCAGGTGCGTGACGCCGCCGAACTCCTGGGCCAGGCCGAAGTTCACGCAGATCGACTTGGCGTGGCCGATGTGCAGGTAGCCGTTGGGCTCAGGCGGAAAACGGGTGACGATCTGGGTGTGCTTGCCCGAGTCCAGGTCTGCCTGGATGATCGGCCGCAGGAAATTGACCGGCACGGCAGGGCCGGACTTGGCATTCGAGGTAGGGTCGACAGTGGGCTTGCTCATAGGATCCTTGACTTACATGTGCGCGGCCGCAAAGGGGGCCAGACAAAACAAAGCCGCTATCATAGCCGATGCTGTCAAGGGGCTGACAGAGCACGGCCTATAAAGGAGCGCATTTAATCGCCGGGATTTGAAAAACAGCCTCGAAATTCGCGCCTGTCACGCTAAACTGCGCACCTTGGCCGATGCAGGCTGAACCGGTTTCGGTACTCAGTGTCCGAAAACCACGAATTCCTTATAAAGAGTAGCGATCATGACTCAAGTCAAACTGACCACCAACTACGGCGACATCGTCATCGAACTGGACGCGGAAAAAGCGCCGATCACCGTTGCCAACTTCCTTGAATACGTTAAGGCCGGTCACTACGAAAACGTAGTCTTTCACCGTGTGATCAAGGGTTTCATGATCCAGGGCGGCGGCTTCCAGCCTGGCATGCAGGAAAAGAAAGACAAGCGCGCCAGCATCCAGAACGAAGCCGATAACGGCCTGAAGAACGAGAAGTACACCCTGGCCATGGCCCGCACCATGGACCCGCATTCGGCCTCGGCGCAGTTCTTCATCAACGCCACCGACAACAGCTTCCTCAACCACACCGCCAAGACCGCTCAGGGCTGGGGTTATGCCGTGTTCGGTAAAGTGGTTGCCGGTACCGATGTCGTCGACAAGATCGAAGGCGTTGCCACCACTTCCAAGGCCGGTCACCAGGACGTGCCGAAAGACGACGTGATCATCGAGAAAGCCGAGATCATCGAAGCGTGATATTGCTGATTTCAGACTTGCATCTGGAAGAGGAGCGCCCGGACATTACCCGGGCGTTTCTGGATTTGCTCGCCGGACGCGCCCGCTCGGCGAGTGCGCTCTACATTCTCGGCGACTTCTTCGAGGCGTGGATTGGCGACGATGCCATGACGCCTTTCCAGCGTTCCATCTGCCAGGCCCTGCGCCAATTGAGCGACAGCGGCACGGCGATCTTTCTGATGCACGGCAATCGCGACTTCCTGCTCGGCAAGGCCTTCTGCAAAGAAGCCGGCTGCACGCTGCTGAAGGACCCGAGTGTCGTGCAGTTCTATGGCGAGCCAGTGCTGCTGATGCACGGCGACAGCCTGTGCACCCGCGACGAAGCCTACATGAAGCTGCGCCGCTACCTGCGTAACCCGATCACCCTGTTCATCCTGCGCCACCTGCCGCTGAGCACCCGTCACAAACTGGCGCGCAAGCTGCGCAGTGAAAGCCGCGCGCAGACACGGATGAAGGCCAATGACATCGTCGATGTCACGCCGGAGGAAATTCCGCGGATCATGCAGGAATACGGGGTGAAAACCCTGATTCATGGCCACACCCATCGCCCGGCGATCCATAAGCTGCAGCTCGGTGAGCAGGCGGCGAAGCGGATTGTGCTGGGGGATTGGGATCGTCAGGGTTGGGCGTTGCAGGTGGATGAGAACGGGTTTGCCCTGGCGCCGTTCGACTTTGCTCCGCCACTGGCTTTGCCGCACGGCTGAAGATCGCTACCCCCTCACCCCAGCCCTCTCCCCCAGGGGGGCGAGGGGGAAAGGGAGCCGATCTTCATGCTATTCAAAACCTGAGTTCAACTCGGTGGCTCCAGGTCGGCGGACCTCGAAAGAAACCCTCAGTCAGTCCCCTCTCCCTCCGGGAGAGGGTTAGGGTGAGGGGCTTTTGACCTTAGTGTCCTGAAGCAGCAGGCCCGGCCTTCGCCGCAAACGGCGGCTTCGCCAGCCACACAATCAGAATCAGCCCCATGAAGCCCCAGCCCAGCAGCGTGAAGTAATCCACGGTGGAGAGCATGTACGCCTGGCTGGTAAGGATTTGATCCATCTGCGCATAAGCCGATTGGCTCGCGCCGCCCAAATGATTCAGGGTCTCGCGGGTCGCCGGTTCGAAGGTGCTGATGCTTTCGCTCATGTACGCATGATGCTGATCGGCGCGGCGGATCCAGATCCAAGTGGTCAGCGAGGCGGCGAAGCTGCCGCCCAAGGTGCGCAGGAAGGTCGCAAGGCCTGCGCCGTCGGCAATCTGACTCGGCGGTAAGTCCGACATCAGGATGCTCAGGGTCGGCATGAAGAACAGCGCCACGCCAATCCCCATGAACAGTTGCACCAGGGCGATGTGCTGGAAGTCCACCTCGTTGGTGAACTCGGCGCGCATGAAGCAGCTCAGGCCGATCGCGAGGAACGCCAGACCGGCCAGCAGGCGCAGATCGAACTTGTTCGCGTACTTGCCGACAAACGGCGACAGCAGCACCGGCAGAATGCCGATCGGCGCCACTGCCAGTCCGGCCCAGGTCGCGGTGTAACCCATCTGCGTCTGCAGCCACTGCGGCAGGATCAGGTTGATGCCGAAGAAGCCGGCGTAACCCAATACCAGCACCAGCGTGCCGATGCGGAAGTTGCGGTGGGCAAAAAGCCGCAGGTTGACCACCGGATGCTGGTCGGTCATTTCCCAGATCACAAACACTGCCAGGGCGATCACCGAAATCGCCGCGCCGATGATGATGAAGTTCGATTCGAACCAGTCCAGGTCATTGCCTTTGTCGAGGATCACCTGCAACGCGCCGACGCCGATGATCAGCGTGATCAGACCAACGTAATCCATCGGTTGGCGACTGGTTTCCACCGGGCGTTTGGCCAGTTGCGAACGCACCACCATCACCGCAAAGATGCCGATCGGTACGTTGATGAAGAAGATCCACGGCCAGCTGTAGCTGTCGGTGATCCAGCCACCGAGAATGGGACCTGCAATCGGCGCCACCACCGTGACCATCGCCAGCAACGCCAGGGCCATACCGCGCCTCGCGGGGGGATAGACCGCAATCAACAGGGTTTGCGTCATCGGGTACAGCGGCCCGGCCACCAGACCTTGCAGCACGCGGAAACCGATCAATTCCGGCATCGACGTCGAAATACCGCAGAGGAACGAGGCCAGCACGAACAGGATGGTGGCCCACAAAAACAGCTTCACCTCGCCGAAACGTCGACTGAGCCAACCGGTCAGCGGCAACGCGATGGCGTTGCTCACGGCGAACGAAGTGATCACCCAGGTGCCCTGCTCCGAACTCACCCCGAGGTTGCCGGAAATGGTCGGCAGCGCCACGTTGGCAATGGTGGTGTCGAGCACTTGCATGAACGTCGCCAGCGACAGGCCGATGGTGCTGAGCAACAGGCTGGGCGGCGTGAAAGAGGCGTTATTGCTCATTGTGAATCCTATGAAACCGGGTTGACGCCCTGGAGCGTACCTTTGTGGCGAGGGAGCTTGCTCCCGCTCGGCTGCGAAGCAGTCGCAAAGCTATTGGGGCCGCTTCGCGCCCCAGCGGGAGCAAGCTCCCTCGCCACAAAAGCCCGCACCTGAAGAGTGTGATCTCAGCGTTGCGCGGTCTTGCTCACCGCAGCGCTGTTGTCGTGGATCAGCTGCGCAATCATCGCGTCGGCTTCGGCCAGTTGGCGGTCGTAGACGTTGGTGCTGAACGAGGCCTTTTGCGGTGGTTGCTGGGCCAGCACCGGGCCGCTCTGGTCGTGCAGGTTCACTTCAACGTTGGTCGACAGACCGACCCGCAGCGGATGCTTGGCCAGCTCTTCGGCGTTGATGTGAATCCGCACCGGCACACGCTGGACGATCTTGATCCAGTTACCGGTGGCGTTCTGCGCCGGCAACAGGGCGAACGCGCTGCCGGTACCGGCGCCGAGGCTGTCGACGGTGCCGCTGTATTTCACGCTGCTGCCGTAGATGTCGGATTCGATGTCCACCGGTTGGCCGATGCGCATGTCACGCAGTTGGGTTTCCTTGAAGTTGGCGTCGATCCACAGCTGATCCAGCGGAATCACCGCCATCAGCGCGGTGCCCGGCTGTACGCGCTGACCGAGTTGCACAGTGCGTTTGGCGACGTAACCGGTGACCGGCGCGATCAGGGTGCTACGGGCGTTGGTCAGGTACGCCTGACGCAGATCGGCAGCCGCCGACATCACGTCCGGGTGCGACGACACCACGGTGTCGTCGACCAGCGCGCTGGTGGTTTTCAGTTGCTGTTTGGCGTTGGCCAGGGCGTTTTGCGCCGAGGTCAGATCGTCGCGAGCGTGGGACAGTTCTTCCTGGGAAATCGCCCCGCCAGCAGCGAGGTTTTTCCGGCGGTTGTAGTTGTCCTGAGCCTTCTGCACTTCTGCCTGTTGCGCGTTGACCTGGGCTTTCATGCCATCGACGTTGCTGTACAGGCCGCGCACCTGACGCACGGTGCGCGCCAGTTTCGCCTGGGCACTTTGCAGGCCGACTTCGGCGTCGTTCGGGTCAAAGTTGATCAGCACTTGCCCCTCGTGAACCAGATCGCCATCGTCGGCGCCGATGCTGACCACGGTGCCGGTCACCAGCGGGGTGATCTCGACGACGTTGCCGTTGACGTAGGCGTCGTCGGTGCTTTCGTTGAAGCGCCCGATAAACTCGTGATACGCCCAGACGCCGGCACCGGCGAGCAGGACCACGACGGCCAGCACCAGCAGCATCACTTTGCGCTTGCGCGGATTGCCGGTGTCGGGGGTGTTGGCTTGAGTTTGGGTGTTTTCGGCAGTGGCCATGACAAATACCTGAATTAGTTGTGCGACGTGGCTGGGGTGGCGTTGGCTGCGGTCAGGGTTTCACCCTGAAAGCCGCCGCCCAGCGCTTGCATCAGTTGAATCGACAGGTCGATCTGCTCGGCATTGAGGTTGGCCAGCTGACGCTGGGCCTGCAGCAATTGCTGCTCGATGCTGAGCACGTCCAGGTAGTTGCCGATGCCGGAACCGTAACGCTGGACGACGGTGTTGTAAGAATCCTGGGCAATCTCGGTGGCGTGTTGCTGCGCGCCGATCTGCCGGCCGATGTCACGCAACTGGTTGATCGTGTCGCTGACATCGCCCAGTGCCTTCACCAGGTTTTTGTTGTACTGCGCCACCGCCAGATCGTAATCGGCGTCGCGCGCATCGAGGTTGGCGCGCAGGCGCCCGCCGTCGAAAATCGGCACCGAAATGGTCGGGGCGATGCTGAAGAAGCGACTGGCCGACCCGAACATCGCGTCACCCAACAAGGATTCGGCACCGGCCGAGGCCGTGAGGTTCAAGTTGGGATAGAAGCGGGTTTTCGCCGAGTCGATGTCTTTGCTCGCCGCCTCCACGCGCCAGCGCGCCGCGACCAGATCCGGACGCCGACCGAGCAGTTCCGCCGGCAGCACCGACGGCACCGCCACGGCGCTGGCTTGCAGGACTTTCGGCCGGGCGATTTCGTTGCCACGATCCGGGCCTTTGCCGAGCAGCACGGCCAGGGCGATTTTGGCGCTGTTCAACCGTTTTTCGGCGTCGATCAGGCTGGCTTCGGAACTGGCCTCAAGGCTTTGGGTTTGCTGGAACTGGTACTGGCTGTCGATCCCGGCACTCAAGCGGCGCTGGCTCAGATCGAGCATCTGTTTGGTGCGTTTGAGATCGTCGTTGGCCAGGTCGTAAACGATATGCGCCTGACCCAGATCGCTGTAGGCCCGGGCCACGTCGGCGGCGAGGGTCAATTGCGCGGCCTGACGGTCGACTTCGGCAGCGCGAGCCTGACCGAGTGCAGCTTCCCAGGCATCACGCTGGCCGCCCCAGAGGTCGAAGTTGTAATTGAAACCGGCGCTGACGTTACGCACGGTGGCGTAAGCATCGCCCTGCCCGCGCGGATCCTGATCCTTGGCCAGGCGCGAACGGCTGATGCCGGCGCTGGCGTCGAGGGTCGGATAGCGTTCGGCATCGGCGGCATAGGCTGCGGCGCTGGCCTGATGCGCGCGGGCTTCGGCGATCTGCATGTCCGGGCTGTCGTGCAGCGCTTCGCGGATCAGACCGTCGAGTTGCGGATCGCCAAGGCTGGTCCACCAGTCGCTCTTCGGCCAGGCGGCCGGCGACAGAGTCACGCCGTTGAGGGACTGGCTGGCGTTGAGGCTTTTCGCATCCAGGCTTTTGCCTTGAGTGTCGAGGCCGCTGTAGTTGGCGCAGCCGGCGAGGATCATCGCCGACAGCACCAGGGTCAGGCTGCTGCGCAAGGTTTTACTGCTCATTGTGTTCACCTAAGCGCTGGATAGTGATCGGGTCACCGGCTGCCAGCAGGATTTTCTTGAGGATGTATTCCAGGGTTTTCAACTCGTCCGTAGTGACGGCGCCGGCCAGTTCATTCATTGCATCGGCGCCGATGTGCGGCAGGCGATCGGCCAGTTGCTGGCCCTGCTCGGTGAGCTTGAGCTGCACCTGACGGCGATCGCCTTCGCTGCGTTGGCGAGCCAGGAAACCTTTCTGCTCCAGACGATCGAGCATGCGCGTCATCGAACCGCTGTCCAGCGACAGGTGCCGGCACAGCTCGGCCGGGGTGTCGACGCCGTACTGGGCCATGATGATCAACACCTTGAACTGCGCGGCGGTGATGCCGTGGGGTTCCATGTGGGTGTCAATGATCCGGTCTTTCAGCAGCGCAGCACGGCCGAGCAACAGGCCGAGATAGCAATGTTTGAATCCGTCCGGGGTGAAGTGCTTCATGTGCTCACCTAATAACTGCCTAGGCAGTGAATGTATGTCGAGATGTTACTGCCTAGGCAGCGAATGTCAACGTAATAGTTAGGTTGCTTTGTAATTAGTTGACCAGTGGAGTGGGTTTTGTGTTTGGCGGGCGAACGCTATCGCTGGCAAGCCAGCTCCCACAGGTTTCTATGGCGTACGTGAATTTTGAGTACACCACTGACCCTGTGGGAGCTGGCTTGCCAGCGATTGGGGGCAACCCGGTTTAAAGGCGTTCAGACTTCATCGGAAGGACGGGCAGCCGCCGGCGGCTGGAGGGGATGCACTTCGCGCCCACGCAAGGCCGTGACTGCATAACCGCAGGCGCGTCGGGTCACCGCAAACATGCTGTGCCAGCCCGGCGGTGCGGGCTCGATGGCGGCATGCAGCGCCCGGGCATAGTCGAGCACCAGCCCGGGCGTCCACGCCATCACTTCGGCGCGTTTACGCACCTGCGCCGCCACCCAGAACTCGGGGCTGAGTATCACTCTGGCGAAATCGAGCATGCTCGAATGCCCGCGATTCATCGAGCCTTCCAGAGCCGCCTCCAGGCTATGGGCCACCGCACTGGAACAGTTGCGGCTGGTGAGGTTGTAGGTGTCGTTCTGTCGATAAGCCACCCAGAACGCCTGCAATCGCCGGGCATCGTAGTGGGCAAAACTGACCTGAACCGAAGACGGGCACCAGTCCGCCACCTCGCCGGCATAGTCCGGCAGAAACCGCCCGGCGACATCGTTGTTCGGCGTCGCCCGCAGTAACCGCACGAAATCCCCCGCCGAGCGGTCGATGTCGTCCAGCGGGTAATGGCTGATGTAAATGTCCGGGCCACATTCCAGTGCCGCGTGACCGGCCGAGATCACGCCGTTGATGTCGACTGCTGCGATATAACGATTGAGCAAGCGGTTGCGCACCAGAGTGTCATCGACGGTGCCGCTGGGGGTCCAGACATGAATGATCAATGCGTCGCTGCTGGCCGGCGCACTAACCGCAGCAGGGTCGGTCAGCGGCGGCAGGTGCCTGAAGCGCACGGCTTGGCGCAACAACGCGCAGCCCGAGAGAAACAGGCTCATGCCTATGCAGAACGGCACCGTGCCCTTATACAGTGTCGGATACGGCTCAAGGATAAACACGCCAAAGCCGAGTTCGAACAACCCGGCCAGCAGCGACACTTGCCAGCCGACAAAACGTACCACCACCGCAGCCGCCAGCCTGAAGACCCCATCAACGATGAAAGCCCCGCCAAACAGCACCGCCAGAATCAGCCCGGCAGCATGTTGCCGGTCAACGATCAGCAGCCCCAGCAAGAGAAACGCCAGACCTCGCGCTTTACGCAGGGCCGCAGCGGTCCCGGTTTGCGGGGCTGGCACCAGCAGCAGGATCAGCGCTTCGAGCAACAACAGATAGCCGAAGAGATGCAGCGGAAAATACAGAACGCCATCCAGCGCATCGATAAAGATCGCCACCCCGGCCGCGCCCCAGACAATGCCGGTCAGCGCCAGCGCGGACCAACGCTTGCGGACGAAGTCGTTACCGAGCAGGACCATACTCAAGCGAACCATAGACGCAACCGGCAAGGTTTTCGGGGGTTCGGTGAGTCTAATACATCCTGAAAAAACCGGATCGCAGCGTCACGACCCGGCTATTGGCCACGTTCTCAGAAATCGCGCTTGTAGAAGATATCCAGCGAACTGGCGACACCGCTGGCGGCTTCGACATATACCTTCTTGCTCAGCTTGTAACGCAGCGCAATGGTGTTGGCCGGCTCAAACACTCCGACGCCATAACGCAAACTGAGCTTCTCGGAAATGTTGCCGCTGGCGACCACGCTGGTGGTGTTGCCGCTGCCTTGGGTGTCGAGCTGGAAGTCCTGAATCCCCAGGTCTTTGGCCAGGCCGCTGGTGACCCCGGAACTGCCCATCAAGCCCAGGCCCAACGCCGCTTGCGCGAGCATGTTGTTGTCTTCGCCGTTGGTGCTCAGCGGACGCCCCAGTACCAGGTAGGACAACGCCTGCTCCTGACTCATGGCCGGTTCGGAGAAGATTTGCGTGGTCGGTTGCTCGGCGCTGCCGCTCAGGCGGATACCGGCTATCACGTCGTCGGTCTGGCGGATCGCTTCGATGTCCAGATACGGCTGATCGATCGGGCCGGCAAACAGCAGCCGCGCACGACGCACGTTCAGGCGCTGGCCATAGGCGCGGTAACGGCCGTCGTTGAGCCAGAGCTCGCCACGGGTGTCCATGTTGTCGCCGATGTGCACGTGACCTTGCAGGTTGGCGGTCAGGCCGAACCCGGCGAAGCTCAGTTTGTCTTCGCCGACCACCACGTCGATGTCCATCTTCATCGCCAGCGGTGGTTTGCCCTCTTCGGTCTGCGCCCCGACGATGATCGTGTCGTCGGAAACCTTTACCGTTGACGGCGGAAGTTCACGCACGGTGATTTCGCCTCGCGGCACCTGTACCTTGCCGGCAATTTTCAGCTCATCGCCGGCCATGGAAATCTTCAGGTCTGGCGCCACTTCAAGCTTGGCGTACGGCTCGACGGTGACCGGCAATTGCGTGCCCTTGAGCGCCAGATCGACTATCAGCGCCTGGCCCCAGGCGACGTTGCCATTGAGGCTGCCCTGCCCGGTCTTGCCGCTGTTCCAGCCGCCGTCCAGGCGCACCGATTCGCCGGCAATCACCGCTTGCAGCTGCAGGTTCTTGAGTTCCATCGGCAGTTCGGCGCCGGAGACTTCGCCGTCGCTGAGTTTGACCGTACCGTTGACCAGCGGCGCCAGCAGCCCGCCGGAAATCGTCCCGCTACCGTTCAGGCGCCCGGTGAGCTTCTCGACCATCGGCACAAACGGCCGCGCCACCGACAGGTCCAGTCCGCTGAGACGGAACGAACCGCTCAGCGGTTTGTTTTTCGGCAGCGGGTTGAGCTGCGCCTGCACCATCAACTCGCCGAGTTTGCCGCCGACGAAGTTGAGGTCGGTGTCGATGCGCTTCGGTGTGAGTTTGCTGGTGAGTTTCAGGGTCTGGTACGGGAAGTCCAGCCACTGATCCTTTTCCTTCATACGCAAGGTGCCGCCGCTGGCGTCGATGCTGACCACGCCGTTCGGGCCGCTGGCCGGCAAGTCCAGTTGCAGGTCGGCGTTGAGTTTGCCCTGCCAGGCGAAGTCTTTCGGCAACCATTGCGCCAGACTTTCGATCGGGAACTGCTTGAGGTGGTAAAGCAGTTTCGGCTCCGGCAGCAGACGCTGGTCTTCACCGCACAGGCTGGCGTTGCCGGACATCCAGCAATGCGCGCCGAAGTTGATCTTGCCGTCGGCGAGGCGTTCGAGTTTGGCCGGGCTCTGCAGTTTCCAGTCCTGGCCGCCGGCCTGAATATCGCCGCTGGCCAGACGGCCGCGCCAGTTGCCCTTGTCCAGATTGCCGTCCAGACCGAGGGCCAGTTTCAGCTTCGGCCCGAGCAGGTCGAGGTTGAGTTTCTGGCTCTTGATGTCGCCCTGGGCGCTGGCGGTTAACACACCGAGGTTGGTGTCGCCAGCCTGAATGCCGCTGCCTTTCAGATCAATCTTCGCCCGTTGCGCACTGTCGAGGGTCGCATCGAGGTTGAGGCTTTGCAGGCGATTGTCCTGGAATGCCAGTTGCGAACCTTGCAGATCAAGTTTGCCTTGCGGTGCTTTCAGCGTGCCGGCGACGTTGACCTGTCCCGTGACCTGCCCGCGCAGCTGTGGCCAGAGCTGGGCCAGGCGCGTCAGTTTGATGTCGATCTGCCCGGTGAGTTTTTGTTGCAGGCTGCCCTTGCCGCTGATGCTGTTGTCGCCGAGGCGGACTTGCAGGGCGTTGAGGTTCCACTGTTCGCCGGCACCGTCAGCCTTGGCCTGGAGGATCGCCGGTTGGCCGCGCAGTTTGCCCTTGAGGTCGAGGTCGGCGGTGAGGCTCAGGCGTTCGTTCTTCATTTCGCCTTTGCTGCGCAGCGGCCCCGCCAGCGTGCCCGGCAACTCCGCAACCCAGTACGCCGGGTTCAACGCAGAAAGATCCAGCGCCGTGTCCCAGGCGATGCCATCGGCGAACTGCACGTTGACATGCCCTTCAGCCTTGCCCTGCCCCGCTTCCATCTTCAGCTGTGGCAAGGCGATTTGCTTCAGGCTGCCGCTGAACGGACTGCTCAGGCTGAACGCCCCCGCCGGGCCATCGAGATCGGCGGCGAAGTTACCGAGGTACTGACCGTCGGTGTAGGAGACTTCGCCGGTGAAGGTACGCAAGGCGACTTGCGGCTCATCGATTTCGTTATAGAGCCGATGCCACGGGAAATCCTGCCAGTTGACGTTGGCTTGCGCCGTGAGGCCCTTGCTCCAGTCGACACTGCCGGTGAGCTTGAGGCTTTGCTTGTCGTTGGCCGTCAGGTCGAGGCCGGCGATCTGCGCGCCGCTGGCATCGACCTTGCCTTTGAGCAGCAGCGCCACCGGGCCTTTATCGGCGGGCAGCGTGGCGTTGCCGTTTAACTGGTAACCGTTTTTCAGATCGCCTTCGCCGGTCAAAACCAGTTGATTGAGTTGCAGGGTGTCCGGCAAATCGGCGCTCGGTTTGAACGCGTCGCTGGTAATGCGCACCTTGGCCGGCAGGTTTTCTGCCAGCGGCTGCAGTTCGCCGCTCAACTGGCCGTCGAGGTAACCGTGGCTGTCGGCGTGCAGGTTGAGGGTTTTCAGCAGATCACCGTCGACTTTGAGCGCCAGCGTCCAGGGGCCTGTGCCTGGGGACGGCAAGCTCAGGTCACCGGCGATGTTCAGCGGCCAATTGCCGGTCGGTTGCAGCAGGCCGGAGAGGTTCAGGCTCAGGTCGTCGCGCTGTAGTTTCACACTGTCGATCTGCATGCCCTGGGCGGTCCAGTGCGCCGCCAGTTGCAGGCCCTTGAGTTGCTCGCTGCCGTTGAACAGCAGGCTGCCGACTTGCACGTCACCGAGCTCGATGCCTAGCGGCAATTGCAGATCCGGCAGTTTGATCGGGCCGCTGTCGGTGGTTTCTTCACTCGGCGGGAATTGCAGAATCACCTGATCGGCCTTGAGCTGTTCGATGCACAAAGTCATGCGGGTCAGGCACAACGGCGACCAGGCGAAAATCGGCTTGCTCAGCTCGACCCGGCTGCTGTCCTGTTGCCACAGCAGATGGTCGGCGCTCCATTGGCCGCCGAGGCGACCCTGGAAATTCTCCACGCTCAAACCCGGCACCAGGCTCAGCGCCCAACGGCTGCCGGCTTGCGTGCCGAGTACGGCTGCGATGCTCAATACAACCAACAGCACCAGCGCCAACAACGCCAGTGCCGTTATTTTCAAACCACGCTTCACAGCTCAGGCCCCATGGAAAAGTGCAGCCGGATGCCGCCGTCGTCGTCCAGTGCGTGGGCCAGGTCGAGGCGGATCGGCCCCACCGGCGAGACCCAGCGCACACCGATACCGACCCCGGTCTTGAGGTTCGGCAGTTCGAGTTTGTTGAAAGAGTTGCCCTGATCGACGAAGGTCGCGATCCGCCATTTCTCGGCAATCGAATATTGGTACTCGACGCTGCCGGCGACCATGTAGCGGCCGCCGATGCGGTCGCCCTTGGAGTTCTCCGGGGACAGACTTTGGTAGTCGTAACCGCGCACGCTCTGATCGCCACCGGCGAAGAAGCGCAGCGACGGCGGCACCGAGTTGTAACCATTGGTGGCGCTGCCGCCGACCTGCACCCGACCGAGGAAGCGGTGGTTGTCGAACACCGTGGTCAGGCCTTTGATCAACGCCGTGCCATATAAAAGGTTGTTGTCCGAACCGAGGCCCTCCTTCGCCACTTTGCTTTCGAAGGTCAGGCGATAGCCGTTGTGCGGGTCGATGCGGTTGTCGCTTTTCAGGTACGAGTAACTGATGCCGGGCATCAGCAAGGTACTGAGGCCGGAGTCGTCGCCAAGTTCATATTCTTCGCGCTGCCATTTCAGCGAGATCACTCGCTGCCAGCCGCTGGGCAACTTGCTGTGCCATTCCGGGCCAAACGTCAGCAGCTTGCTCAGGGTGTCGGAGCCGTCGATGTCTTCGTATTGATAACCACCGGCCCAGCGCAGTTTGTCGGTCAGCGGCGGGTCGAGCGGGATGTCATAGAACAACCCGACGTTCTGCCGTGGCGCCGACAATTCGGCTTCCCAGCCGTAACTGTCGCCCTGCGGGTTGACCCAGTGGCGTGTCCAGTTGGCCTTGATCCGCGGGCCGACGTCAGTCGAATAACCGAGGCCCAGGCCCATGGTCCGTGGTTTGCGCGTGTCGAGTTTGACGTCGACCGGAATCACGTCGTTTTTCGCTGCCGTCGGCGCCGCATCGACGCGCACGCCTTCGAAATAGCCGCTCGATTGCAGGTCGCGGTTGAGTTCGGCAATCAGCTCGGAGTCATACGGATCGCCGGCCTTGAACGGCACCATACGTTGCAGCAGGTCTTCGTCGAACGGCGTATCGCCCTCGAAACTGACTTTGCCCAACGCATAACGCGGGCCGCTTTCGTAGATCAATTCGACATCGGCCACCCCGGCACGCGGATCGACCAGGAGTTTTTGGCTGGTGAAATGACCACTGAAGAAACCGAAGCGCGAGGCCTGGTTCTGGATCAGGCGTTTGGCGTCTTCATAACGCCCGTGGTTGAGCACGGCGCCGGACTTGAGCGTGTCACTGCTCGGCACACGAAAGGATTTGAGGGAGGCGGCAGGCCCGTCGACGCGGATGGTGACGTTGCGCAGACGAATAGGCTCGCCGGGATCGATGTTCAGTACCAGGCGCGGTTTTTCGCCGCCCTTCACGTCACTGTCGATCTGCGGCTGGTAATAACCCAAGGCCTGCGCGGCTTTGCGCGCCTGCTCCTCGGCCCCGCGACTGAAGCGCAGCAAGGCTTGTTCGTCACGGTCGCCGAGGCTGCCGATATAGCCTTCTATATTGGCCTTGAGTTCGTCGTTGGACGGTTTGATCCGCACGTCCAATTCACTTTGCGCCAGCGCCGCGCAGCTGGTTAACAGCATGAGCACGCCACTGGTAAATCTTCCTGGAAACTTCATAGGCGCGGATGCTATCACGGGCTTGGGAGCGTGATAGAACAGGAAATTTCCGAAGAAGTTCGATCGCTATGCTGTTGCAGTTTGTAACACCTGCGGATTGGCGTGGAAAAACACGTGCTCGCGCACCGGGCCGACGGCCACTTCGCCGATCTCTTCGTAGCCCTGGCGTTTATAGAATTCCAGGTAACGCGGGTTGCCGGTGTCGAGCACCACGCCTTGGGAGGTTTCGTCCACCGCGCACCAGTTGTGCACAGCGGTCAGCAACTGCTCACCGAAGTGTTTGCCCTGAAACTGCGGATGAATCCCCAGCAGCGGCAGCATGTGCACCGAATCACTGGGCACGCAGGCGGCCACGGCATCGTGGTATTCCAGATAGCGCCGAGTGCAGCGAAATCCGGTGCTGAGCACCATGCGCAGACGCCAGGCCCAACTCTCGGTGATGCCCAGGCGACGCTGCGGCGGCGCGATCAGGGCGATGCCGATCAGCCGGTCGTTGACCAACAGGCCGATGGCCGGCTGATCCTGCAGAAAATGCTGTTTGACCAGTTCACGCACCGTGGCCCGCACGCGCTGCTCGTAGCCCGGCCGCTCGGCCTCGAACAGGTAACCGAAGGTCGGCTCGTGCCGATAGGCCTGATACAGCAGCGAGCGGGCTTCGCGCGAGTAACCGCGGTCGAGCATGTGGATGTCGGCGATGGCGGTCTGGGTTTCAGGCATAACGGTGATTCTCCCCCGGGGCGCGGCTCAAATGACTGCGCTCTTGTTGGTACGAACCTTTTGCGGGTGGCGCAGTTCCCCACAGGTATAGACCAACTCGGGATCTTCATCGACTGGGCGGGCCTCATCGCTGGCAAGCCAGCTCCCACAGGTTTTTCGGGTGTACATGAATTGTTTGTCCGACATGGACACTGTGGGAGCTGGCTTGCCAGCGATGAGGCCCATCCAGGCACCACCCATCCCACAGATGAAAATGATTTCTCCCACCCCACACTGGCCCCCATCCCACATGTCAGCTAGCATCGCCCTTTTGCCAGGACTGCCGACCATGAAGATTGTTTCCTTCAACATCAACGGACTGCGCGCCCGTCCGCATCAGCTGGCAGCGCTGATCGAAAAGCATCAGCCGGACGTGATCGGCCTGCAGGAAACCAAGGTCCACGATGACCAGTTCCCGCTCGAAGAAGTGCGTGCGCTGGGCTATCACGTTTATTTCCACGGCCAGAAAGGTCATTACGGCGTCGCCCTGCTCTCGCGCAATGAACCGATCGCCATTCACAAAGGCTTCGCCAGCGATGAAGAAGACGCCCAGCGCCGCTTTATCTGGGGCACCTTCGCCGACGCCAATGGCGTGCCGGTGACCATCATGAACGGCTACTTCCCACAGGGCGAAAGCCGCGACCACCCGACCAAGTTCCCGGCCAAGCAACGTTTTTACAGCGACCTGCAAACCCTGCTGGAAAGCCAGTTCCACAACGAACAGCCGCTGGTGGTGATGGGCGATGTGAACATTTCCCCGGAAGACTGCGACATCGGCATCGGCCCGGACAACATGAAGCGCTGGCTGAAAACCGGCAAATGCAGCTTCCTGCCGGAAGAACGCGAGTGGATGGCCCGCCTGAAAAACTGGGGCCTGACCGACAGTTACCGTCACCTGAACCCGGACGTGACCGACATGTTCAGTTGGTTCGACTACCGCAGCCGTGGGTTTGAAGACGAACCGAAACGCGGTCTGCGGATCGATGTGATCCTGGCGTCCCATGGTTTGCTGCCGCGGGTCAAGGATGCGGGCGTGGACTATGAACTGCGCGGCATGGAAAAACCGTCGGATCATGCGCCGATCTGGCTTGAGCTGGCCTGATCTCAAGCTTTAAGAGAACCTTGTAGGAGTGAGCCTGCTCGCGATGACGGTGGATCAGTCGATGTGTTTATTGGCTGATACTCCGCCATCGCGAGCAGGCTCACTCCTACATTGGATCACTGTCATGTTTTGGTCATGCGCCTGACTTAATCTCCCCGGCAATCCCCTTGGCTTGATTCGGTGCCGGCATGACCCTGCGTGTTCTGTTCGCTTTTGTGTCGAGTGCATGGCTGACGGTCAGTGCCGCCACCCTGCCCATCCCTGAAAACGGCCCGGCATTGCGCATTCAGGGTTCCAACACCATTGGCGCCGATCTCGGCCCGGCGCTGGTCGAAGGCTTTCTGCAAGACCAGGGCCTGCTGAAAATTCACCGCGAGAACCCCGACGCCGCCAACGAACAACACATCGTCGGCCAGACTGCCCAAGGCAAACGGGTGGTGATTGAAGTCGCCGCCCACGGTTCCAGCACCGGGTTCACCGCGCTGAAAAGCGCCAGTGCCGACCTCGCCGCCTCCTCCCGACCGATCAAGGACAGCGAACTGCTCAGCCTGCAAGCGCTCGGCGATCTGAAAAGCGCCGCCGCCGAGCAGGTGATTGCCATCGACGGCCTGGCGATCATCCTTCACCCCGGCAACCCACTGCAGCAACTGGACACCGAGCAACTGG
Source organism: Pseudomonas sp. LF020 (assembly GCF_053456425.1). Classification (NCBI taxonomy): domain Bacteria; kingdom Pseudomonadati; phylum Pseudomonadota; class Gammaproteobacteria; order Pseudomonadales; family Pseudomonadaceae; genus Pseudomonas; species Pseudomonas sp. LF020. The sequence continues at coordinate 60,747 of NZ_JBRFIX010000005.1, forward strand.
CGCGGATCTTCAGCGGTGAGGTGAAAACCTGGGAAGACCTCGGCGGTCGCGGCGGCGCGATTCATTTATATGCGCGGGATGATCAGTCCGGCACTTACGACACGTTCAAGGAACTGGTGCTGGGTCGGCGTGGGAAAAGTCTGAGTTCCAGTGCGAAACGCTTCGAATCCAGCGAGCAATTGTCCGACGCGGTGAGCAGTGATCCGCAGGGTATCGGTTTCATCGGTCTGCCGTATGTGCGTCAGGCCAAAGCCGTGGCGATTGCCGACGGCGCATCGCAATCGATGTTGCCGCTCAACAGCCTGATTGCCACTGAGGACTATCCGCTGTCGCGGCGCCTGATCTTTTATCTGCCGCCCAATAGCCAGAATCCGTGGGCATTGGCACTGGTGGCGTTTGCGCAAAGCCCACAGGGCCAGAGGATTGTCGCGGCCAACGGTTTCATCAGTCAGACCGTGCACGCGATGACCGTCACCCCGAATGCGCTGATGCCCGAGGGTTATCAATCCCTCAGCCGCCACGCCCAGCGTCTGACGGTGAATTTCCGTTTCGAAGAAGGCAGCGCCAGCCTCGACAACAAGGCGCGGCAGGATCTGGCGCGGGTGCTCGACTATATACAGCGCCACGACAAGACCGAGCGCGCGGTGACGCTGGTGGGGTTTGGCGACGAGAAAGACGATCCGGCCCGCGCCGACCTGCTGTCAAAGCTGCGGGCGATGGCGGTGCGCCGTGAATTGGTGAAGAACGGCGTGGTGCTGCGCGAGGTGCGCGGGTTTGGCGCGTTGATGCCGGTGGCGGCGAACAGTGCGGATGAAGGCAGGATCAAGAATCGGCGGGTTGAGGTTTGGGTGTATTGAGCCTGATGTTGATCTGTTGAACCTGCTTACGTCATCGCTGGCAAGCCAGCTCCCACAGAAATTTCCAGTGAACACAAAGTTTGTGAACACCACACAAACCTGTGGGAGCTGGCTTGCCAGCGATGAACGATGACGCGGTACTGGATCAGCGCTCGTTACGCAGCATCTCTTTCGGCACATACTTGCCGATCTCGAACTTGCCGATCGCCGCGCGGTGCACTTCGTCCGGGCCGTCGGCCAGGCGCAGGGTGCGCTGCATGGCGTACATGTAGGCCAGCGGGAAATCATTCGAGACCCCGGCCCCGCCGTGGATCTGGATCGCCCGGTCGATCACCCGCAGGGCCACGTTCGGCGCGACGACCTTGATCTGCGCGATCTCGCTCTTCGCCACTTTGTTGCCGACGGTGTCCATCATGTACGCCGCTTTCAGGGTCAGCAGGCGTGCCATGTCGATTTCCATGCGCGAGTCGGCGATCTTGTCGACATTACCGCCCAGACGCGCCAACGGTTTGCCGAACGCGGTGCGGCTCACCGAGCGTTTGCACATCAATTCCAGCGCACGCTCGGCCATGCCGATCGAGCGCATGCAGTGATGAATCCGCCCCGGGCCAAGGCGACCCTGAGCGATTTCGAAGCCTCTTCCCTCACCGAGCAGGACGTTTTCGTACGGCACGCGCACGTTGTCGAACAACACTTCGGCATGCCCGTGCGGGGCATCGTCGTAGCCGAACACCGGCAGCGGGCGGACGATTTTCACCCCGGGGGTGTCGACCGGCACCAGGATCATCGAGTGCTGGGCATGGCGCGGCGCGTCGGGGTTGCTCAAGCCCATGAAGATCAGAATCTTGCAGCGCGGATCGCAGGCGCCGGAAGTCCACCACTTCTTGCCATTGATCACCCACTCGTCGCCATCACGCACGGCGCGAGCGGCCATGTTGGTGGCGTCGGACGAGGCCACGTCCGGCTCGGTCATGGCGAACGCCGAGCGGATCTCGCCGCGCAGCAGCGGTTCGAGCCAGCGCTGTTTCTGCTCTTCGTTGGCGTAGCGCACCAGCACTTCCATGTTGCCGGTGTCCGGCGCCGAGCAGTTGAACGGCTCCGGCCCCAACAGCGAACGGCCCATGATTTCCGCCAGCGGGGCGTATTCGAGGTTGGTCAGGCCGGCACCGAGTTCCGATTCCGGCAGGAACAGATTCCACAGGCCTTCGGCTTTGGCCTTGGCCTTGAGCTCTTCCATGATCGCGGTCGGCTGCCAGCGATCACCCTCGGCAACCTGGCGTTCGAACACGGCTTCGGCCGGGTAAACGTAAGCGTCCATGAACGCGGTCACGCGCTCACGCAGTTCTTGCACCTTGGGCGAATAAGCGAAATCCATGAGCAATTACCTTCTTTAGGCAGAGGTTGTTCAGATCATGCAATCGATGCTAGAACAGCGCGGATAATTTACCTAGCCTATTCTCGGCGTGTATAAACATTCATCACCGATATATGATCCGCTGATTGTCAGCCCACAGAACAAGAGAAGCCGCGTTATGAATCTGAGTAAGGTCGATCTCAACCTTTTCATCGTCTTCGACGCGATCTACACCGAAGCCAACCTGACCCGCGCCGGGCAGATTGTCGGGATTACCCAACCGGCGGTGTCCAACGCGTTGGCGCGGTTGCGCGAGACCTTCAACGATCCGCTGTTCGTGCGCACCGCCCAGGGCATGGTGCCGACACCGATGGCGCAGAACATCATCGGCCCGGTACGCAACGCGCTGTCACTGCTGCGGGTGTCGGTGCAGGAGAGCCGGATTTTCAACCCGGCGCAGGCAGTGAAGACTTACCGCATCAGCATGACCGACCTGACTGAGGCGGTGATCCTGCCGCCGCTGTTCCAGCGTTTGCGGCGTCTGGCGCCGACGGTGATCATCGAAAGCTTTCTGTCCAAACGCCGCGAGACCACCAAGGAACTGGCCGCCGGACGCCTGGATTTCGCCGTCGATGCGCCGCTCAACACCGACCCGCAGGTGCGTCACGTCAAGCTGATGGAAGACCGTTACGTCTGTGCGATGCGCAAGGGCCATCCGCTGGCGGGCAAGGAGAAACTGTCGCTGGATGACTATCTGTCGCTGACCCACATCCATATATCCAGTCGCCGCAGCGGGCTGGGCTATGTGGATCTGGCGCTGGGCAAAATGGGCATTCAGCGCAAGATCGCTCTGCGCTCGCAGCATTATCTGATGGCGTCGCAGGTCATGCAGCAGACCGACATGGTGATGACGGTGCCCGAGCGCTTTGCCCGGCGTAATGACTTGCATGCGTTCAACCTGCCGGTCAACGACGTGCCGCCGCTGGAGACTCACCTGTATTGGCATGAAAGCACCGATCAGGACCCGGCCAATCGCTGGATGCGCGAGCAGATCATCGAGTTGTGCCAGCAGGCGGCGGCGCAGGAGAAGAAGCTCGATAAGGTGTAAGGCTGGCAACCGCGTTATCGTTCTTCGCGAGCAAGCTCGCTCCCACATGGACTTGTGCGCGCCACTGATCCTGTGGGAGCGAGCTTGCTCGCGAAGAGGCCGGCTCTGACAACAACGATCCTTCCTGCTTGACGTAAACGTCAACTCGCCATTAGCTTAGCGCCAAGACCTTTTTCCGAGCGCTTTCATGAGCAGCCAGACCTACAGCATTTCCGACCTCGCCCGCGAGCTGGACATCACCACTCGGGCGATCCGCTTTTATGAAGAACAAGGCCTGCTCAGCCCCGAGCGCCGTGGCCAGGAACGCATCTATTCACCGCGCGACAAGGTCAGCCTGAAGCTGATCCTGCGCGGCAAGCGCATCGGTTTCTCGCTGGCCGAATGCCGTGAGCTGATCGAGCTCTATGACCCGTCCAGCGGTAACACCAAACAGCTCAACAGCATGCTGGCGAAAATCAGCGAGCGCCGCGAACAGCTCGAACAGCAGCTACTCGACATCGAACAGATGAAGCTGGAACTCGACACTGCGGAAGAGCGCTGCGTGCAGGCGTTGGAGCAGACGCTCAAGGGTCAGCAGGCGAGCTAGCAAACAACACCAATCCCTTGTAGGAGTGAGCCTGCTCGCGATAGCGGAGTGTCAGTCGAGCAAATACTATCTGACTCACCGCTATCGCGAGCAGGCTCACTCCTACAGGGGTTCACCTCGAATTCAGAAGAGCAGGTCAATCCCATGTCCCTCCCCTCCCAAGTACGCCTGATCGAAGTCGGCCCGCGCGATGGCCTGCAGAACGAAGCCCAACCGATCAGCGTAGCTGACAAAGTGCAACTGGTCGACGCCCTGAGCGCCGCCGGTTTGGGTTACATCGAAGTCGGCAGTTTTGTCTCACCGAAATGGGTGCCGCAAATGGCCGGATCCGCCGAAGTGTTCGCGCAAATCCAGCGCAAGCCTGGCGTCACCTACGGCGCACTCGCACCGAACCTGCGCGGCTTTGAAGACGCGCTGGCTGCCGGCGTGAAAGAAGTCGCGGTGTTCGCCGCCGCGTCCGAGGCGTTCTCGCAGCGCAACATCAACTGCTCGATCAGCGAAAGCCTGGCGCGCTTCGCGCCGATCATGGAAGCGGCGAAACAACATGGCGTTAGCGTGCGTGGCTACGTGTCCTGCGTGCTCGGTTGCCCTTATGAAGGCGAAGTGGCGCCGGAGCAAGTGGCGATGGTCGCGCGTGAGCTGTACGCGATGGGCTGCTACGAAGTGTCCCTCGGCGACACCATCGGCACCGGCACCGCGGGCGCGACCCGGCGGTTGTTCGAAGTGGTGTCGGCGCAAGTGCCACGGGACAAACTCGCCGGGCACTTCCACGACACCTACGGCCAGGCCATGGCCAACATCTATGCCAGCCTGCTGGAAGGCATTGCGGTGTTCGACAGCTCTATCGCCGGCCTCGGCGGCTGCCCGTACGCCAAAGGCGCGAGCGGTAACGTCGCCACCGAAGACGTGGTGTACCTGCTCAATGGCCTGGGTATCGAGACCGGTATCGACCTCGATGCGCTGATTGCCGCCGGCCAGCAGATAAGTGCCGTGCTGGGTCGTCCCACCGGTTCGCGCGTGGCCAAGGCCCGTAACGCCCAGTGAGGGCGAAGGTGTTACCGCTGTGTCCGAAACGTGGGCACAGTCGAGTAACACGGAAACAAATTGTCTGGTTTGCCCTGAAGGAAAAATCCTTCAAAAATCTCAAGCAATTGATTTAAAAGGGTTTTATAAAGTTGGCACGGCTTCTGCTATCTCTATGGCATAACAAGAATAAAAAGCAGCAAACCAATAAAAATAAGACGTACCGACTCTGACATAACAAAAACAACACGGCAGAGACGCAGCTAACAGATTTTTTTGGAGAAGGTGTGCTTTTCAGGGTGCTCTCAGGAGTGACCCGCAACCGGGCAGAGAACAATAAAACTACCTTCAGGTAGCTCCCGAATCGGTTGGATCGTTTGACGAGAAAGCAGATCAGCGCTCAAAAAAATACGTTTGCTCTTGACCCCGGATGGGGGTCGCCAAAAACAGCGGTAAAGGGCCACGGTTGCCAAAAACAACAACAGACCGCCCCTCAATAATAAAAAAGAGCACGCGACGACAAAATTAAAGGGGAGCTTCGGCTCCCCTTTGTGCTTTCTGCGATTCCCGAATCCCCGAACATCCCTGTGGGAGCTGGCTTGCCAGCGATAGCGTCAGGTCAGCCAGCATCAATGTTGAATGATCTACCGCAATCGCTGGCAAGCCAGCTCCCACAGGGGTGGTGGTTACCGTTCGATTGTTTTTAAGTCTTCGATAGTGATCTCACGCATCCGGAATTTCTGAATCTTGCCCGTCACCGTCATCGGAAACTCTTCGACGAACTTGAAATGCCGCGGCGTCTTGAAGTGCGCGATGCGCTCCTTGCACCAGGTTTGCAGCTCCAGCTCGGACGCCGTGTGGCCGGGGTGGAATTTGATCCAGGCGACAATCTCCTCACCGTAACGCGAGCACGGAATGCCGATCACCTGCACGTCCGCCACCGCCGGGTGGGTGAAGAAAAACTCTTCCAGCTCACGCGGGTAAATGTTCTCGCCACCGCGAATGATCATGTCCTTGTTGCGCCCGGCGATGTTCACGTAGCCCTCATCGTTCATGCTCGCCAGGTCGCCAGTGTGCATCCAGCCCGCGTCATCGATGGCTTCGGCCGTGGCTTGCGGGTTGCTCCAGTAACCGAGCATCACGCTGTAACCGCGGGTGCACAGCTCACCGATGGTGCCGCGCGGCACTAGATTGCCCGCCTCGTCGATGATCTTGCTTTCCAGTTGCGGCTGGGTGCGGCCGACGGTGGTCACGCGCAATTCCAGTTCATCGTTCGGCCCGGTCTGCAGCGACACCGGGCTGGTTTCGGTCATGCCGTAGGCAATCTGCACTTCGCTCATGTGCATCTCGCTGATGACCCGGCGCATCACTTCGATCGGGCAAGTCGCCCCGGCCATGATCCCGGTGCGCAGGCTCGACAGGTCGAACTCGGCGCGTTGTGGCTGATCGAGCATGGCGATGAACATGGTTGGTACGCCGTACAGGCCGGTGGCTTGTTCTTCGGCGACGGTTTGCAGGGTCAGTAACGGATCGAACGCGTCGTTGGGGTAGATCATGGTGCTGGCGTGGGTGATGCAGCCGAGGTTGCCCATGACCATGCCGAAGCAGTGATACAGCGGCACCGGGATCACCAGGCGGTCGCTCGGGGTCAGGCCGATGCTTTCGCCGACCATGTAACCGTTGTTGAGGATGTTGTAGTGACTGAGGGTCGCGCCCTTGGGGAAACCGGTGGTGCCAGAGGTGTACTGGATGTTCACCGGTTGATCGAAGTGCAGGCTGGCGCTGCGTTCACGCAACTGGTCGGGCGTCACACTGCTCGCCAGATCGGCCAGTTGCGACCACGGCAGGAAGCCCGACGGTGGCTGTGCGTCGAGGCTGATCACCCCACGCAAATCCGGCAGACGTTCGCTGCGCAATTGGCCGATGGATTGCTCGGCGAGTTGTGGTACCAGCCCTTGCAGCATGGCGTGGTAGTTGGAGGACTTGAACGCGCCGGCGCAGACCAGCCACTGGCAACCGGACTGCTTGAGCACGTATTCCAGTTCGGAGCTGCGATAGGCCGGGTTGATGTTGACCAGGATCACGCCGATCTTCGCCGTGGCGATTTGTGTGATGCACCACTGCGCACAGTTCGGCGCCCAGATGCCGAGCCGATCACCGGCCTGCAAACCCAGCGCCAGCAAGGCTCTGGCGTGCAGGTCGACGCTATCGGCCAGTTGCAGCCAGGTGTAGCGCAATTGCTGATGACGTACGACCAGGGCCTCGCTGTGCGGGTGTTGCGCAACCGTCTGATCGAACTTCTGCCCGATGGTCATCGCCAGCAAGGCTTTGTCCTGGGAGCCACGGGTGTAGCTGCGCTGCGGGTTTGCACTGGGTTGATCCATGATGACCCCTGTTGTCTTTTTTGTAGGAGCGAAGCTCTTCTGTGGCGAGGGAGCTTGTCGAATCGTCGCACCGTCCCGCTCGGCTGCGCAGCAGTCGTCAAATCAGCATGCGGGTGCAACCTGACACACCGCGATTACCGATTTTGCGACCGCTTCGCGCTCGAGCGGGAGCAAGCTCCCTCGCCACACAGAGCGACACCGGTCTTTCTGAACTACCCCTACTCTCGCCCAAGTTGACGTTAACGTAAAGGGTGATTGACAGCCAATCATCGCAGGCTTACGTTAACGTAAAGGTGAGAGCCGTTCGACCGCCCTCCCAACCTACAAAAAAGCCAAAAGGTGACCCATGAGCTATCCATCCCTGAACTTCGCCCTCGGTGAAACCATCGACATGCTGCGCGATCAGGTTCAGTCCTTCGTCGCCGATCAGATCGCCCCACGCGCCGCGCAGATCGACCGCGACAACCTGTTCCCGGCCGACATGTGGCGCAAATTCGGGGACATGGGCCTGCTCGGCATCACCGTGCCGGAAGAGTACGGTGGCGCGGGCCTGGGTTACCTGGCGCACGTGGTGGCGATGGAAGAAATCAGCCGCGGTTCGGCCTCGGTGGCCCTGTCCTACGGCGCGCACTCCAACCTCTGCGTCAACCAGATCAACCGTAACGGCAACCACGAACAGAAAAGCCAATACCTGCCGAAGCTGATCAGCGGCGAACACGTCGGCGCCCTCGCCATGAGCGAACCGAACGCCGGCTCCGACGTGGTCTCGATGAAGTTGCGCGCCGACAAACGCGGCGACCGCTTCGTGCTCAACGGCAGCAAGACCTGGATCACCAACGGCCCTGACGCCAACACCTACGTGATCTACGCCAAGACTGACCTGGAAAAAGGCCCGCACGGCATCACCGCGTTCATCGTCGAGCGCGACTGGAAAGGCTTCAGCCGCAGCAACAAGTTCGACAAGCTCGGCATGCGCGGTTCAAACACCTGCGAGCTGTTCTTCGATGACGTCGAAGTGCCGGAAGAAAATATCCTCGGCGTGCTCAACGGCGGTGTGAAAGTGCTGATGAGCGGCCTCGATTACGAGCGCGTCGTACTGTCCGGCGGCCCGACCGGGATCATGCAGTCGTGCATGGACCTGATCGTGCCGTACATCCACGACCGCAAGCAGTTCGGCCAGAGCATCGGCGAATTCCAGCTGATCCAGGGCAAAGTCGCCGACATGTACACCCAGCTCAACGCCAGCCGCGCCTACCTGTACGCAGTGGCCCAGGCGTGCGAGCGCGGCGAAACCACGCGCAAGGACGCCGCCGGGGTGATCCTCTACACCGCCGAGCGCGCCACGCAAATGGCCCTCGACGCGATCCAGATTCTTGGCGGCAACGGCTACATCAACGAATTCCCGGCCGGGCGTCTGTTACGTGACGCCAAGCTGTATGAAATCGGCGCGGGTACCAGTGAGATCCGGCGCATGCTGATCGGCCGCGAACTGTTCAACGAAACCCGCTAAACGGAGCTGCACATGGCTATCCTGCATACCCAGCTCAATCCACGTTCAGCGGAGTTCGCCGCCAACAGTGCAGCGATGCTTGAACAGGTCGACGCCCTGCACACCCTGCTCGCCCAGGTGGCGCAGGGTGGTGGCGCGAAAGCCCAGGAACGGCACACCTCGCGCGGCAAACTGCTGCCGCGTGAACGCATCAATCGCCTGCTCGATCCGGGCTCGCCGTTTCTCGAGATCAGCCAGCTCGCCGCCCACGCCGTGTATGGCGAAGACGTGCCGGCCGCCGGGGTGATTGCCGGGATCGGCCGGGTCGAAGGTGTCGAGTGCATGATCGTCGCCAACGACGCGACGGTGAAAGGCGGCTCGTACTACCCGCTGACCGTGAAAAAGCACCTGCGCGCGCAGACCATCGCCCAGCAGAACCGCCTGCCGTGCATCTATCTGGTGGACTCGGGCGGCGCCAACCTGCCGCGCCAGGACGAAGTGTTCCCGGACCGCGAACACTTTGGTCGGATCTTCTTCAACCAGGCCAACATGAGCGCCATGGGCATTCCGCAGATCGCCGTGGTCATGGGCTCGTGCACCGCGGGCGGTGCCTATGTGCCGGCGATGGCGGACGAAGCGATCATGGTGCGCAATCAGGCGACGATTTTCCTCGCTGGCCCGCCGCTGGTGAAAGCCGCGACCGGTGAAGTGGTCAGCGCTGAAGACCTTGGCGGTGCCGATGTGCACTGCAAGATTTCCGGCGTGGCCGACCATTACGCCGAGAGCGATGAACACGCCCTCGCCCTCGCCCGCCGCAGCGTCGCCAACCTCAACTGGCGCAAGCTCGGCGAAGTGCAGCAGCGCACGCCGATTGCGCCGCTGTACGCCAGCGACGAGTTGTATGGCGTGGTGTCGGCCGACGCCAAGCAACCGTTCGATGTGCGCGAAGTGATTGCGCGGCTGGTCGACGGTTCGGTGTTCGATGAATTCAAAGCCTTGTTCGGCACCACGCTGGTGTGCGGCTTTGCCCACCTGCACGGCTACCCGATCGCGATCCTCGCCAACAACGGCATCCTCTTCGCCGAAGCCGCGCAAAAAGGCGCGCACTTCATCGAACTGGCCTGCCAGCGCGGCATTCCGCTGCTGTTCCTGCAGAACATCACCGGGTTCATGGTCGGCCAGAAATACGAGGCCGGCGGCATCGCCAAGCACGGCGCGAAACTGGTGACCGCCGTGGCCTGCGCCAAGGTGCCGAAATTCACCGTGATCATCGGTGGCAGCTTCGGCGCCGGCAACTACGGCATGTGCGGGCGCGCTTACGATCCGCGTTTCCTGTGGATGTGGCCGAACGCGCGCATCGGCGTGATGGGCGCCGAACAGGCGGCGGGTGTGCTGGTGCAGGTCAAGCGCGAGCAGGCCGAACGCAGCGGCCAGGCCTTCAGCGCCGCGCAGGAAGCCGAGATCAAGCAGCCGATCCTCGACCAGTACGAAGAGCAGGGTCACCCCTACTACTCCAGCGCACGGCTGTGGGACGACGGCGTCATCGACCCGGCGCAGACTCGCGATGTGCTGGCCCTGGCCTTGTCCGCGTCGTTGAACGCGCCTATCGAACCGAGCCGCTTCGGCGTGTTCCGGATGTGATGCTTTTTGTCGGAGCGAGCCTGTGTGGCGAGGGAGCTTGCTCCCGTTCGATTGCGCAGCAATCGTAATCCAGGCCCACAGGCAGCTCCCACAAGAACCGTGGAGACGGAAGAATATGAGCGATTTCAACACCCTCGAACTGCACAACGATCCAAGGGGTTTTGCCACCCTGTGGCTCAATCGTGCAGAAAAGAACAACGCGTTCAACGCCGAAATGATCCGCGAACTGATTCTGGCGCTGGACAAGGTTGCCAGCGACGCCAGCCTGCGTTTCCTGCTGGTGCGCGGGCGCGGCAAACATTTCAGCGCCGGCGCTGACCTGGCGTGGATGCAGCAATCGGCCGAACTCGATTACCACACCAATCTGGACGACGCCCGCGAGCTGGCGGAGCTGATGTACAACCTCGCCAAGCTGAAAATCCCGACCGTGGCCGTGGTGCAAGGCGCGGCGTTCGGCGGCGCGCTGGGGCTGATCAGTTGCTGCGACATGGCGATTGGCGCCGATGATGCGCAGTTCTGTCTGTCGGAAGTGCGCATCGGTTTGGCGCCGGCGGTGATCAGTCCGTTCGTGGTCCAGGCCATCGGCGAACGTGCGGCGCGTCGTTATGCGCTGACTGCCGAGCGCTTCGGCGGGCAGCGGGCGCGGGAAATCGGTTTGTTGTCCGAGAGCTACCCGGCCGCCGAGCTTGATCAAGCCGTCGAGCAATGGATCGACAACCTGCTGCTCAACAGCCCCGCCGCGATGCGCGCCAGCAAGGATCTGCTGCGCGAAGTCGGCAATGGTGCGCTGACCCCGGCGCTGCGCCGCTACACCGAAAACGCCATCGCCCGGATCCGCGTCAGCCCTGAAGGCCAGGAAGGCTTGCGCGCCTTTCTGCAAAAGCGTGCGCCGAGCTGGCAAGCCGCAACCACCACCAAGGAGCCGCGTTGATGAGCGCACCTGTTCTCACCACCCTGCTGGTGGCCAACCGTGGCGAAATCGCTTGCCGGGTCATGCGCACCGCCAAGGCGCTGGGCCTGACCACCGTCGCCGTGCACAGTGCCACCGATCGCGAAGCGCGGCACAGTCGCGAAGCGGATATCCGCGTTGATCTCGGCGGCAGCAAAGCCGCTGACAGTTATCTGCAAATCGACATGCTGATCGCGGCGGCCAAGGCCAGCGGTGCGCAGGCGATTCATCCGGGTTACGGCTTTCTGTCGGAGAACGCCGGCTTCGCCCGTGCCATTGAACAGGCCGGGCTGATTTTCCTCGGTCCGCCGGCCTCGGCCATCGACGCCATGGGCAGCAAGTCTGCCGCCAAGGCCTTGATGGAAACCGCCGGTGTGCCGCTGGTGCCGGGTTATCACGGCGAGGCGCAGGATCTCGATACGTTCCGCGAAGCCTGCGAACGCATTGGTTATCCGGTGCTGCTCAAAGCCACGGCCGGTGGCGGCGGCAAAGGCATGAAAGTGGTCGAGGACGTCAGCCAACTGGCCGAAGCCCTGGCTTCGGCGCAACGTGAAGCGCAGTCGTCGTTCGGCGATTCGCGGATGCTGGTGGAGAAATACCTGCTCAAACCGCGTCACGTGGAAATCCAGGTGTTCGCTGACCAGCACGGCAACTGTCTGTACCTCAACGAGCGTGATTGCTCGATCCAGCGCCGGCATCAGAAGGTCGTCGAAGAAGCCCCGGCGCCGGGCCTGACCGCGGAACTGCGCCGGGCCATGGGCGAAGCGGCGGTGCGTTCGGCGCAGGCCATCGGTTATGTCGGCGCCGGTACAGTGGAATTTCTGCTGGATGCGCGAGGCGAATTCTTCTTCATGGAGATGAACACGCGCCTGCAGGTCGAGCATCCGGTCACCGAAGCGATCACCGGCCTCGATCTGGTGGCGTGGCAGATTCGTGTGGCGCGCGGTGAAGCGCTGCCGATCACCCAGGATCAGGTGCCGCTCAATGGCCATGCGATTGAAGTACGGCTGTATGCCGAAGATCCGTCGAATGATTTCCTGCCCGCCACCGGACGCCTGGAGCTTTACCGCGAATCGGCCGCCGGACCGGGGCGTCGGGTCGATAGCGGCGTTGAGCAAGGCGATGAAATTTCGCCGTTCTACGACCCGATGCTCGGCAAGCTGATCGCCTGGGGCGAGGATCGCGAGCAGGCGCGCCTGCGGCTGTTGAGCATGCTCGATGAGTTCGCGATTGGCGGTTTGAAGACCAACATCAACTTCCTGCGGCGGATCATCGCGCATCCGGCGTTCGCCGCTGCCGAGCTGGATACCGGGTTTATTCCGCGTTATCAGGAACAGTTGTTACCGACGCCGCGTGCGTTGAGCGATGAGTTCTGGCAGGCCGCAGCGCAGGCGTTCGCGCAGAGTTTGCCGGGCGCTGTTCGGGCGGATGACCTGGGTTCGCCGTGGGCTTTGAAGAGAGGTTTGCGCGCGGGGTTGCCGGCGGAAATCACTTTGCATTTGAGCTGCGAAGGTCAGGATCGGGCGTTGACCTTGAGCAGCACCGGCAACGCCAAACTGTCGGATGAAGCATTGGTCGTCGAGCACGATGGCGTACGTCGCACCTTGCGCGCCATTCGTCAGGGCGATTCGCTGCACCTGCAATGGGACGGCGAGTTGCGGCGTATTCAGATGTTCGACCCGATCAGCGCCGTCGACGCCATCCACAGCCATCAAGGCGGTCTGACTGCCCCCATGAACGGCAGCATCGTGCGGGTGTTGGTGGAGGCCGGGCAATCGGTCGAGGCCGGTGCGCAACTGGTGGTGCTGGAGGCGATGAAGATGGAGCACAGCATTCGCGCGCCCCATGCGGGGGTGATCAAAGCGCTGTATTGCCAGGAAGGTGAAATGGTCGGCGAAGGCAGCGCTTTGGTGGAACTGGAAGCCGTGTGAATGGGAGATCGATCCTACGCAAAGCGAGGATCGATCTGACTAGAAGCGCGCTGTAGCCTGAACCACCACGCCGATTATTCGACACTCATCGGTGAACAGGGCTTTGGGCCAGGTCGGATTGAGCGGTACCAGGTAACGCTGGCCGCCCTCTTCGTCGAGCTTGCGAAAGATCGCTTCATCGCAGCCCTGCCACTGGGCGATCACCAGTTTGCCCGGCAGCGCTTCCGCCTCCGGATCCACCAGAATCAGCATGCCCTCGGCGACGCTCTGGCCTGAAGGTGCGGTCATCGAATTCCCCGTCACTGTCAGCCAGAACGCTGCGCCACGGGCGTGATAGTCCGTCAGTTCGAAGCGCTGCTTGTCATGCGTCGGGGCGTAAGCGGCGGTTGCACTCTCGCGTGATTCGCACGGCGTGTGCCAGTCGCTGACCGGATAGCGGAAGTACGGGTTGTACTTCTGCGCCAGCGGCATCTCGTCATCGTCGGTCTCCTGCGGCTCGCGAATCACCAGCACCACTTCCAGGAAGTCCATGCCCAGCGCCTGCAATACGCGGTTCATTTCCGTAATACCCGGCTCGCGACGTTTGTTCAGCCAATGGCCGATCCCGCCCTGGGACATGCCGACGCGCTCTCCGAGCTCTGTTTGAGTGATTTTGAGTTCACTCATCTTGGCCTTGACCAACTCAATCCATTTATCCATGTGCGGCACCTTACTTGCCCCGCCTTCGGCCGGCAAAACACATATTGTAGTATTTAAATTCTGGTCACAACTACGCACCGTACTATGCTGGCAGCACGGACTTTCAATCGAACAAGGAGTGACCCTTCACCATGAATATCAGCAGCAAAGACTTGCCCGATCTGCAAATGGACACCACGTTCACCTCCCCTCAAGGCAACGCGGCAGCGCAGCGAGCACTGGACTATTACTTGAAACCAGCTGTTTCAGAACCTGAGGTGGATGAACGTTTTTTCGATGTGAAACGCCATCTCAGCGGCGAAGAAGCGCTCGTGCACGCGTCGGATCTGCTGCGTTGTGCAGCCGCCACTGCCTTCAAGGCAGCGGAAAACCTGCAGGGCGCGAGCCGCGACCTGGCATTTTCGGTGGTGCATATGGTGGATATGGCGCGAGCGATGGTCGACCATTCAATTGATGGCGAGCAGCTCTGACTGACACGGGAAGCGGACGGACAGGAAAGAATTTTCCAATCGCGCAGATAAAAACATTTGACTTGCAAATGATAATGATTATTATTGCAAGCAGCTGGTCGCGAGATCAGTCGATGGACCAGAGACCTCAGGTCGGTCTTCTGGACTATCTCCTCATCAGGCTAATCACGGTTTTTGACCCGGCTTTTTGCCGGGTCTTTTTTTTGCCCGTTTTTCGGGCTTATGGCTTCAGGCTAATGAAGTCTTTGGGTGCTGCAAATTCGATGGCGCGGATAATATCAAAAGAATATCGCTTGGCAAGCAAAGCCCGGCCCGATTGGGGCAAACTAATGACAATTAGCACTTGAGAATCAATCGCACAGTCTCTAAGCTGCTTGCGCGTCACGGAAGACGCCCCCCACCGCAACCCGCAATTTCCCTCGGTTTCACCGCAGTCTTGCGTGTAAAGTAGCTGCCATAAAAATCATATTCAGGAACCGATATGACCGTGGCCAAATCTTCGTTCGACATCAGCGCCAACTTCGACAGCGGTAACATCCAAGTCATCGACATCTCCAATCCGCTCAACCCGGTTCTGGCCATTCGCCCGGATACCCGGAGCGCTCACTTCCAGTGGTTCCACTTCAAGGCCAGCGGCCTGCATGTTCATCAGGAACACTGGTTTCGCCTGGTCAACGCCAGCCAATCCTCCTACAACAAAGCCTGGACCGGCTATCAGGCGGTCGCTTCCTACGATCACGTCAACTGGTTCCGCATTCCCACCAGTTTTGAAGGCGACAGCCTGCGCTTTTGCCTCGAAGCCGAGCAGACTCACGCCTGGTTCGCCTACTTCGAACCCTACAGCCGCGGTCGTCACGACTGGCTGATCGAGCAGGCGCTGAGCAAGGCCGGCACCGAACTGGTGTCCACCGGCAAGAGCGTCGAGGGTCGGGACATTCAACTGCTGCGCAAGGGCAGCGGCGCAGAAGGCCAGCGCAAAGTCTGGATCATCGCGCAACAGCACCCGGGCGAACACATGGCCGAATGGTTCATGGAGGGCGTGATCGAACGCCTGGAACGCCACGACGACCCGGTATTGAACAAACTGCTGGCCAGCGCGGATCTGTATCTGGTGCCGAACATGAACCCGGACGGCGCCTTCCACGGCCATCTGCGTACCAACGCCATGGGCCAGGACCTGAACCGCGCCTGGCAGAGCGCCAGTCAGGAGGTCAGCCCCGAGGTACTTTTCGTACAACAGCAGATGGAAAAGTACGGCGTCGATCTGTTCCTCGACGTACACGGTGACGAGGAAATCCCCCACGTGTTCACCGCCGGTTGTGAAGGCAACCCGGGTTACACACCGCGCATCGAGAAGCTTGAAGAGCATTTCCGCACGCACCTCAAGCACACCACCAAAGACTTCCAGACCCAGTACGGCTACACCCGCGACGAACCGGGCCAGGCCAACATGACCCTGGCCTGCAACGCGGTCGGGCAGAAATACAACTGCCTGTCGCTGACTCTGGAAATGCCGTTCAAGGATCACGACGACCATCCGAACAAAGAAACGGGCTGGTCGGGCAAGCGCTCGAAACAGTTGGGCAAGGACGTGCTGACCACCATCGCCGACATGGTCGACACTCTGCGCTGATCCCTCCCCCGCTCCACCCAAAGATCGCAGCTATGCCTGCGATCTTTTTTTTGCGCATTCAAACGCCATAACCAACAAGGTTGCAAATTAAAACCAGAATGCTTACCGTAATTCTGGTTTTAATTTGAAACCCAAAAAGGAATCAGGGCATGCAATCTCAACCCCTCAAAAGCAGCGTTGTGCTGCTGTTCGCCATTGCCTGCGGTCTGGCTGTAGGCAATGTGTATTACGCGCAGCCGCTGCTGGACGCCATGGCCGAGGCCTTCGCCATGTCGCCGGCAACCATCGGCATCGTCATCACCTTGACGCAGATCGGCTACGGCATCGGTCTGGTGTTGCTGGTGCCACTCGGCGACCTGCTCAACCGACGCCGGTTGATCGTCACCCAGACCCTGCTCTCGGCCGCCGCACTGCTGATGATCGCGCTGGCGCCAAGCAGCGCGTGGTTGCTGCTCGGCATGACCCTGACCGGCCTGCTCGCCGTGGTGACGCAAGTGCTGGTGGCGTATGCCGCGACACTGGCCATCCCGGCGCAACGCGGGCGCGTGGTCGGCGTGGTCACCAGCGGCATCGTCGTCGGTATTCTGCTCGCGCGCACCGTTGCCGGGGCCATGGCTGATCTGGCCGGTTGGCGGGCAATTTATCTGCTGTCGGCGGGGCTGACGCTGCTGATGGCGCTGCTGCTGTTACGTGTATTGCCCAAGAATGAAGCCGCGCAGCCGGCGAGCCGTTACGGCGCGCTGATCGCTTCGGTGTTCAGCCTGTTCAGGCAAGAGCCGGTGCTGCGACAACGGGCGATTCTCGCGCTGCTGACCTTCGCCAGCGCCATGGTTTTGTGGACGCCGATGGTGCTGCCGTTGGCCGCCCCACCGCTGTCGTTGTCCCATAGCGAAATCGGTCTGTTCGGCCTCGCCGGTGCCGCCGGTGCACTCGCCGCCGCGCGTGCCGGACATCTCGCCGACCGCGGCCTGGGCCAATGGGTCAGTGGTCTGTCGCTGTTGCTGATGCTCGCCTCGTGGCTGCCGATCGCCCTGACCCAGTCCTCGTTGTGGGCGCTGTTGCTGGGGGTGATCACCCTCGATCTGGGCTTGCAGGCCGTACACGTCACCAGCCAAAGCATGATCTACAGCGTGCGGCCCGAAGCGCAAAGCCGCCTCACCGCCGGCTACATGCTGTTCTATTCGATCGGCAGCGCATTGGGTTCGATTACCTCGACGGCGATGTACGCCTGGGCCGGCTGGACCGGCGTGTGTCTGCTTGGCGCCGCTATCAATGCAGTGGCGCTGGGCTATTGGTGGCTGACCCTGAAAAGTGGCGCACCGCAGCGGTGCGCCACGCAGGCGGGTTAATCGCGATCGCGACCGCGCAACATGCTGTCGAGCACCTCGTCGCGGCGTACCCAACCGTGGAACAGCGCCGCCGCCAGGTGCAACAGCACCGTCAGGAACAACAGATACGCCAGATAGCCATGCGCCTTGCGCAGCAGGGCAAACACTTGCGCATCGGCCGGCAGGATCGACGGCAACTGCAAGGTATTGCTGAGCATCACCGGCTCGCCCGAGGCACTGATCATCGCCCAACCGAGCAGCGGCAACACCAGCATCAAGGCGTACAACAACACATGCGAAGCCTTGGCCGCCATCACCTGCCAGCCCGGCAGATCGGCGGGCAGCGGCGGCTGTCGGGTGGAAAACCGCACCAACAGACGCACGATCACCAGCAGCAGAATCGCAATCCCCAGCGGTTTGTGCAGATGAATCAGCCATTCATGCCGCTGTGAAACCGAAGTGACCATGCCGGCGCCAATGAACAACATGGCGATGATCATCAGCGCCATCAGCCAGTGCAGCAGCCGCGCCAACAGCGCGAAATGAGTCGGTTGCGTGCTCATGGGCGAGCCTCCTGACGGGCGGCGGGCAATTGGCCGACTTCACTGGTACGCCGCAGATAGGAGTCGGCGTAACCGGCGGAACGCGCGGCGAGCAGCGGGTCGTCGGAACCTTCGATACCGGCCGGCAGTACCAGCGGATCGTAGTTGATGTCGCGGCATTCGCCGCTGAGCTGCGGCTGAGTCTTCTCCAGCACCAGCGTGCCGGCGTTGATCACCTTGCGACCCTCGGGCCAGGTTTTGCTCGCATCGTTCACTGGATCACCGGGGTTGGCCAGGGTGATATTCAGCTGCCAGCGCAACGGCCCCTCGGCCAGGCGCTGCACCAGATCCTTCTCGAGAAAATCCGCACCCTCCGGCGCCGCGGCTCCGGCGGCATCACGCGCCAGTGGCGTGACACTCCAGCGCACCGCCTGCTTCTGCCCGCTGGCGTTGACCAGATAGAACGCATTCACGCTGTTGTAGGTTTCGGTGGCATAGCTGGCCGACGGTTTGGCGGTTTTCACCCACGTCAGAAACGGCACGGCTTCCGGGTGCGCGGCGAAGAACGCCGGGACTTTCGACGGATCCGGTTTACCTGTGGCCGGATCCGGCGACTGTGCCTGCTGCAACTGGTAGAACGCCTCGGGAGTGCCGACCGGGAACACCGGCATGCTGTTCATCCCGGTTCGCCATTGCTGACCGTTGGCCTGGGTGAAACGCAGCGCCAGACTGCGGATCGGCACGCTGCTGTCCGGGGCGTAGGGATTGCCCGCCGGCAATGCGAAACGCCCGACCACCGGCGTCTGCGCCTCGTTGAACACCTGCGCGGAAGAGAACGCTCGCGCCTCGCCAGTGCTCTCGAAATGCCCGATCACGCACACGCCCTTGGCGTGGTTGCGCCGAAACCCGGGATGCACGCCGTTGTTTTTCTCCAGCACATCGACCAGCGCCTTGGGCGTCAGACGTTGTGGGTCAAGATTACCGTGCACGTAGGCAAACGCCCCAGCGACAGCGGCAACCACCACGGCAATCGCCGTCAGGCGCAACACTGTGCTCGCGGCACTCAAGGGCGGACGCGGCGGCCTGCCCGGCGGTGAAGTGCGATCAACCATGAATAACTCCAGGGCCATCGGCCACAAGTAGGGAAGAATCAGCAAGACGCACCCCAGCGGGATTTATTCCATGGCCCGGTATTTATTTTTCCGAACGTGGAATAACCTCGAACGGCAGACGTCTCCCTAGTCCACAGCGTAGTGACTAGCAGAAATTCATGAGCGAATTCGACGAACAGTTGAGAGAAATCATTCCCAGATTGCGCCGCTTTGCCGTGTCGTTGACCCGCAACAGCAGCAGCGCCGACGATCTGGTGCAGGCCAGCCTCGAGCGGGCCCTGTCCGGCTGGGGTGCGAAACGCGCCGAGGGGGACGTGCGCGCGTGGCTGTTCGCGATCCTCTATCGGCAGTTTCTCGACGCCCACCGACGCTCCCGTCGTTATGCGCGGATGCTCGAATTCTTCACCGGTCGCGACGACGCCGAACCCTCGACCGAGCGCACCGTGATCGCCCAATCGACCCTGCAAGCCTTCGATCGCCTGCCCACCGAGCAACGCGCACTGTTGCTGATGGTCTCGGTCGAAGGCCTGAGCTACAAGGAAGTCGCCGAGATTCTGGACGTCCCCACCGGCACCGTGATGTCGCGCCTGTCCCGCGCCCGCCAGGCCTTGCGCCAACTCAGCGACGGCGAAATCAGCAGCCCTTCTTTGCGGATACTCAAATGATCAGCATGCCCCCCAGCGAGCGCGACCTGCACGCGTACGTCGATCACCAACTCAACGAAGCCGACCGGCGTCTGATCGACACCTGGCTGACCGCTCACCCGGAAGCCGCCGCGCAGGTGCGCGCCTGGCAGCACGACGCCCAGTTGTTGCGCGCAGCACTGGGCGGCGCCTTGCAACAACCGGCCAATCCGGCGCTCGATCCGGCGCTGATTCGCCAGCGCCTCAAGCGTCAGTCGCGGCGGCACCTGGCCAGCGCCGCGGTGTTGCTGATTGCGGTCGGCATCGGCGGCTTCAGTGGCTGGCAGGCACGGGAGATGACCTTGGTGCGGTCTTCGATGCTGCCGATGACCGACGCCTTGCAGGCCTATCGTTTGATTGCCCAGCAAGGGATTTTGCCAGCGGACTACAAAGTCGACACTGACGGCGATATGCAGCGTTGGCTCGATCGCTATTTCACTCAGGCCAGTCGCTTGCCGGACCTGAAATCCGCCGGGTTCGAACCGGTCAGCGGCCGCCTGCTCAGCACCGACGAAGGCCCGGCGGCGATGGTCATGTACGAGGATCGCAGCGGCCACAAGGTCAGTTTCTATGTGCGGCCACCTGGGCCGAAGAACACCTTCCTGCCACGCGGCAGCCGCAGCGACGGCGATCTGCAGGCGGATTACTGGTCCGGTGGCGGGTACAACTATGCAATGGTCAGCCCGACGGACTCGCCGGCGGCAAAACAACTGAAGCAATCAATGCAATTCTGAAAGCCCCCCTGTAGGAGCTGCGGCACGCTGCGATCTTTTGACCTTGATGTTAAAAATCAAAAGATCGCAGCGTGCCGCAGCTCCTACAGGGGACTGTGTTGGGTCAGAAACCTATGTCGAGCACCACATTGTCCAAATAAGTGCCCGCCGGCGGCGTGGTCTGGTCGGTGTAGATCTTCGCGTTGTAATTGAAGATCTGGCTCCCCGTACCCAAACCGTTCCCCGGATTAACCTCGGCGTCAGTGCTGCTGCGACGGGCACTGCCAACGCTGCCCCAACGAGTGGTGCCGGCGCTCTTGAAGATGTCGTAGGCCAGATAATTACTCCCGGAAATCATCCGCCGCCGACCGCCAACACTGACCGGGTTCTGCCCGTCGCTCAAACCGACGGTGTAGGCGCTGCCCTTGGTACAGGCCAGATTGATCGTCTGCCCGGTCACCGGGGTAAAAGCGCTGATCACCGGTGCGCTACCAAAGGCAATGTTCGGCGCAGTAATCGTGCAGTCGTTGGACACGGTCAGGTTCACCGTCAACGTCGCGGTACCGCTATTGATGTCGCGCCCCAGACAGACACTGCCGATACCGATCCCGGAGCAGTAATTCCAGTTCCAGAAAATGCTCAGGGTTTCCGTATAGACACCGGCGGCAACGTTGCTGCCAATGGTCGTGCCCAGATACAGCGGCACGGTTTTCGGGGTGGTGCCGTTGAGCAGTCCCAAGGCATCGATGATGCCGTTGCGCGCGAAGTCATAGGCGGTGCCGCGAGTCACCGGGTAGCTGGTGCTGTTGTTGGCGTAGATTGTGTAGCCAATGACGTCGCCCGTCGGCCCGAGCAAGCCGCTCTGGGTCGAGGTGATGGTGGCGTAGAAATGATCGTTGCTGGTCAGCAATGACAGCAGCGAACCAGTACAACTCAACCCGGCGTTGAGCGTGGAACTGGGCTGCGTCGTGGTGCGCACGGCAATCGAGCTGATCGAGCCGAACGCCGCCGGCGTGGTGCTGACCACCGAACACAAGGCCTGCGCCATCCCCGGCAGCAGCAACGCCAGACACAGGCAGATCCGCGCCGCGCTCATTGGCACACCAACGGGCCGATCAGCGGCACCTGGCTTTGCTGCATGTCCACAGCGAATTGCGTCTTGCAGGTCTTGCCGTCGGCCAGCGTCACCAACAACGAGTTCTGCGCCTGCAGGTTTTCCAGATAGACCAGCCCGTCCCAGCCGACCACCGTCTTCGTACCACTCTGCTCGTGCAGCACGCCCGCGCCCAGTGGCAGTTCACGTTGCTGCGCATCCACCAGCACGATGCTCGCGGCGATCACCCGGGTCAGTGGAAATTCCAGCAAGTAGCCGCTGCCACGGCGTACGGCGATACGTTGTTCGACGTTGGGGCTGCGCACGTTGGCCGGCAGATTCAGCGGATCGATTTCGTATTTGCCGCGGTAGTACGCGCTGCTCCACGGCACCAGCAAGTGGCCGTTTTTATCGGTCTGCCCGACCTGCTGGTTTTCGTAGCGCACCGGAATATCGGCGAAACCCTCGGTGCTGACCACCACAAACGCGTCGTCGATGCGATTGGCGGCGAACACCTGGCGGTCCATCCACACCAGCGAGCCACTGGCATCGGCCCAACGGGTCTCGGCCTCGGACGTGCCGTAGACCCCGGCCTGCAACTGCACCGACTGCATACGCCAGGTCACGTCGGCCTGGCGATAGTCAGGACCATCACCCTTGGCGTAACCCAGATTGAAACCGACCCCGCCCTCGGTCGGCACCGAGCGGCTGTAATTGACCCGCTGCTGACTCTGCCCGGTTTTGCTGCGTTCACTGCTGATCGCCAGGCTGCCGCGCAGATCGAACGGGATCACCAGTTGCGCCTGCACTGCCCAGTTGCTGTCGCCGATCTCGCGGTTGGCCGACAGGTAGAAGCTGCTGTTGCGCCACAGCGGTTTGCTCCAGCTCAGGTTGAGCAGACGCGTGCGCGAATCGTCCGCCGCGCGCACGTCGAAATAACCGGCACCGAGGCTGCCCCAGCGCTCGAGGTTGACACTCAGGGTCGCCTGCTCGCTGCGCCGGCTGAGGCTGATGTAAGGGCTGTCGATCACGCTCAGGTCGGCGTATTGGTCGCGACGTTGCAGGCGCTGCCAGGAAAAGCTGTAGCGCTGGCTGCTGTACTGATAACCGAGGCTCAACTGCTCGCCGCCGTCGCCGTCGAATCGGCTCTGACTGATGGCGCTGTTGAGTACACCGAAATTGCCCAGACGCAAATTGCCGCCGATGCCGCCGAGGCTCAGCGAGTCAGCCGCTTCGGCGTGGCTTTCCAGGGTGAAGCTGTCGCTGACACCGTAGCGCAGGCTGCCGGAAGTCACGCCAGGGCCATAGCTGAAGTCCTTCAAGCCGTAATCGCGGCGCAACGTACCGGCCGCCACCGAGAAATCACTCAGGCCTTTTTGCAGCAGACTGCTGGTGACATAGAACGGCACCGTGGTCGACACCTGCCGCCCCAATGCATCAGTGGTCACTACCACGGCCTCCCCGGCGCCGTTGATGAAGGGAATATTGGTCAGGGTATACGGCCCCGGTTGCAGGTCGGTGCTACTCGACTTGTAGCCGTTGATGAACAGATCCACCGACGACGGCACCGCGGCCTCGCCGGCGAACTGCGGCAACGGATAGGTGACCAGATCCGGACGCACGGCAAAATCCCGTGAAAATTGCACGCCGCCCAGACGCACCGAGTTGCTCCAAGGCAAGGCGCCGCTGATCACGTCCCCGCCTTCGTAGGTGAGCATTCGCTCGTCATCGGAGTAACGCCAGGTGGTGTCGTAGCGCAGGTAACCGTTGTCGAGCGTGCTGACCGAATCCCCGGACAAGGTGCGCCGGTACTGCCCGGTATTGGACAACGTGCCCCAGCTGTCGAACAGCCGCAGCTCATTCCAGGCCGCCAGATAAGTGCCGGCATCGTCAGTGTCGTTGAGGTACAAGTCGTAGTTGAACAACGCGCCGAAACTGCTCAGCGCCGGGGTGCGTGGATAGTTCTCGCGGTTGCCGATGAACTGGTCCGGCAACCACTGCGGTGGTACATCCAGCAGCAGACGCTGGCCGACACTGTCGTATTCGCTGTGCAGTCCCGGCAAACCGTCGAGATCGACTTCGTCAGCGCTGCCCTCGGGCAATTTCATTCCGGTTTCGCGCAGTGCACTGGCCGGCAGAAACAGATGCCCGTTACGCTGCTGCACCGCCACCACCCGCCCGGTGTTCATCTGATTGACCACCAGTTCCAGAAACAACTGTGCATCACTCACAGCCTCCATGCCGCTGGGCGGCGGCGGCAGTTCGCCGGCCTCAGATGGTTGCACGAACATCAGGCACCACGCGCCGGTCATGAGCCACAACGGACGCTGAATACGACGAGCCCATCCCGGGCTCATACACGCTTTACGTCCGTCAATGGACTTGATCCTCCTGATGCCACTCTTGCCAAAGCCAGTTATCTTTCTCTGGAATTTTGACGACCTGACGCAATCATTGTGGCGAGGGAGCTTGCTCCCGCTCGGCGGCGCAGCCGTCGTTAGATCTGTTTAAGCGGGCTACCTGACACTGCGTGCTCGCCTGACTTGGGGCTGCTTCGCAACCCGGCGGGAGCAAGCTCCCTCGCCACAGTAATCCACTCAACACAGGGTCTTGGTTCAGCGTCCCGGCGCAATGTTCTGCACCTGCGCCCCGCCATTGACCCGCACCTGCAACGCCGACTCACTGGCCAACGGCCCCGGTGCCGGCCAGCGCATCACCGCCCCCGGCAACACGTAACCCAGCAAGCCTTCGGCCAATGGTTTGTTCTGTCCGCCCTGTTTGATCGCCACGTCGGTGAGCCGCGCATGCACCGCGCCCTGATTGCGCACCTCGACATACGGCCGGCCGTCCACCGTCACCGTGCGCCAGCTCAGTTGCGGCACACCGATACCTTTGGGATCACGCGGGCGGCTGCTGTCTTCCTTGCTCCACAGCCCCGCGCCGTAGGCAAACAAGGGCACCGAATAGCGCATCTGGAAGCGGATCGCGGCGGCGGTCTTGCCGCCCTCGGCAGCCGGCGGCTGGGCGGAAGGGATTTCGTCGATGATGATCCGGTAGGCCAGCTCCTGCCCCGGCGGCACATCCTTGGTCCGGGTCAGACGCACCAGTTGCTTTTGCCCTGGCTCGATCTTCGCTACCGGCGGGCTGCCGATCACGTCGCGCTGATTCTGGTATTGCTCTGCAAAACCGCTCTGGCTCCAGCCGAACACACGGATCTGCAGGTTGGCGGTTTCCGTGCCACGGTTTTCCAGCCACAGCGCACTGGCCTGTTGATCGGCCTCCAGCACCGGATCGATCGGCCAGATCAGCACCGAGCTGGCGGCCTGCGCATGGCCGGCCCCGAGCATGACCAGCGCCAGCAACGCGCCCTGCAACAACGAATGTCCAGACGTAACTGCCCCCATGAACCTGCTCCTTGTCGGCCATTCAAATGTCGCTTTACCACGACAGCTGCACCTGCAACACGTCGCTGTACGTCCCCCCGGGCTGATTGCCCGGCAATTGCACCTGGCCGTAAATCGGCAGGCTGATGTTGTTTGCATCGCTATAGGCCACCGCCACACTCTGGCCGATGCCCAGGCTCTGACTGTAAGCCGCATCGCGAAACAGCGCATACGCCACCCGCGCACTGCCGCTGTTGATCTGCATGTGGCGACCGCTGCTGTTGTACTGGCCGCCATCGACGCTCATGTTCAAGGTCACACCGGGGGTGCATTGCAGCTGCACGCCGCCGGTCAATGCCACTTGCACCGTTCCCGTCGCGAGGGCCGAGCGCGAGCCGAAATTCAGCCCGCCGTAATTCGACACCCCGCCAACTACCAGACACCCCGGCGTGACGGTCGCGCTGACCTGAAAGCTCTGGCTGGTCGCCGCCCCCAGCGGCAGCGGCACACTGCCCGCACAGAGCAGGAGCAGCGCGGCACAGCCCTGGCGGCGCATGGCATCAGAACGTCAGTTCGACAGCGACGGTGTCGGTGTAAGTCCCGGCCGGCAGCCCGGCCTTGCCCACCGCCTGACCGTAGATATTCACCGTCTGTGCCACGCCAGTGCTGGTCGCCAGGTTGATCGTGCCGTCGATCGGCAGCAGCTGTGAATGCCCGGCATCGGTGTAGAAATCGTACGGCACATAGTTGGCGACACCGTCGTACAGCGCACGAGCGCCGCCCGGCGACTGCCCGTCGTGAGCACCGGCGCGCACTTTGACCACCGGGGTCGTGCCGCTGGAACAGAGAATCGACAACGCCCCGCCGCCACCGCCGAGCACTTGCCCGCTGGCGGTGGTGAACAGACTGTTGGCGGTACCGAAGTTCAGCGCACCGAAGTTCAGGCCCGTGGAGCCGCCGGCGCCATTGACCTGACAGCTGCTGATCAGAGTCAGGCTGGCGGTGATCTGGCCGGTGACCGTGGTGGCGGCGTGGGCACTGGAAACCAGCGTCAGGCCGAGCAACGACAAACCTATCCTTGATGCAAACGTACGCATGGTGTCCGTCCTCTACGGGGTTACCAGTCGAGCGTCACCGTCAGCGTGTCGGTATAGACACCTGCCGGTACCGCGCGGGTATTCGCCACCACCGTGCCAAACACCGGAATCGGTATTTGCGCACCGCTGGTGACAGCGAAATTGTGTTGTTGACCAATGCTGTAGCGCTGGCTGCCGGAGGCATCCAGAAAGAGTTGGTAAGGCAGGGTCTGACGCCCGTTGCTCAGGCGGCGGGTGGTGCCGTCACCGTGGCTGCCGCCATCGATGGTGACGGTGAAACCGGTGACCGAAGGATTGCAGGCGACATTCAGCTTGCCGCTGCTGTCGCCGTCGAGGCTGGCCTTGATCGGCGCGTTCCAGGTCGGCCCCTGCTGACCGAAATCGAGGGTACCCAGATTGCTCACCGGGATCGCCGGGGTGGCGCTGTTGGTGACTTCGCACCCGGCGATCAGGATCAGCCGCGCATTGATCTGCCCACTGATCGCCGCCTGTGCGTCGTCAGCGAGCAACAGCAACGTACCCGTGGCGATGACCATCCAGTGCTTGCCTGTCATTGCGTCCGTCCTACTCCTTCAGGATGCCTGCGTACCTTGCGTTCAGCATTGAACGCCCCTTCCCTGCGCAACCCGCCTCCAGCGAATTGCCTGAAATCCTGCACTCACCAGGTCACGGTGACTTTCACCAGATCCGAATAGCGGCTGACCTGCGGCACCTGCGCCAGACGCTCGATTCGTGCATACAGCGGCAGCTCCACCGTGCCGGTGTCCGGCACCCGGCCGCTGACCGGCACGTCCACCACCAGCGGCACCCGGCGCGCCGCGTCCTGATACAGCCGATAGGGAATCGGCTGGCTTCCCGCAGCCCCCGCCATGTAGCGAACCTCACCAACGCCGCCATGCAGGCCACCGTCGACCCGCAGCTGATACGGCGTGTCGGGGTTGCACTCCAGGCGCGGCAGACGTTGGTTGGTCAGTGCCGCACCCAGTGATCCGGCCGGATCATCGAGACGCGCAGTACTGCCGAAATCCAGCACACCCAGTTGTTCGATACCCGCCTCACGCTGCTGGCCGATCAGTTGGCAGCCTCGCTGCACGTCAACGCGGACTTCGACCTGAAGATCCGCCGCATGCACCGAGGCCCCCAGCACCCCGAGCAGGCCCATCACCACACGTACAATCACTGTCCCATTCCTTGTGAGGGAACATCCTGGATGACGTTACTGTGTTTCAGATTAGCAACGGTCGACGAATTCGCCAGTCGATTGGATCCATGGATCTGCCGGGATATGTTTCGAAAGTTTGGCAACACGGCGAATTACATCGCTGAAAATAGCTGTACGCTCCGCACAAATCTGTTCAGTGATCGCCCACAGTCGACCAGCCGCGATAGAAGCCGGGCGCAGCCTCTGGTTACACTACGGCGCCGCGCCTCCGGGCGCCGGTCTGATGAACACGGAGTGACTGCACTGTGCCCTCTCGAGCGCCCAAACGATCGCCACTGACCTTACGCTGGTCGGCGCTGCGCCGCTGGTTCGCCAAGGGTCGGCCAGCGCATGCCGGGCATGACGCGAATGCCCAGTCGATCCGCGACTATTTCCGGCGCAAGGCCCAGGGCCAGGGTTACACCCTCAGCCACAGCCAGCAGCGGGTGATCGATTGCATGGCGCAGCAGGCCAGCCTGTTGTTCGGCGCCAGGCCGCAAACGCCGCCGAGCCTGTACCTGCATGGTGCGGTCGGACGTGGCAAGAGCTGGCTGCTCGACGGTTTTTTCCAGGCGCTGCCGACCGCGCAGAAACAGCGCGTGCATTTCCATGAATTCTTTGCCCGGTTGCATCAGGGCATGTTTAACCATCGCGAACAGGACGACGCTCTCGGCGTCACCCTCGACGAGCTGTTAGACGATTGCCGGGTACTGTGCTTCGACGAATTTCATGTGCATGACATCGGCGATGCGATGCTCATCACCCGCCTGTTCAAGGCCTTGTTCCAGCGCGGCATCCTGTTGCTGGTGACCTCCAACTATCCGCCGGAAGGCTTGCTGCCCAACCCGCTCTATCACGCGCGCTTCAAACCGGTGATCGAATTGATCAACGCCCGCATGCAAGTGATGGAGGTCGGCGGCCCGCACGATTACCGCAGCCAGGCGAGCAACCATGCGCATCAGTTATTCACCCAGGGCCACTATGTGTGGCCGGCCACCGCGACCCAGCGCCAGGCCTTGAACCTGCCCGCGCAGGACGCGCCGGCGATTGCCTTGCCGGTGGGCATCCGGCACTTGCAGGCACGGCTGTGCGAAGGCCGCACCGTCGGTTTCACCTTCAACGATGTGTGTGAGCAACCAACGGCGGTCATGGATTATCTGGAGCTGTGTCGACGTTTCGATCACTGGATCATCGATGATCTGCCGGAACTGGGCGAATGCCCGATCGCCGCGCAACAGCGCTTCATCAACCTGATCGACGTGCTCTACGACCAGGACAAACACCTGATCCTGCTCAGCCGCTTGCCACTGCGCGATGCGCTTGGCGGCAATGCCATCGACCTGGCCCGCACCCGCAGCCGTTTGGGGCAGCTGCAGGAAATCCACTGATCCCATTGATCACCACCGATTACCACTGTGGGAGCGAGCTTGCTCGCGAAAGCGGAGTGTCAGTGACGAATCACTGACTGACAGGACGCCTTCGCGAGCAAGCTCGCTCCCACAGGGTTTCCGGTGTTATCGAGGGTCGGGTCAATGCAAATCCAGCCATTGCCGTTATCATGTCGCCCATTCCGAGCGCCCGGCGCTTCTTTCCCTTGATAGTGAACATCCCCATGCACACCCTTGCTCAATTGCGCGCCGGCGAGTTGTCGGGCATTACCCGGCTGGATCTGTCCTGCGGACTGACCGAGTTTCCCCGGGAGATTTTCGAACTGGCCGATACGCTGGAGGTGCTCAACCTCAGCGGCAACGCCTTGAGCAGCCTGCCGGACGACCTGCATCGACTGACCCGGATGCGCATCCTGTTCTGCTCGGACAACCGCTTCACCGAGGTGCCGGAGTGCGTCGGAAAATGTGCGGCGCTGACGATGATCGGCTTCAAGGCCAACCGCATCAGCCACGTGCCGGGCGCTGCATTGCCGCCGCTGCTGCGCTGGTTGATCCTGACCGATAACTGCATCGAAACCCTGCCGACCGAACTGGGCGAGCGCCCGTACCTGCAAAAGTTGCTGCTGGCCGGCAATCGCCTGCAAGCGCTGCCAGCCTCCATGAGCCAGTGCCATCGCCTGGAGCTGATCCGCATCGCCGCCAACCAGATGCGTGAACTGCCGCAGTGGCTGCTGACCCTGCCAAGCCTGACCTGGCTGGCGTACGCCGGTAATCCGCTGGAAACCGAGGCCGATGCCGCCGCGCTGGAAGCCACGCCGCTGATCGACTGGTCGGCGCTGCGTCTGGAACAACGCCTGGGCGAAGGCGCGTCGGGGGTGATTTCCCGGGCGCAGTGGCAGCGCGCCGACGGCTCGCAGGTGCCGGTAGCGGTGAAACTGTATAAAGGTGAAATGACCAGCGACGGATCGCCGCTGCACGAGATGAACGCCTGCATCACCGCCGGCCTGCACCCGAACCTGATCCGCGTGGAGGGCCGTATTCACGGGCATCCTGATGGCCAACAGGGACTGGTAATGCAACTGATCGACCCAAGCTTTCGCAACCTCGCGGCATTGCCGAGCCTGGCGAGCTGCTCACGGGATGTCTACGCAGAAGATTGCCGTTTCAGTGCCGAAGTGGCATTGAACATCGCCCAAGGCATCGCTTCGGCAGCCGAACACCTTCATCAACAGGGCATCACCCACGGCGACCTCTACGGCCACAACATTCTGTTGAACGATCAGGGCGAATGCTTGCTCGGGGATTTCGGCGCGGCGTCGTTCCATGCCACCACCGACAACCTGGAAACCCGGGCACTGCAGCGCATCGAAGTGCGGGCGTTCGGGGTTCTGCTCGGGGAGTTGCTGGCGCGCATCGACTCGGGGTTGAGCGATGAACGACGCGAGGTGCTGGAGGCGCTGGAACAGCGTTGCTGTCAGCCGGATGTGCTGGCGCGGCCGGGGTTCAGCGAAGTGATTGAGGTGCTGGAAAAG
Source organism: Pseudomonas sp. LF020 (assembly GCF_053456425.1). Lineage (NCBI taxonomy): Bacteria > Pseudomonadati > Pseudomonadota > Gammaproteobacteria > Pseudomonadales > Pseudomonadaceae > Pseudomonas > Pseudomonas sp. LF020. The sequence goes on from NZ_JBRFIX010000005.1 coordinate 90,943, forward strand.
CTGTAACTGACCCAAATCCTGTGGCGAGGGAGCTTGCTCCCGCTGGACGGCGAAGCCGTCCCAAAAACAACGACTGCTATGCAGCCGAGCGGGAGCAAGCTCCCTCGCCACAGGTTATCTTTGCAGCAAATCAGCCCGCCAGACCGACAAACATGTCCTGCACGTCGTCGTGGTTGTCGAGGCCTTCGAGGAACGCTTCGACTTCAGCCATCTGCTCGGCACTCAGGCCGCTGACCGGGTTCTTCGGCTGGTAGCCGAGTTTGGCCGACAGCACGGTAAAACCTTGCTCAGGCAGGGCTTTCTGCACGGCGTCGAGGTCGGTCGGATCGGTCAGGAACAGGGTCGCGCCCTCTTCACCCGGCTCGAAGTCCTGGGCACCGGCTTCGATCGCGGCCATTTCCGGATCGGCGTCCGGGGTGTCCGGCGAGGCTTCGATCATGCCGACGTGGTTGAAGTCCCAGGCCACCGAACCGGAAGCACCCAGCTGCCCCTTGCGGAACGCCACGCGGATTTCCGCAACGGTGCGGTTGATGTTGTCGGTGACGCACTCGACGATCAACGGAACCTGGTGCGGTGCGAAACCTTCGTACGTCACACGGTGGTATTGCACGGTTTCGCCCAGCAGGCCGGCGCCTTTCTTGATGGCGCGGTCCAGGGTTTCCTTGGGCATCGAGGCTTTCTTGGCCTGTTCGACCACCAGACGCAGGTGTGCGTTGGTGGCGGTATCGGCACCGTTGCGGGCAGCGATGGTGATTTCTTTCACCAGTTTGCCGAAGATCTTGCCCTTGGCGTTGGCTGCCGCTTCTTTGTGTTTAACCTTCCACTGTGCGCCCATTACTCACTCTCTTGATCTGTGGCGCCGAGACATCTATTGGCCGACGCGTGGCGCCAAGTTTATACGGCCTAAAGTCGGCAATCGACCAAAAAAATCATTGTTGGATCGACATCTTCACCACGACTTGTAGGGCGATTCTGAAAAGCCCACCAGCCATGACCATTCGTGCTCGCGTTTTCGTACCCTCTGCCGTCCGTATTGCCCACAGAGCCCGTACGAATGCTCAATGACAAGGATAGCCCGTTCACCCTGACCCTGACCGACGGCCCGCTGTGCCTGCCGGTATTGCGTTTCAGCGGCACCGAAGCACTCAATCAGCCGTTTCGCTTCGAGATAGAAGTGATCGGTCTGGCGCCAGCGTTGCCCCCCGGCAGCCTGCTGCGCCAACCCGCGTTCCTGCGCCTGGGTACCGATCACGGGATTCACGGCCTGATCCACAGTGTCAGTTGCGAGCATCGCGCCAGCCACCGCATCGGCTACCGGCTGATCCTCGTCCCGCTGCTGCTGAGTCTGGACCAGCCGCCCCGGCGCCGGGTCTTCGTGCAAACGAGCGTGCCGACGATCCTTGCGCAACTGCTCGAAGAACATCAACTGCCAACGGACAGTTACCGGATCGAGATGAGTGTCGGCCAATACCCGCCACGGGAATTTTGCCTGCAATACGAGGAGAGCGACCTGGCCTTCGTGCAACGGCTGTGTGAGGAGGAAGGTATTCACTATCACTTCGAACATCACCCGAACGGGCATGTGCTGGTGTTTGCCGATGACAACCTGAGCCTGCCGCAGGAGCCGCTGCCAGTGCCTTTTGCCGTTGCCGACGACACGCCGTCACCACGCATCAGCACGCTGTTACAGCGTCATGACGCGACACCGGTCATGGCCGCGCCCGGCATTCGCAACCGGGGCCAGGCGGTCATTACCGCAGACGCGGCCAACCACCCCGTGCCCGCGCTCACACCGCTGAACCTGTCGAGCGACCAGCGTCACTCCGAACAACGCAGCCGGCGCCATCTGCAGCGTCAGCGCTGCCAGTCGCGCACGATCCGCGGCTCCGGCGACTGCAGCGCGTTGCGCAGCGGGCATCTGTTGCAGATCAGCGAACACCCGATCAATGCTTTCAACGAGCAATGGCTGATCACCGAGCTGCACCATCAGGGCCAGCACCCCTCGATCCTCGATCCGACAACCGACGTGCATCGCTACCGAAACGACTTCAGCGCCCTGCCCTGGTCGAGCGATTTTCGCCCGCCCCTGGCGCAGCCGCGCCCGAACATCGGCGGCTATCACCTGGCACGAGTGCTGGGATCGCCCGGCCAGTCAGCAGCACTGGATGATCGCGGGCGCATCGGCGTCAGTCTCTGGCCTGCGCAGACAGCCGAGTCCGCGTGCCTGTGGCTGCCAATCGCGCTGACCGGCACCGGCCGGCTCGCCGCCCACCAGTTGCCCCGCGCCGGCAGTGAGGTGTGGGTGAGCTTTCTCGACAGCGACCCGGATCGACCGATCCTCTGCCTCGCCAACCCGCGTCCCGCACCACCGAATGAAACGCCACCACCGCGCGACAGCAGCCTGTTGCTCGATTGGCTGCTGCATGGGGCCGATCCGTAAGCGTCGCAGACATTGGCATTGAGTACACCTGGAAGAAACTGGGTGGTTGTGAGGTCGCTATCGCTGGCAAGCCAGCTCCCACAGTTGGATTGGGTGTGAGCTGTTGGAGATTGGTCGGCTGGGAGATTGCTATCGCTGGCAAGCCAGCTCCCACAGGGAGCTAAAGCCAAGCGCATGCTTTTCACCACTCAATGGCCGAGTGTCAGCTCGCCGAAAGCTCTTGATCTTGCCGTGCCGGCCCCTTCGGCAGGCTGAGTGGAGGGATTTATCCGGGGGTGGGAGCGCAGCGACCGTTTGGCGCAGCCAAACACATCGAGAGGAGGTGCAGCGAAGCCAACCGGAGGCGATGCCCCCGGATCAACCCCGTAACGAAGGAACCCGAGCCTAAGCGAGGGCCGTACGCCGGGGCCCAGCCTTTTGGTTACTTTTCGGCGTCTGGAAAAGTGACCCGCCGTAAGGGCGGAACCCTAAGCCGCCGTTACCGCAGCAACGGATATGTACTCAGTAACCCAAAAGAACGCAGCTCTCGCCAGCCCCCAATCACCCCTTGTCAGCCTTCCCCGCCGCCGCCGCAAACTTCGCCAACCGCACATCCAGATGCCGCGGCCGCCGCCCATGATCCTCAGCCCGCTCCTTGCGCCGAATCGCATTACGCACCATCAACGACCCCAGATACCGAATCGGCTCCGGCGGAAAATACCCCAGCGGCCCGTTCACCAACGGCGAACGTGTCCAAGGGTTATCAAGCCCCTGCACCAACGAGGCAAGAATCTGCCCGCCCATGTGACACGGCCCGACGCCACTGCCGGAATAACCAAAACCATAAAACACATTGCCACTGGCACTCATCTGCCCAAAAAACGGCAACCCGGTCACCGAACGATCCGACGGTCCATTCCAGGTCGCATCCACCTTGACCCCGGCAAACGCCGGAAAAAACTCCCCAAGGCTGCGCTTGAGCACATCCGCATAAGGCGATGGCTGATCGAACACCGGCAACATCCGCCCACCAAACGCGAACGTGTTGCCACCCTTGCCGAGCATGATCCGGCCGTCCGGGGTGTTGTGGTAGTAGTGCACGAAAATCCGCGAATCGAGCACCGTGACGCCGCTGGTCAAGCCGATTTGCTGCAGCAGATCCGGGCGCGGCTCGGTGATCAGCATGTCGCTGGAAACAATCGCCACGCTGCGCTCGAACTGCGGAAACGCCCGGGCCATCCATGCGTTCATCGCCAACACCACACGATCGGCGATCACGCAGCCATTGGCCGTGTGAATGCGCGCCGGACGGCCCTCCTCCAGGCCGGTCATCGCCGTGTTTTCGTGGATCTTCACGCCCAGTTGCAACGCCACCCGACGCAAGCCGCGCACCAGTTTGCCCGGTTGCACACTGGCCGCCGCCGGCGAAAACCAGCCCTCCAGATGCTTGCTGGAACCGGCCATGCGCTGCACATCGGCCACCGGGCGTTGGGTAAAGGAGTTGATGCCATTGCGCTCCAGCGCCGCGATCACTGCGTCGGTCGAACCGACCTGCGCCTGGTTGGTGGCGGTGTACAGCGTGCCGTCGAGGCGGTAATCGGCGTCGACGCCGTACTGCTCGCAGAACTCGCCGATGGCGTGGATGCTGCGCTCGGATTCCTTGACCAGGCGCACCGCTTCCTCGACGCCGAACAGACGCTCAAGGGTGAAATACTTGGCAGACCACGACAACGCGCAACCACCGTTGCGCCCACTGGCACCGGCACCGCAGATGTCGGCTTCGATCAGCAATACGTCGAGTTCCGGATTCTGCTGCTTGAGCATGATCGCGGTCCACAACCCGGTATAGCCGCCGCCGACGATGCACACGTCAGTGCGCACTTCGCCTTGCAGCGACGGGCACGTTGCGGATGGGTCGGCCTGCAAGGCCTGCTCGAGCCAAAACGGTCGCATGGGATTCTCCAGTCAGATGGCCACGACACAGCCTGCCGCGAACGCCGCAGCAGGCCGCGAGGCAAGGGTTTTCAGTTACGCAGGGGTTTGATGGTCAGCGGGCAATTGGGAATGGCCGCGCGCGGTTCCATCACCCCGACCGGGCGGCTGTTCCAGTGCGGAATCAGTACCAGCGCCGAGAACAATGCGCAGCCGGCGAAGACGATGAACACCGTCACCGAATCGAAGTAACCTGGCAGCAATCCGCCGAGCACCGCGCCGACCGAGCCGCAGCCGTTGACGAAACCGGCCGCCGTGGCACCGGCCTTGGCCTTGCCGAAGTCAATGGCGGCCGCGCCGCTGATCATCGAATCCGGCCCGTACAGGGTCAGGCCCATGACAAACAGCAGCGCCACCACCAGCATCACGCTGCCGGTGTGCAACGCGCCCATGAACAGCGCCAACGTTACGGTCAGTGCCAGCAGACTGAGGACGCAGGCCGGCATGCGCCGGGCGCCGAACAGTTTGTCCGAGGCCAGACCGATCATGATCGGCCCGAGCAAACCGGCCAGTTCGAACGAGGTGGGAATGATCGCCGCGCCGACCTTGCCGACACTCGGCATCTGCTCGAAGACGATCACCGGGCCCCACAACAGAATCGCGTAACGCGCCGGTTTCAACATGAAGTACGCCAGGCCCAGCACCAGCACCGTGCGGTTGCGCAGGATTTCCTTCAACGGCTCCCAGACGCTGAGCTTGCTGTTGGCTTCGGTTTCCGCGGCACTGAGTTCCGGCTCCGGTTCAACTGCCGGCAGGCCGACGTCTTCCGGTTTGTTGCGCTGGAAGATGAAGAACAGCACCGCCACCGCCGCAACCACCGCCGCGCTGGAAATGAACGCGGCGTGCCAGGTGCCGACCAGCGTATACGCCCACCAGCCGGCGAACGGTGAGGCCACCAGACCGCCGAACGCATAGCAGGAACTCCACAGACCGAGCACTCGCCCGCGCTGTTCGGCAGGGAAGAAACTGCCGAGGTTCTTGCACAATCCCGACCAGCCGGTGGATTGCGCCAGCCCCTGAATCAGCATGCAGGTGGCGAAGATCGGCAGCGTGGCGAAACTGCCCATCACCAACGCGGCGCCAGCGGAAATCAGCAAGCCGCCGAGCACCACGACCCGTGGGCCGAAGCGGTCGGCGAGCATGCCCCAGGTGAATTGGCCGATGGCGTAGGCCGCCAGATAGATCGCATCGAGGTTGGCCATGGCCATCTTGTCGAGCATGAAGGTCGGGTCTTCGGCGATGCCCAGTTTGGCCACCGAAAACGCTTTGCGGGTGAAATAGAAAGCGGCGTACGCGAGCCAGGTGACAGCGAAAATCTGCATGCGCCAACGCGCAATGGTGCCGATGTGCTTGTTCATTGTGGTTCTGACCTCAGGGTGTGAGTGTGCCGGCAGAATCGTTAAGTAAACGCCTGTGTTTTTTATTGTTGAGCACTGCGCCAGCGCCCCATCCTTATGGCGATAGCGGTCAGATGAGTCCTGTTGTTGCACGCACAGGCTCATCGCCAACCTTGCGGCCCGAGCGGGCAGTCAGTGATGGCGTGAGCGGATCAAAGCAATTACTGTTTAATAAATAAAATCGATTTATCGTATTTCACACATAAGCTCAGCTTGTTACCGGAGGCTGCATGTCGGTGTCCCACGCCCAGCTCAAAGCCTTCCACGCCGTGGCCGTGCATGGAAGCTTCACCAAAGCCGCCGAACGGCTTTTTCTCACGCAACCGGCGATTTCCGACCAGGTGCGCAAACTCGAAGAACGCTTCGGTGTGTTGCTGTTTCATCGCAACAAGCGTTCGGTGCGCCTGACCGATCTGGGCGAGCGCCTGCTGGCGATCACCCAGCGGCTGTTTGTGATCGAAGCAGAGGCCCAGGAACTGCTGCAGGAATCCCAGGCGTTGCAGACCGGCAGCCTGATCCTCGCTGTGGACGCCCCGGTGCACGTGCTGCCGCAGATCGCGCGGTTCTGCGAGCGCTACCCGGGGATCAACGTGAAGATCGAGACTGGCAACACCGATGAATCGCTGTTTCGCCTGTTCAACTACCAGGCCGATCTGGCGCTGCTCGGGCGGGATGTCACTGATGAACGCCTGCTGTGCGTGCCGTTGCGCAACGACCCGATGGTGGCGTTCGTCTCGCGCCATCACCCGTGGGCCGAACGCGAGTCGATCTGCCTGGCTGATCTGGATGACACGCCGTTGGTGCTGCGCGAACACGGCTCGGTGACCCGGCAGACCCTGGAAGAAGAAATGGCCCGCGCCGGTTTTCGCATTCGTCCGGCGATTCAGGTCGAGGGTCGGGAGGCGGCGCGTGAAGCGGTGGTGGTGGGGATTGGCGTAGGTGTGGTGTCGGCAGCGGAGTTTGGCGCGGATTCACGGGTGTGCGCGCTGCCGATCACCGATTGCACCCGGCGGTTGACCGAGACGCTGGTGTGCTTGCGTGAACAGAGTTCGCGGCGGGTGGTGGCGACGTTTCTCGAGATGGTGCGCGAGAGTCTTGCTTAGACAGTCACGGCCTCATCGCTGGCAAGCCAGCTCCCACAGGTATGGCGTCGCACACAAATTTGGGGGCCACCACAAATTCTGTGGGAGCTGGCTTGCCAGCGATGAAGGCACCACGGTGTATCAGACTGGCGCCAGGCCGAAAAACGCCTGGATCAGGCGCAATTCCCGCCGCCGCTCCATACAGCCGATCATGTGCCGATTGACCAGCCCCTCCCCGACAATCGGAATCGCCACCACCCGCGGGTCATGGCTGACTTCTACCGACGACACCACACCCACCCCCAATTCCGCTGCCACCGCCTCGGTCACCGCCTCGCGGCTGTCCAGCTCCAGCAACACTCGCGGATGCACCGCCGCCTGCATGCAGGCCTGATCAAAGGTGCGCCGGGTAATCGAACTCGGCTCGCGCAACACCATGATCACCTGATCCAGCTCCTTGAGCCGCACCTCGCCGGTACGCTGCGCCCACGCATGCGCCGCCGGTACCAGCGCGCAGATCCGCGATTCGCTCAACGCTTGCAGATGCAGGCCCTTGCGCGGTTCGACCTCGGTCAGCACCGCCACGTCGGCATGCTCGGACAACAGCGCGGCGAGGGTTTCCTGCGCATTGCCCAGACGCAAATTCACCGTGATCCCCGGATAGCGCGCACGCAGGCTGGCGAGCATCGGCATGACCATGTGCGGGCCGTCCGCCGCCACTTCCAGGCGCCCGGTGAGCAACTGACGGTTGGCTTCGAGCAGGGTCTGCGCTTCTTCGGCCAGACCGAACATGGCGCGGGTGATAGCTGCCAGTTTGGTGCCCTCCTCGGTCAGTTCCACCCGGCGTGCGGTGCGACGCAACAAGGTGATCTGGTAATGCTCCTCCAGCGCCTTGATGTGTCCGGTGACCGCCGGCTGGCTGATGAACAGGCGCGCGGCGGCACGGGTGAAGCTGCCTTCCCGGGCCACGGCATCGAAGGCGCGTAGCTGGAACAGATTCATGGATAACCCTCGCTGATGGCTGGCATAACAACAAACAATTTGATTGATAGACCGCCGAATTGCAACGTATGCCCCGTAGCTTCATCCCACAGCGCTATCGCGAGGACACACGAATGAGTACTGCCGCACCCATCCTGCTCACTCCCGGCCCGTTGACCACCTCGGCCCGCACCCGCCAGGCAATGATGGTCGACTGGGGGTCATGGGATGACCGCTTCAATCAACTGACCTCCAGCCTCTGCGAGCAACTGCTGGCGATCCTCAACGCCGCCGCCACTCACCACTGCGTACCGTTGCAGGGCAGCGGCACCTTCGCCGTCGAAGCGGCCATTGGTACCTTGGTACCGCGTGACGGCAAGGTGCTGGTGCTGATCAACGGCGCCTACGGCAAGCGTCTGGCGAAGATCTGCGAAGTGCTCGGCCGCTCGTTCAGCACCTTCGAAACCGCTGAAGACGAACCGACCACCGCCGCTGACGTCGACCGCCTGCTGCGCGCCGATGGCGACATCAGCCATGTCGCGCTGATCCACTGCGAAACCAGCACCGGCATCCTCAATCCCCTGCCGGAAATCGCCGAGGTCGTTGCGCAACATGGCAAGCGCCTGATCATCGACGCCATGAGCTCATTTGGTGCATTACCAGTGGATGCGCAAAAAGTCCCGTTCGATGCGCTGATCGCCGCCTCGGGCAAGTGTCTGGAAGGCGTGCCGGGGATGGGTTTTGTTTTCGCTCGCAAGGAATCGCTGGCAGCAGCGGCCAGCAACTCGCATTCGCTGGCGATGGACCTGTACGACCAGCACAGCTACATGCAAAAGACCGGTCAGTGGCGTTTCACCCCACCGACCCACGTAGTCGCCGCGCTGCACGAAGCGTTGCTGCAATACAACGAAGAAGGTGGCCTGCCGGCGCGCCATGCGCGTTACGCCGCCAACTGTCAGGCGCTGATGGAAGAGATGAGCAAACTCGGCCTGCGCAGCTTCCTGCCGGCAGCGATCCAGGCGCCGATCATCGCCACCTTCCATGCCCCGAAAGATCCGCGCTACCAGTTCAAGGACTTCTACGAACGGGTCAAGGCCAAGGGTTACATCCTCTACCCCGGCAAACTGACCCAGGTCGAAACCTTCCGCGTCGGCTGCATCGGCCACGTCACCCCGGACCAGATGCGCCAGGCCGTGGCGGCCGTGGGCGAAGTGCTGCGCGAGATGGAAGTGCTCGATATTTGAATCACCACGCTACCTGTGGGAGCGGGCTTGCCCGCGATAGCGGTCTAACCATCAGCATAGATGTCGACTGAAAGGGCCCCATCGCGGGCAAGCCCGCTCCCACAGGATCGCCAAACCTTTTGAATTGCATTGCCAACACAGGATTCTTATTGCCATGAACTACGTAAACCCAAGCAAACTGCAAGCCGCCATCCTCGACTGGGCCGGCACCGTGGTCGATTTCGGCTCGTTCGCGCCAACGCAGATCTTCGTCGAAGCCTTCGCCGAATTCGATGTGCAGGTGTCCATCGAAGAAGCCCGTGGCCCGATGGGCATGGGCAAGTGGGACCACATCCGCACCCTGTGCGATCAGCCGCAAGTCGCCGAGCGTTATCGCAAAGCCTTCGGCCGCACCCCGACCGATGACGACGTGACCGCGATCTACAACCGCTTCATGCCGCTGCAGATCGAGAAGATCGCCGAGCACTCGGCGCTGATTCCCGGCGCCCTGGAAACCATCGCCAACCTACGTCAGCAAGGGATCAAGATCGGTTCCTGCTCCGGCTACCCGAAACAGGTGATGGACAAGGTCGTGGCCCTCGCTGCCACTAATGGCTACGTCGCCGACCACGTGGTCGCCACCGACGAAGTGCCGAACGGTCGCCCATGGCCGGCTCAGGCCCTGGCCAACGTGATTGCGCTGGGCATCGACGACGTAGGCGCCTGCGTGAAGATCGATGACACCGTGCCGGGCATCCTCGAAGGCCGTCGCGCCGGGATGTGGACCGTGGCGCTGATCTGCTCGGGCAACGCGCTGGGCCTGGACTACGCCGGCTATCGTGCGCTGGGCAGCGACGAACTGGCCAGCGAACGCAAACGCATCCATGCGCTGTTCGCCGACTCACGCCCGCACTACATGATCGACACCATCAGCGACCTGCCGGAAGTGATTGCCGACATCAACAAGCGTCTGGCCAACGGCGAGATGCCGCAATCGAGCTGATCACGCCTTTTATCAAAACAACAAAAAACGCCAGGGTCTTCGCGACACTGGCGTTTTTTTTGGCTAAAGCCCTGACTCAGCGCAGTGAAACTCCGATCAGCCTCAGGCAAATCCGCCAAAGCGGATTACAGTTAAAGCATGCCGTCGCGCAAGAACGGCACGTGGCGACCCTGATCTGTGAGGAAATACCGTATGCCGTGGACAAGTTCCGAATCCCGCTACAGCACTGTATCCGTGCTGTTGCACTGGCTGATGCTGCTTCTGTTGATCCTGGTGTACGCCAGCATGGAGCTTCGGGGGATCTTTCCAAAGGGCAGTGGCGGCCGCACGCTGATCCGCGAAGTGCATTACATGCTCGGCCTGACCGTGTTCGTGCTGGTGTGGTTTCGCCTGGTAGCGCGCAGCATCGGCCCGGCACCGAAAATCTTCCCGGCCTCGCCGCAATGGCAAACCCTGCTGGCGCGGGTGATGCACTGGCTGTTGTACCTGTTCATGATCTGCATGCCGATTCTTGGCTGGCTGATCACCAGCGCCGAGGGGCATCAGGTGATGTTCTACGGCTTCGATCTGCCGCTACTGGTGCATGAAGACAAGGCATTGGCCAAGCAGGTGGAGCATTGGCACGTGTTGATCGGCAACATCGGCTACTGGCTGATCGGCCTGCATGCGCTGGCGGGGCTTTATCACCATTATGTGGTGGGCGATAACACCTTGTTGCGGATGATGCCCAAGCGCGGTTGAACACCAACTCGGTGAATTTCCCCTGTGGCGAGGGAGCTTGCTCCCGCTGGGCTGCGCAGCAGACCTGAATCCTGAAAATGTGGACTGTCAGGCAAACTGTATTCGCTGAATCGACGACGGCTGCGCCGCCGAGCGGGAGCAAGCTCCCTCGCCACAGAAGTTCAACTGTAGGAAGTGAATCCGCGGCGCCCCTGCAAACCGCCAGTATGAACAAAGATCAACCGGGTGCCTGGCTCAAATCTGCCGGCCTCGATCTGCTCCTTGAGCGCCAACAACGCCTTGCCGGTATACAGCGGCTCCAACGGGACGCCGCTGCTCTGCTCAGTGTCCTCGATGAATTCGAGCAACATCGGATCGACCTTGGCGAAACCACACCGACTGGCATCAATCAGCTGATAAGCCGATAGCTGCAAACCCGCCTCCCGAACAATCGCCTCAACCTGCGGTGCCACGCCATGATCCTCCGGCACCGCCAGTGCGCCGTACACCGCACGCTCTCCCGCCTCGGCGAGCACTAGCCCCGCCAAGGTTGTCCCGGTGCCGCACGCCAGCCACCAGCCTTGATAATCGCTCCAGCCCAGATTGCTCAGTTGCGTGTTGACCTGTTCCTTGAGCACCTTGCAGCCCAGCGCACCGGCCAATCCGCCACCGCCCTCCGGCACTGCGTGCAGATTCGGATACCGTGCCTGCCAGGGCTCCCAGAAGCCGGGCTCATGCCGCGCCCGATAGCCGCCGTAACCGAGCCAGTGCAGTTGCATGCCGAACGCCTGCAGGTCCTCAACCGTGGGCGTCTGCTGTGGATGGCCACGCAACAGCCCAACGGTTTCGAAACCCAGACGCTTGCCAGCCGCCGCCAGCGCATGCAGATGATTGGAATGCGCGCCACCAAGGCTGATGATGCCCTGCGCGCCGGCGCGGTCGGCAGCTTTGAGGTGTTCGGTGAGTTTGAACCATTTGTTGCCGCTGATCAGCGGGTCGATCTGGTCGAGGCGCAGGATGGCGACCTCGATTCCGGCGTTGGTGAGCCAGTCGAGTTGCAGCCATTCGAGGGGGGCTTGGGGTAGCCAGTTGGGGGGAGGAAGAAGCATGGGCGACTGATCATTCTGGGCAGAGGCCCACATTCTAGTCGCGCATAAGCAGCCATCGCGAGCCGGCTCACTCCTGCATTGGCTTGATGGTGCTCACCGAATCAGTGAACAACACAAACACTGTGGGAGCGAGCTTGCTCGCGAAAGCGGAGTGTCAGCCAATACATATGTCGACTGACACCACGCCTTCGCGAGCAAGCTCGCTCCCACAGGTTAAGCGGCGTAGCTTAAAGTTCAGCGGCGAGACGCGAGCCTTGGTTGATCGCGCGCTTGGCATCCAGCTCCGCCGCCACATCGGCGCCGCCGATCAGGTGCACGTTCTGTCCCGCTGCCACCAGACCTTCCTGCAGCTCGCGCAGTGGATCCTGTCCGGCGCAGATCACGATGTTGTCCACCGCCAGCACTTGCGGCTCGCCGGTCTCGCCGATGCGGATGTGCAGGCCTTCATCGTCGATTTTCAGGTATTCGACGCTGTTGAGCATCTGCACCTGCTTGTTCTTCAGACCGGTGCGGTGAATCCAGCCAGTGGTCTTGCCCAGACCATCGCCGACCTTGGTTTTCTTGCGCTGCAACAGGAACACTTCGCGAGCCGGTGCGTGCGGCGCGGCTTTGATCCCGGCCACGCCCCCACGGGCTTCCAGATTCGTGTCGATGCCCCACTCTTTCCAGAACGCGGTGCGATCCAGACTGGTGGCCACGCCTTGGTGCACGAGGAACTCGGAAACGTCGAAACCGATACCGCCGGCGCCGATCACGGCAACGCGCTTGCCCACCGGCTTGCGCTCGAGGATCACGTCCAGGTAGCTCAGCACTTTGGCGTTGTCTACGCCCGGAATCGCCGGCACTCGCGGCGCGATGCCGGTGGCGAGGATGATTTCGTCGTAGCCGCCCTCGACCAGTTTCGCCACATCGACACGAGTGTTCAGGCACACCTCGACACTCGTGGTCTGCAGCTTGCGCTTGAAGTAGCGCAGGGTTTCGAAGAATTCTTCCTTGCCCGGCACACGCTTGGCGATGTTGAACTGGCCACCAATCTCGCTGGCCGAATCGAACAACGTCACCTGATGACCGCGCTCGGCGGCCACGGTCGCGGCGGACAGACCGGCAGGACCGGCACCGACCACAGCGATTTTCTTGATCTGCTGCACCGGCAAATAGTTGAGCTCGGTTTCATGGCAGGCACGCGGGTTGACCAGGCAACTGGTGAGCTTGCCGCCGAAGGTGTGATCGAGGCACGCCTGGTTGCAACCGATGCAGGTGTTGATTTCGTCGGCACGGCCTTCTGCAGCTTTGTTGACGAATTCCGGATCGGCGAGGAACGGCCGCGCCATCGAGACCATGTCGGCATCGCCTTCGGCGAGGATCTGCTCAGCGATTTCCGGGGTGTTGATGCGGTTGGTGGTAATCAGCGGAATGTTCACCGAACCACGCAGCTTGGCGGTGACCTTGCTGAATGCCGCGCGCGGCACTTTGGTGGCGATGGTCGGGATCCGCGCTTCGTGCCAGCCGATACCGGTGTTGATGATGGTCGCGCCGGCCTGCTCGATGGCTTTGGCCAGGGTCACGATCTCTTCCCAGCTGCTGCCACCCTCGACCAGATCGAGCATCGACAAACGGAAGATGATGATGAAATTCGGGCCGACCGCTTCACGTACGCGGCGGACGATTTCCACCGGCAGGCGCATGCGGTTTTCGTAACTGCCGCCCCAGCGGTCGGTGCGGTGGTTGGTGTGCGCGGCGAGGAACTGGTTAATGAAATAACCTTCCGAGCCCATGATTTCCACGCCGTCGTACTCGGCGGTTTGCGCCAGTACCGAGCAGGTGACGAAATCGCTGATCTGCTTCTCGATGCCTTCCTCATCCAGCTCTTTGGGCTTGAACGGGTTGATCGGCGCCTGAATCGCACTCGGCGCGACCTGTTTCGGGCTGTAGGCATAACGCCCGGCGTGGAGAATCTGCATGCAGATCTTGCCGCCCTCCTCATGCACCGCGCGGGTGACGATGCGGTGCTTGAGCGCCTCTTCCTCGGTGGTCAGCTTGGCCGCGCCGGAATACACGCCGCCCTCGTCGTTCGGGCCAATGCCGCCGGTGACCATCAGGCCGACGCCGCCACGGGCGCGCTCGGCGAAGTACGCCGCCATGCGTTCGAAGCCGCCCGGTTTCTCTTCAAGGCCAGTGTGCATCGAGCCCATCAGGGTGCGGTTGCGCAGCGTGGTGAATCCCAGGTCCAGCGGGGCCAACAGGTGCGGGTAATGAGCGGCGGTCATCGGTAACTCCACAGCGAGCGATCACGGAAATTGCGGGAGCTCTGCGTCCCCCGTCAGTCATGTTCGACAGACTAAGAGTCGCACTGCTGTCACTCAATGACCGAAACTGACAACTTATTGATCCAAATGCGCAGCGCCCCTTGGCAAGCGCCGGCATGCGCCCTACCCTAGTCGCCACACCCTGTACCCGGCTGTTGTTGGTTTTCATGCGCAAACTTCTGTATCTGTTTTTCTCCATGGCCATCGTTGCCGCCTTGACCACCTACGCCATGTGGGCGGCGGACCGGCCGGCGGGGCATTACCTGTCGGACCTGCGCATCAAACTGGCGGTCGATCAGGGCACACCCGCCGACCGTGGCAATCTGCTGGGCATCCAGCCAGAACTGTTCCCTACCGACTACCAGAGCCCCGAGCGCCTGCACCGCAAACTCGCGGCCTATCTGCAGCAGGCCCAGGATCAGGGGCTGCTCAATGAAAAAACCGTGGTGGTGCTGCCCGAGCATGTCGGTACCTGGCTGATGATCAGCGGCGAGAAAGACGAGCTGTACCAGGCGCCGACCCTGGTCGAAGCGATGAACTGGCTGGCGGCGAGCAATCCGTTGCTGTTCGCCCGCGCCTGGCTCACTGCCAAGGGCGAAAATCGCCTCGACGACGCGCACCTGCGCATGAAGTCCAACGCCATGGCCAAGGATTACCAGGCGCTGTTCGGTGGCCTGGCCAAGGAATTCCACGTGACCCTGGTGGCCGGCTCCATCGTCCTGCCCGAACCGAGTATTCGTGATGGACAGCTCAAGCCCGGCAGCGGTGCGCTGTTCAACAGCAGCGTGGTATTCGGTCGTGATGGCTTGCCGCTGGGCCAGCCCCAGCGGCAGATGCACCCGATCTTCGAACAACGTGACGTGATCGGAAGCGAAGACGAGCACGCGATCAACGTGGTCGAGACCCCGGCCGGGCGTCTGGGTGTGCTGATCGGCAGCGACAGCTGGTACCCGGACAACTATCGCCGACTCGACGAGCAAGGCGCGCAACTGGTGGCGGTGCCCGCCTTCGTCGTCGGTCACGACACCTGGAATCAGCCGTGGGCAGGTTACAAGGGTTCGAGTACACCGGGGTCGGTCAGCCTCAAGCCCGGGGAAATCAGTGAAGGTCAGGCCTGGCATCGCCTGACACTGACCGCACAGCCACCGAGCAGCCGTGCGATCGCCGGCATGAGCGTGTTCCTGCGCGGCCAGTTCTGGGACAAGCCCGGTTCGGGGCAAAGCTTCCTCAGCAGCAACGGCCAGCAATTCGCCGATGGCGAAGCCCGTGGCGCGCGTCTGCTGAACATCTGGTTGTAAGCCATGAAGCCGCTGCCGATGCGCCTGGGGGATCTGTCGGTAGGTTTCGTGCATAGCCTCGCTGATGCCGTGCGCAGCCATGGTGCCGATCCGCAACCGCTGCTGGAACAATATGGTCTGGATGCCGCGCGACTGGCCGAGGCCGGCGCGCGGTTGTCGATTCCGCGCTACATGCGTCTGGGGCACAGCGCGGTTCAGTTGACCGGCGATCCGGCACTGGGCTTGCGCATGGGCCAGCTCAGCCGCTTGAGTCAGGCCGGGCTCGCCGGGGTCACTGCCGCGCAGGCGCCGACCGTGCGCGAGGCCGCCCGTTGCCTGATCCGCTTCGAGCCGCTGTACGGCTCCAACTATCGCGGACAGTCGAGCTTTCACGAGGACGCCCACGGCGCGTGGCTGCGCTTTTATTCGATCAGCCCGTACAACGCCTATAACCGTTTTGTAGTTGATTCAATCATCGCCGGCTGGCTGCATCAGCTGTCCAGCGTCGGGCGCGAGCCACTGCGGGCCGAACGCATCGAGATCGAATTTGACGAGCCGGACTACCGCGACGCCTACAGCGTGCTGGGCGACTGCCCGATCCAGTTCGGCGCCGAACGCAATCAATTGCGCCTGAACCTGAACAGCCTCGCACAGCGTAATCCCGAGCACTGCCCGAGTACTTGGCGGCATCTGCTGCAATTGTGTGAAAGAGAACTGGAGCAATTGACCCGCACCCGCAGCCTGCGTGAACGCATCACTCAGCTGTTGGGGCCGTTGCTCAACGGTGGCCGGGAACCCGACCTGGAAGAAGTGGCGGCGCGCCTGAAGCTGCCGACCTGGACCTTGCGCCGCAAACTAGCCGAAGAAGGCACGCAGTTTCGCGCGATCCTCAACGACACCCGCCGTGATCTGGCAATGACCTACATCCGCGACACCGAACTGGCGTTCGGCGAGATCGCCTACCTGCTGGGCTTTGCTTCAGCCGAAGCGTTTCAACGCGCCTTCAAGCGCTGGAGCGGACAGACCCCCGGCGAGTTTCGCCGCAGTCACCGCAAAACCGCCTGACGCCTTACAACTCGGTGGCGTCTTCGGCCGGCTCTGGCTGATCCAGTTCATACGCCTGGTATTCGAGCAGTTCTTCTTGATAGTCATCCATCGTTTGATCCCCCTGCTGCCCGTTTGAAAATAGCCCGGTCAACTGACCAGTGCCTCGAGCCTAGCGTGCCCGTATGAAGGAAAAGTGACATCCCGCCTTCATGAATAAAACGTAGCAGGTGGTCAGGAATTTATCGCGGGATTTTTGTCAGGGGAATGTAACGAGCTTTCACGCGCCGCAGAAACACCTGTGGGAGCAGATTTGCTCCCACAGGGTTTCGCACCGGGCTTACTGCATTGCCGGAATCGGCTCGGACGGTGGCGGGATATTGCTCGGGTTGGCCGGCGGCGTGATCGTTTCGCTGGCCGGTGCTGGTTCAGCACTCGGTGCCGGGGTGATCGGCGCAGACTCCGCAGGCGGCACCACGGGTTCGGAACCCGTTGGCGTCGGTGCTACCGGGGCCGGCGCCGGGGTCGCTGCCGGGGCTGCCGGCGTCGTGGTCTGGGCTGGCTCGACAATCCCGGCTGGCGGCGGCGCAGGCGTTGCCTCTACCGCCGGCGCAGGAGTTGCCGGCGCTACAGCGGCAGGCTTCGGCTCCGGCACCCCGAGATCGGTCTTGGGTTTTTCTTCGATGTGCGCAGCTTTCTTCGCATCGGCTGGCAGAAACAGTTCAACCAGGGTGAAGAATCGCTCGTAGAACTTCTGCGAGGTCACGGTCTCACTGGCCACCTTGACCATCGAATCATCGGAGGAGCCGATCGGCATCGACACCGAACCCAACACACCGACCCCGAGGCTGGCGGAGTTATTGGTCTTCTTCAGCGCATAGCGATCCTGCAAGGCGTTGGCGAACACCGTGGCATGGTGCTTGGAGCTGCCGTCTTCGGTACACACCACATTGAAGCTGATCTCCATGTGGGTTTCACCGGTTTGCTGGAAGCTTTTGTGGCCACTGATGAGTTTCGGGTCACTGCTGGTGATGATGTAGCCCTGGCTGAGCAACGCACGACGGGCCGCCTCGCAACTCGCGGTGTCAGCCACCGGATAATTGCGCGAGAACGTGCCGGAATCATCGAAGTTCTCATGCTCATAGATCGGCTTGTCCTTCGAACAGCCAGCAACAGCGGTCAACAACAGCGCCAACCCAACGACACGCATGGGAGTTGAAATCAACATTGAACATCCTGAGGAAAAACAGTCCGGGGCGTATTGTGCAACAGAACTTGGCCCTGCGGCGCATGGATTGTGTCTTAAAGCCGTTACAACCCTATTGACCCTTGTTTGCCGGAAAAAGTCGCAGCGACAAGTGATCGACGAAGACGCGCAATTTGGCGGTGGCATGGCGGCTGGAGGGCCACAACACCCAGAACTGACCGGTGTGTTTCATATGCGCATCCAGCACTCGCTGCAAGCGCCCCTGCGCCACATCCTCATGGGTCATGAAATCCGGCAGGCAGGCGATACCCATCCCTGCCAGCGCCGCATGATGGACGGCTTCGATAGAAGTGGTAACCAGCCGCGTCGGCAAGCTCGGCTCCGGCGCGCCCTCCTCGCCAGTCAATGGCCATGGCTCCAGCTTGCCAGTGGCATGAAAGGTGTGCCGCAAGCAGGCGTGCTCCGCCAGATCGGCGGGAATTTGCGGCACGCCGTGCTGTTGCAGATACAGCGGGCTCGCCACCAGCACCATGTGAAACTCGCCCAAGGGCCGCGCCATCAGCCGTGAATCACGTGGTTGACCGGTACGAATCACCGCATCGAAGCCCTCCTCCACCACGTCGACCATGCGATCGGTCAGGTCCAGATCCAGTTCGATCTGCGGGTACAGCGCCATGAACTCATTCATCACCGGCATCACCAGGCCATGTACTTGAGGCAGGCTGATGCGCAGTTTGCCATGGGGCTGCGAGGCGGAATTGCAGAGTTCGAACTCGGCGGCTTCCACCTCGGCAAGAATCTTGCGACAGCGTGCGAGGAACAGCGCGCCCTCGCTGGTCAGGGTGATGCTGCGGGTGGTGCGATGAAACAGCCGCACGCCGAGTCGCGCCTCCAGCCGGGCAATGCTTTTGCCCACCGCCGATGACGAAACGCCCTGCAACCGCCCCGCCTCGGTAAAACTGCGAGTCTCGGCGACCTGAACAAACACCGAAATACTGCCCAGACTGTCCATTTCACCTCTCCGACTTACGACATCCGTGTCCGATATGTTCGGAACCGTAAACTATTTTTCTCCAATGCGCAGCGCCCTAGCCTATGGCCTTCACCCACTTCGGCACATGGACGCTGACTCATGAACGATACACAACTGACCTCGGCCCTCACCCAGCCAGTCGACACCCACCACCGATTACCCCTCGGCGCCTTGCTGGCCCTGGCCACCGCTGGCTTCATCACGGTGCTGACCGAAGCCATGCCCGCCGGCCTGCTGCCACAAATGAGCGCAGGGCTGAATGTCTCCCAGGCACTGATCGGACAACTGGTAACGCTGTACGCGATTGGCTCGATGCTCGCCGCCATCCCGCTGACCATCGTCACCCGCAGCTGGCGTCGCCGGCCATTGCTGCTGTCAGCCATCGGCGGCTTCGCCATCGCCAACAGCATCACCGCCCTGTCGGAGTGGTACTGGCTGACCTTGATCGCACGCTTGCTCGCCGGGATATTTGCCGGGCTGCTGTGGGCGTTGCTGGCAGGCTACGCCAGCCGCATGGTCGCGCCACACCTGCAAGGCCGCGCGATCACCGTCGCCATGCTCGGCGCACCGCTCGCCCTGTCGCTGGGCATCCCGGCCGGCACGTTACTCGGCACCCTGGTGGGCTGGCGCCTGAGCTTCGCGGTCATGACCGCACTGACACTGCTGCTGGTGATCTGGGTGCGCTGGCAAGTACCGGACTTTGCCGGAGAACACGCAGGAAAGCGCCTGCCCCTGCGTCAGGTCTTTACCCTGCCCGGGGTGCGATCGGTGCTGTTCGTGACCCTGTCCTACGTGGTCGCCCACAACCTGCTGTACACCTACATCGCCCCGTTCCTGCAACCGTCTGGACTTGGCGGCGATATCGACCGAGTGCTGCTGGTGTTCGGCCTGGCCTCGGTGCTGAGCCTGTGGATCGTCGGCAGCCTGATCGACCGCTGGCTGCGCGAGCTGGTGCTGATCAGCACCCTGCTGTTCATGCTTGCGGCCGTCGCCCTCGGCCTGTGGCGAGAATCGCCGGCCGTGGTGTATACCGCTGTCGCCGTGTGGGGCCTGGCGTTCGGCGCAATGCCCTCGCTGCTGCAAACCGCCTCAGCGAAAACCGCTGGAGAGGCTGCCGATACTGCGCAGTCGATGCTGGTGACCCTGTGGAATGTCGGGATTGCCGGGGGCGGCTTGGCGGGTGGTTTGCTGCTGGGGAATTTGGGAGTTGGGGCCTTTCCGTGGATTGTTGTGGGATTGCTGGTTCTGACTTTATATACGGCGCTCAGGGCGCGGGGTCATGGGTTTGCGGGGGTGAGGTGATGGGTTTGTCTGTCGCGGATTGGTTGACTGATCGACCGTCTTCGCGAGCAGGCTCGCTCCCACAGGGATTGAGGTGGGCAGTCAGAGATGGGGCGGCTGACAGGCCGCCATCGCTGGCAAGCCAGCTCCCACAAGATCAGGATCAAGATCAAGATCAAGATCAAGATCAAGATCAAAAGATCGCAGCCTTCGGCAGCTCCTACACAGGATGAGCGTTAGCTCGGCTGCAGCTCTTGATCTTGCCGTGCCGGCCCCTTCGGCAGGCTGAGTGGAGGGGTTTATCCGGGGGTGGGAGCGCAGCGACCGTTCGACGAAGTCGAACACATCGAGAGGAGGTGCAGCGAAGCAAACCGGAGGCGATGCGCCCGGATGAATCCCGCAACGAAGGAACCCGAGCCTAAGCGAGGGCCGTACGCCGGGGCCAAGCCTTTTGGTTACTTTTCGGCGTCTGGAAAAGTGACTCGCCGGAAGGGCGAAACCGCCAGCCGCAGCACCCGAAGCAACGGATATACACCCAAATCTCAACCATAAAAAAAACCCCGACCATAAGATCGGGGCTTTCCAGTTACCACTCAGTCAACCATCAATACCGCTTGATGTCCGCCTGACTCTCCAACTGTTTACGGAACGCCGCAAAATCCTGCTGGCCTTCACGCGAAGCCAGGAAACGACGGTACTGCGCCTTCTCTTCATCAGTCGGCGCTACCGCTTCATTCACACCGTCCAGACGCACAATCATCAGACTGCCGTCCTGCAAGGTCACGCTGCTGAACGTCGGCTTGCCCTTGGCCGCCGGTTTCGGCATGCGGAACAACGCCTGCAGCACAGTCGGGTCAACCCCTTCCTGAGCACGGGTCGCCGCGGTCACAACCTTCCAGTTCTGGCCATCAACCGCCTTGTCCAGCGGAGTCTTGCCATCGCGCAGACTGGCGATCAACTGGTCAGCCTTGGTCTTGGCCGCAGCGCTGGCATGCTCTTTGGTCAACTGCGCACGAATCGCCGTGTTGACGGCTTCCAGCGGCAGTTGCTCAGGCTTCAGATGCTCCTTGGCGCGCAGCACCACCACGGTTTCCGGATCCAGCTCGATGCCGGTGCTGTTGGCGTTTTCTTCCAGCACTTCCTGGCTGAACGCAGCCGTCACCACAGCGCGGTTGGCGGCGATGCCTTCGCCACCTTCACGGCCGAATGGCTTGGAGGTGTGCACAGTCAGTTTCAGATCTGCTGCAGGCTGGGCCAGGTCAGACGCTTCGAACGCCGAATCTTCCAGTTGCTTGGTCGCCTCGACAAAACGCTGCTCGACCTGTTGAGTCTTCAGCTCGCGGGTCAGCTTGTCTTTCAGGCTGGCCAGGGTCGGTACTTCTGGCGCTTCAACACCCAGCAGTTTGATCAGGTGGTAACCGAAGTCGGTACGCACCGGCTCGGACACCTGGTCCTTGTTCAACGAGTACAGGGCTTTTTCGAAGGCTGGGTCATAGACGCCAGGACCGGCGAAACCGAGATCACCGCCATTGTTGGCAGAACCCGGATCCTGCGAGAACTCCTTGGCCAACGCTTCGAATTTCTCGCCCTTGGCCAGACGCGCCTGGACTTCTTCGATCTTCGCCTTGGCCTGAGCGTCGGTGGTCTTGTCGTTGACTTCGATCAGAATGTGCGCCGCACGACGCTGTTCCGACAGGTTGGCGATCTCTTTCTGATACGCCGCCTGCAAGTCTTCATCCTTGACCGCAACCTGGTCAAAGAACGAGGACTTCTTCAGCTCGACATAATCGACAACCACCTGCTCAGGGGTCATGAACTCCTTGGCGTGCTCGTCATAATAAGCCTTGACCTCATCGTCGGTCAGCTTGACCGCGGCCGGGTCGGCCTTGACGTTCAGCGAAGCGAAGTCGCGGGTCTGTTTTTCCAGACGGGCGAATGCCAGCACTTCGGCGTCGGTGACGAAGCCGCTACCGGCAACACCGGCGCGCAACTGACCGATCAGCATTTCCTGAGCCAGCATCTGGCGGAATTGCATGCGGGTGTAGCCCAGTTGACGAATCACCTGGTCGAAACGCTCGGAGCTGAACTTGCCGTCCACCTGGAATTCAGGGGTCTGCAGGATCACCTGATCCAGCGCACCTTCGGAGAAAGCGAATTTCGATTGTTCTGCGCCTTGCAGCAGCAGCTTGCGATCGATCAGACCCTTGAGGGCCGATTCGCGGAGCATTTTTTCGTCAAGCAAGGAAGCATCGAAGTCCTTGCCCAGCTGTTGCATCAGCTGACGGCGTTGCATGTCAACGGCCTGGCTCAGCTCGTTCTGGCTGATTTCTTCACCATTGACCTTGGCCGCATCGTTGGTGTGCGTGGTGGCCTTGAAAATGGCATCGAAACCGGTCAGAGCCATCAGTGCAACGATGACCCCGATAATGGTCTTGGCAATCCAGCCTTGTGAATTGTCCCTGATATTCTGCAGCATGCGTCCCCCAGAAACGGTTGAACTTCAAAAATTAGGCAACCGTGGAGCGTGGGTAGAATCCGGATAGAAGAAAGGCGCATCCGAGGATGCGCCTTCTCGTAACTGGCGGAGCGGACAGGGCTCGAACCCTCGATCCCGGCGTTACAGGCGGCTGTTCCAGCGACCTGCTCTACCGCTCCGCTGCCAAGTCAGGCATGACCCCGACCCGGATGGGTAAAAACCTGAAACAAACTTGCTTAGTTGACAGCTTCTTTCAGCGCTTTACCGGCTTTGAAACCTGGCTTTTTAGCAGCAGCGATTTCCAGCGTCTTGCCAGTCTGTGGGTTACGACCGATACGAGCTGGACGATCAGTCACGGAGAACGTGCCGAAACCTACCAGAACAACGGAGTCGCCAGCCTTGAGAGCGCCAGTGACGGATTCGATTACAGCGTCCAGCGCACGGCCAGCAGCAGCTTTCGGGATATCAGCGGATGCAGCGATAGCATCAATCAGTTCCGACTTGTTCACTCTAAGTCCCCTTATATCTATTTTGAGATGATTCTAAGTTTTTTGGTGAAAGCAAAAACAGTGCTGAATGGCCTACAGACACTTAAGAGCCGCTTTATAACAAGGGCTCTAAAAAGCTGTCAAGGAAGCCCCCCAGGCAAAAACGTATTAATGCGTGCTAATTCTTTCCTTTGAATCAGACTCACGTTTTTCGTCCTTGGAAACTATCTCCGGAGCCACATCCGGCAAGGGCTCCGGCGCGTATTGCAGCGCAATTTGCAGGACCTCGTCAATCCATTTAACCGGTTTAATCTGCAGATCCTGCTTGATATTGTCAGGAATCTCCTTCAGATCGCGCACGTTTTCTTCCGGAATAATCACAATCTTGATTCCGCCGCGATGAGCCGCGAGCAGTTTCTCCTTCAGACCGCCAATTGCCAGCACCTGACCCCGCAGAGTGATTTCACCCGTCATGGCGACATCGGCGCGCACCGGGATCCCGGTCAAGGCCGACACCAGAGCCGTGCACATGCCCACACCCGCGCTAGGACCGTCCTTCGGGGTCGCCCCTTCCGGCATGTGAATGTGGGTATCGCGCTTCTCGTGGAAGTCCAGAGGAATGCCCAGGCTCTTGGCACGGCTGCGGACAACCGTCAGCGCGGCAGTGATCGATTCGACCATTACATCGCCCAGCGAACCGGTCTTGATCAACTGACCTTTACCCGGTACCACAGCGGCTTCGATGGTCAGCAATTCGCCGCCCACCTGCGTCCACGCCAGGCCAGTCACCTGACCGATCTGATCCTGTTGCTCTGCCAGACCGTAGCGGAATTTGCGCACGCCGAGGAAGTGCTCCAGCAGATCAGCTGTCACTTTCACCGAGAAACGTTTTTCCAGCGCGTGCTCTTTGACAGCCTTGCGGCAGACCTTGGCGATCTGCCGTTCGAGGCCACGCACACCGGCTTCACGGGTGTAGTA
This sequence comes from Pseudomonas sp. LF020, assembly GCF_053456425.1. NCBI lineage: Bacteria > Pseudomonadati > Pseudomonadota > Gammaproteobacteria > Pseudomonadales > Pseudomonadaceae > Pseudomonas > Pseudomonas sp. LF020. The sequence continues at coordinate 114,959 of NZ_JBRFIX010000005.1, forward strand.
ACGGATGATGTCGCGGATCGCTTCTTCATCGAATTCCAGCTCGCCTTTCTTCAGACCGTTGGCGGCGATCTGCTTGGGCGACAGGTACTTGACGGCGATGTTGATCTTTTCGTCTTCGGTGTAGCCCGGCAGACGAATGACTTCCATCCGGTCCAGCAGTGCCGGCGGGATGTTCATCGAGTTCGAGGTGCACAGGAACATCACATCGGACAGGTCGTAATCGACTTCCAGATAGTGATCGTTGAAGTTGTGGTTCTGCTCCGGATCGAGCACTTCCAGCAACGCCGACGCCGGGTCGCCACGCATGTCGCTGCCCATTTTGTCGATTTCATCGAGCAGGAACAGCGGGTTGCGTACGCCCACTTTTGTCATCTTTTGAATCAATCTTCCTGGCATCGAACCGATGTAAGTCCGACGGTGACCACGAATTTCCGCTTCATCACGCACGCCGCCGAGGGCCATACGCACGAATTTTCGGTTGGTCGCATGGGCAATCGACTCCGCCAGCGAAGTTTTACCCACGCCAGGAGGACCGACCAGGCACAACACCGGGCCACGAATCTTTTTCACGCGCTTCTGTACGGCGAGGTATTCAAGGATACGTTCCTTGACCTCTTCGAGGCCGTAGTGATCGGCATCGAGAATGTCTTCAGCACGCGCCAGGTCGAGACGTACCTTGCTTTGTGCCTTCCACGGCACCTGCACCAGCCAGTCGATGTAGGAACGCACCACGGTGGCTTCAGCGGACATCGGCGACATTTGCTTGAGCTTGTTCAGCTCGGCGGTCGCTTTGGCCAGGGCATCTTTCGGCAGGCCGGCAGCATCGATGCGCTTTTTCAGCTCTTCGATTTCGTTGTGACCTTCGTCACCGTCGCCCAGCTCTTTCTGAATGGCCTTCATCTGCTCATTCAGGTAGTACTCGCGCTGGCTGCGCTCCATTTGCTTTTTGACGCGGCCGCGAATGCGTTTTTCGACTTGCAGCAGATCGATTTCGGCATCCAGCAAGGCGAGCACGTGCTCGACCCGGGCCGACAGATCGATGATTTCGAGGATTTCCTGCTTCTGTTCGATCTTCAGCGCCATGTGCGCGGCCATGGTGTCGACCAGACGACCCGGCTCATCGATGCTGTTGAGCGACGACAGGACTTCAGCCGGGACTTTTTTGCCCAGCTGCACATATTGTTCGAACTGCGACAGCAGGCTGCGCACGAACACTTCGGATTCGCGCTCGGCGGCGTCGACTTCATCAATCAGCGAGACCTCGGCGCGACAATGCCCGTCGACTTCGCTGAAGCGCTCTACAGCGCCACGCTGCTCACCTTCGACCAGAACCTTGACGGTGCCGTCCGGCAGCTTCAGCAGCTGCAGCACAGTCGCAATCGTACCTACGCGATAGAGAGCTTCTTCACCGGGATCATCGTCAGCCGGGTTTCTCTGGGCCAGCAGCAGGATCTGCTTGTCGCCCGTCATCGCTGCCTCGAGGGCTTCGATGGATTTCTCGCGCCCCACGAACAGCGGGATAACCATGTGCGGATAAACCACGACATCACGCAATGGCAGGAGAGGCAATTCGATGGTTGTCTTCATGATTTCGCCTCTACGGCGGCCATATGGCCGTAATCAGATGGAATTAAGCTTGAAGCCAAGATGGGGGCTGCCTTGAAAAAAAACAAGCGCAAAGCGGATGTAAAAAACGACATAAAAAAAAAGAGGCCCGAAGGCCCCTTCTTTGTTCCGGCAGTGTGGACGCTTACGCGTCCGGCGCTGCCTTGGCCGTCGGCTCACTGTTTTCGTAGATATACAGTGGCTTGGACTTGCCTTCGATCACACTTTCATCGATGACGACTTTGCTCACCTCGGACTGCGAGGGGATTTCGTACATCGTGTCGAGCAGCACACCTTCGAGAATCGAGCGCAGGCCACGGGCACCGGTTTTACGTTCCAGGGCACGCTTGGCGACCGATTTCAGTGCGTCGGTCCGGAATTCCAGATCCACGCCTTCCATCTCGAACAGCTTGGCATACTGTTTGGTCAGAGCATTTTTCGGCTCGGTAAGGATCTGCATCAGCGCAGCCTCGTCGAGCTCGTCCAGCGTCGCCAGGACCGGCAGACGACCGACAAATTCCGGGATCAGACCGAACTTGACCAGATCGTCAGGCTCGACTTCACGCAGGGATTCACCGACTTTCTTGCCTTCTTCCTTGCTGCGCACTTCTGCGTTGAAACCGATGCCGCCCTTGGTGGAACGGTTTTGAATAACCTTTTCCAGACCGGAGAACGCACCACCGCAGATGAACAGGATGTTACGGGTGTCGACCTGCAGGAATTCCTGCTGCGGATGCTTGCGGCCACCTTGCGGCGGAACGGAAGCGACCGTGCCTTCGATCAACTTGAGCAAGGCCTGCTGCACGCCTTCACCGGAAACATCGCGGGTGATCGACGGGTTGTCGGACTTGCGGGAAATCTTGTCGATTTCGTCGATGTAGACAATGCCCATCTGGGCCTTTTCCACATCGTAATCGCACTTTTGCAGCAGTTTCTGAATGATGTTCTCGACATCTTCACCCACGTAGCCAGCCTCGGTGAGGGTGGTGGCGTCGGCGATGGTGAACGGAACGTTCAGCAAGCGGGCCAGTGTTTCGGCCAGCAGGGTTTTACCGGAGCCTGTCGGGCCGATCAGCAGGATGTTGCTCTTGCCGAGTTCGACGTCGTCAGCCTTCTTGTCACGCTGATTCAGGCGCTTGTAGTGGTTGTACACCGCTACGGCCAGAACCTTTTTCGCACGCTCCTGACCAATTACATACTGGTCAAGGATGCCGCTGATTTCTTTAGGCGAAGGCAATTTATGCGCGCTGCTTTCGGCCTGTGCTTCCTGCACCTCCTCGCGGATGATGTCATTGCACAGGTCGACGCACTCGTCGCAGATAAAGACCGAGGGGCCGGCAATCAATTTGCGCACTTCATGCTGGCTTTTGCCACAGAAGGAGCAATAGAGCAGCTTGCCGTTGTCCTCGCCGTTGCGGGTGTCAGTCATTCGTTCGATCCAAATCCGATAGGCTTGCAACACAAGATGAAGGCTATTGCGGGCTTTTTCAAGCCCGCTGGTGGTCGGACCTGCCGACCCACCTTATTTTGAGCTGCTTATTTTACGCAGGACGCTGGTTGATGACTTCGTCGATCAGTCCGTATTCCTTCGCAGCTTCTGCACTCATGAAGTTGTCGCGGTTGGTGTCGCGCTCGATTTCTTCAAGCGTACGACCGCTGTGCTTGGCCATCAGCGTGTTCAGACGCTCGCGAATGAACAGGATTTCCTTGGCATGGATTTCGATATCCGACGCCTGGCCCTGGAAACCGCCCAGTGGCTGGTGAATCATCACACGCGAGTTCGGCAGGCAGAAACGCTTGCCTGGAGCACCGGCCGTCAGCAGGAATGCACCCATGCTGCACGCCTGACCAATGCAGGTCGTCGATACGTTTGGCTTGATGAACTGCATGGTGTCGTAGATCGACATGCCCGCTGTCACCGAACCGCCCGGGGAGTTGATATAGAGATGGATGTCCTTGTCCGGGTTTTCCGCTTCAAGGAACAGCAATTGCGCACAGATCAGGTTGGCCATGTAGTCCTCTACAGGACCCACCAGAAAGATTACGCGCTCCTTCAGAAGGCGCGAGTAGATGTCATAGGCGCGCTCGCCACGAGCAGATTGCTCGACAACCATCGGGACCAGGCCGCCGGCGGCCTGGATATCAGAGTTCTGCTGAATATACGAATTACGGAACATGCTCTGCAGTCACTCCCAAATAGTTATGTCTTGAATACGCATAAGCCAGCTCGAAGGCTGGCTTATGTGTGTACTTCTTAACGCAAAAACAATCAGTCGGCTTTTGGAGCTTCTACCGGCTTGACCGCTTCTTCGTAAGAGACCGATTTGTCGGTCACGCTAGCTTTCTGCAGAACAGTATCCACAACTTGTTCTTCCAGCACAACCGAACGAACTTCGTTCAGTTGCTGCTCGTTCTTGTAGTACCAGGACACGACCTGCTCAGGTTCCTGATAAGCCGAAGCCATTTCCTGAATCATTTCGCGAACGCGGGCTTCGTCAGGCTTCAGGTCGAACTGCTTGACCACTTCAGCCACGATCAGACCCAGCACTACACGGCGCTTGGCTTGCTCTTCGAACAGCTCGGCCGGCAGTTGGTCAGGCTTGATGTTGCCGCCGAACTGCTGAACAGCCTGCACGCGCAGACGGTCAACTTCGTTGGACAGCAGAGCCTTAGGCACTTCGATCGGGTTGGTGGCCAGCAGACCGTCCATTACCTGATTTTTTACCTTGGATTTGATGGCCTGACGCAGTTCACGCTCCATGTTCTTGCGAACTTCGGTGCGGAAACCGTCGATACCGCTTTCCTTGATGCCGAATTGAGCGAAGAACTCTTCGTTCAGCTCTGGCAGCTTAGGCTCGGACACGGTGTTTACAGTCACGGTGAACTCAGCGGTTTTGCCGGCCAGGTCCAGGTTCTGATAGTCCTCTGGGAAGGTCAGGTTCAGAACGCGCTCTTCGCCCGCTTTGGCGCCAACCAGGCCTTCTTCGAAGCCCGGGATCATGCGACCGGAACCCAGCACCAGTTGAGTGCCTTTGGCCGAACCGCCAGCGAACACTTCGCCGTCAACCTTGCCAACGAAATCGATGTTCAGTTGGTCTTCGTTCTGAGCGGCACGGTCGGTCACTTCAAAACGGGTGTTCTGCTTGCGCAGGATGTCCAGCATCTTGTCCAGATCAGCGTCAGCCACGTCAGCGCTCAGGCGCTCGACAGTGATGCCGTCGAAACCGGCAACGGTGAACTCAGGGAACACTTCGAATACGGCAACGTATTCCAGGTCCTTGCCAGCTTCCAGCGACTTTGGCTCGATCGAAGGCGAACCGGCAGGGTTCAGCTTCTGCTCAACCACAGCTTCGTAGAAGGAGGACTGGATGACATCACCAACAGCTTCCTGACGAGCGTCAGCACCGAAACGGCGCTTGATTTCGCTCATTGGCACTTTGCCTGGACGGAAGCCAGCAATCTTGGCCTTTTGGGCAGTCTGCTGCAGACGCTTGTTGACCTGGCTCTCAATGCGCTCAGCCGGCACGGTGACGCTCATGCGGCGCTCAAGAGCAGTAGTATTTTCAACAGAAACTTGCATGGATATTCCTCGTTGCACAGACGTTAGCCGGCCGTTTCCGACCCCAGAATCAAGGGCATGCATTCTAGTGGGTCAAACTCAAGAAGTCACCCTACTGGAAACGGGTAAAAAAACAGCAGGCCATTTATAGGTGTGAATGCAGCAATGCACTCCACCCCGAAGACGAATAAAGACCATCACGCCAGGGCTCTGTTTCAACCGCTTCTATATATAGAAGAGACCGCGAGCCATCTCCCTGACGGCTGATCCCGTGAACATTGCCGGTGGTCGGCGCAACGGCTGAAAGCCCGTGAACACGACGAACGCCCTGCCCCTGGACCTGAAACCCGACACAACAAACCACAAGCCGTAAAACAAAAAAGGCGCCAGACTGTTAAATCTGGCGCCTTTCGAAATATGGGGTGGACGATGGGGATCGAACCCACGACAACGGGAGTCACAATCCCGTGCTCTACCAACTGAGCTACGCCCACCATATTGCGTCACAAAAAAGCCATTCAACTTCTTTGCTGAACTTCATCAGGCCTGCGGCATGAATGAAGCTTTAATTGGTGCGGATGAAGAGACTCGAACTCTTACGCCTCGCGGCGCTGGAACCTAAATCCAGTGTGTCTACCAATTCCACCACATCCGCAGATGAAGCTTTTAAAGCAAAGGCGCCAGACTGTTACATCTGGCGCCTTTCGAAATATGGGGTGGACGATGGGGATCGAACCCACGACAACGGGAGTCACAATCCCGTGCTCTACCAACTGAGCTACGCCCACCATATCGCGTTACTTGTGCCAAAGCTGCCTAATGGCGCACCCGGCAGGACTCGAACCTGCGACCATCCGCTTAGAAGGCGGATGCTCTATCCAGCTGAGCTACGGGCGCCTTGTTAATCTGCACCCTTGGAGGACTACAAACTAAGTGCTTTCCAGTCTCGCAGAACCGTAATTCCGCTCGACCTTCTTAACCAGTGCTAGGCTGTGCCCGACAAGTGCGACGAATAGTATAGAGCGACCTTAAGGTCGTCAAATCTTTTTTGAAAAAAATTCATTTAATTAAAGGAGTTAGGGGAATTTGCTGACCAAGCGCCTTTGCCCTCACCGCCTGACATGCGAGAATGCGTTCTCTTTTTTTCCCCTCTCGATGGTTAATCACGCGCAATGACTGCACAACTAATCGACGGCAAATCGATCGCCGCCAGCCTGCGCCAGCAGATCGCCCAACGAGTTGCCGAGCGTCGCCAGCAAGGCCTGCGCACTCCCGGCCTCGCGGTGATCCTGGTCGGCAGCGATCCTGCCTCTCAGGTTTATGTCTCGCACAAGCGTAAAGACTGTGAAGAGGTCGGCTTCCTCTCTCAAGCCTACGACCTGCCTTCCGAAACCACTCAAGAAGCGCTGACCGATCTGATCGATCGCCTCAACGACGACCCGGCCATCGACGGCGTGCTGCTGCAACTGCCGCTGCCCGAGCACCTGGACGCCTCCAAACTGCTGGAGCGCATTCGCCCGGACAAAGACGTCGACGGCTTCCATCCTTATAACGTCGGCCGTCTGGCCCAACGCATCCCGCTGCTGCGCCCATGCACCCCGAAGGGCATCATGACCTTGCTGGAAAGCACCGGCGTTGACCTTTATGGTCTCGATGCGGTGGTGGTTGGCGCGTCCAACATCGTCGGTCGCCCGATGGCGATGGAACTGCTGCTGGCCGGTTGCACCGTGACCGTCACCCACCGCTTCACCAAGGATCTGGCCGGCCACGTCGGCCGCGCCGATCTGGTAGTGGTCGCCGCCGGCAAGCCGGGCCTGGTCAAGGGTGAGTGGATCAAGGAAGGCGCGATCGTGATCGACGTCGGCATCAACCGTCAGGACGACGGCAAGCTGGTCGGTGACGTGGTGTACGAAACCGCCCTGCCCCGCGCCGGCTGGATCACTCCGGTACCGGGCGGCGTTGGCCCGATGACCCGTGCCTGCCTGCTGGAAAACACTCTCTACGCCGCAGAAACCCTGCACGCCTGAGGCGTAATTTCAGCAAGAAAAGAACCCCGCCTTGTGCGGGGTTTTTCGTATCTGAGAAAAAACACTAACCGTTCGCCGGAAACCCCTCTTTTTACAGGCCTTTTCACGAGATTTTCAGGTCATTCAAACAACCATCGACAGATCTTCAGCCATACTCCTAGAATGCGACGCTTTGAAGAAATAACCCGTTACAAACTAACGGAATATCCAACCTTTATGAGTTCGCCCGCGTGAAAATTCGTCTTTCGATCCTGAGCCTGATTTTTGCTTTTTCAGGCACGTTCGTCACGCCAACCGTCAACGCCGCTGAAACTACCGCCGCGCCACGCGATGCCTCGCAACTGAAGATCGCCTCCGGCAGCGCCCTGCTCATGGATCTGCAGACCAATAAAGTCATCTATTCGAGCAACCCGGATGTGATCGTACCGATCGCCTCGGTGAGCAAACTGATGACCGGACTGGTGGTGGTTGAAGCGCACCAGAACATGGACGAATGGATCGACGTCGACATCAGCCATACGCCGGAAATGAAAGGCGTGTTCTCCCGAGTCAAACTCAAGAGTGAACTGCCGCGTCGCGAGATGTTGCTGATTGCCCTGATGTCCTCGGAAAACCGCGCGGCCGCCAGCCTGGCGCATCACTATCCAGGCGGCTACGCCGCGTTCATCGCCGCAATGAACGCCAAGGCCAAATCGCTGGGCATGACCAACACGCACTATGTCGAGCCGACCGGGCTGTCTGAACGCAACGTGTCCACCGCCCGCGACTTGAGCAAATTGCTGGTCGCCGCGAGCAAGCATCCGATCCTCAGCGAACTGACCACCACCAAGGAAAAAACCGTAGCGTTCCGCAAACCCAATTACACCCTGGGTTTCCGCAACACCGATCACCTGGTGAACAAGGCTGACTGGGACATCAAGATCACCAAAACAGGCTTTACCAATCCGGCTGGGCACTGTCTGGTACTGGTCACACGAATGGGCAACCGTCCGGTGGCCCTAGTGATTCTCGATGCGTTCGGCAAGTACACGCATTTTGCCGATGCAAGCCGTATTCGCAGCTGGGTGGAAACCGGTCGCAGCGCCAGCGTCCCGGCAGTTGCACAGCAATACAAGGCCGAGAAAAACCTCAAGAATCGCCAGAGCGGCGTGGTCGAAGCCTCCAAGTAACCAGAAAAACCCAATTGTGGTGAGGGAGCTTGCTCCCGCCGGGGCGCGTAGCGGACCTTCTTTTTTAACAAGAGAAGGCCTGCTGCGCAGTCCAGCGGGAGCAAGCTCCCTCGCCACAGAGGTATTCAGCCGTGGTTGAATATCCGTTATTCAATCATTGGGTAGCGGCATTTTGTCGTCATCCGGGATGCCGTCGCCGGCGCCCGGATCTGGCGTCAGCACATTGGGCCGCGCCAACGGATCCCGCAGCGGACTGTCCGGATCCAACACAGGATCCACATCGTCCTCAGGCGTGGTAGGCACGCTGTCCGGTTTTTTATCGTCGAAGCTGGAATCGGTACTCATACGCACCTCACTTCAGGGTTTCAGGTCAGCCAAAGGATCGTAAGGCTTGGCCGGACGTTTACTGTCTTCGCCGGGCTCCACGTCTTTCGGCGCCTTGGCCGGACCGACGGGGTCAACCTGTGGATCGTCGAGGTCCGGCGAATCCGGATCAAAACCCAGATCATGACCGGACGAATGCTCGCTCGAGTGTGGGCCTTTCGGGGATGGGGAATCTGCCATGCTCGCCTCCTGAATCACCCGCACATTCGGGCTCTATCAGTGAGAGACCTGCCGGGCGTGAGGGTGCCCGGCAGATGACGAACGGAGCCTTAATGTGCGGCCAACGCCTTTTTGGCTTGCGCCGCTTCACGTTCCTGCCCGGCCTGCGCCAGCTCATCCGCTGCCGTGAGCCAGCGCTGGCGATCAACCTCGGCGGGAATCTGCGACGGCTTCTGGATCAGTACCGCCCAGCCACCCGACTTTTCGAACGCCGATTCAAAAGAACTGAAGCTCATCAGTTCGCGACGATTCATCCCGGCGCGCAACAGCACCTTCTGTTTCAGCCGGTCGTAACCGGAAAGGATCGCGTAACGCGGTTCAGCCCAGAACGCCGAGCCTTCACTGAAGCGCACCATCACCGGATAACCGGCCGCCACCTGGGTCAACAAGGCTGGCAGGTTCTTGTCCAGCGGATAGACCACCATGCCGTAATCGCGGGCCAGGTTCTGCAGATTCTGTTGCAACTGATCCTGTGCCCCCGGCAGATGCAACGGTTTCTCCAGCAAGCCCGGGGTGATCATGATGCCCTGCTGCGATAACAGGCTGGCCAGCACTTGCGGACCACTCTGATTGGCTTCGCCGCGATAGAACGTGCCGCTGAGTTCCACCCGCTCCGGCAGGCGCTTGACCTGCGGCGCCACGCTGCCCGCACACCCTGCCAACACGGCCGCGCAACCGGCAATCAGCAGCGCCCCTCGCAATCGAGAAAATACCTGCACCATCGTCACTCTCATCAGACGCCGGTCATCGTGTTCCGGCAACGCCTGCGATCATAGGGCGGCGCACGCCTGCGGTATAGCCTTAAACCGCAGACCGATCGATTGCATAGAGCGAACTGATTGGTCATCACCGACCTTTGGTCAATAGTCTGAAACACCCCATTGTCTAGACTGTCACTGAAACAGAGCGAATTGAAAAAGTGAGTGCCCGACGCAGGGCAAAGAGGAGGCACTGATGAGCCTGACCATGACTATCGTAATGCTGATTGCCGGCTGGCTGGCAGTGGCCAGCGCCATGCTGTGGGGCGTGCTGCGTATTGCGCGGCGCCACCATCACCCGGTCGATTCGGCAGCGGCACAAAAACCTGAAAGACAAAGCGCCAGCCACGCGACTGCGCATTGATAGGTCAGTTGATATAAAACCCCTGTAGGAGCTGCCGAAGGCTGCGATCATTTGATCTTCAAAGTCAAAAGATCGCAGCCTTCGGCAGCTCCTACATAAGTCACCAGCCATACGGCATAAGCCATGAGGCATGAGACATAAAGCAAAAAGGCCGGCTGGACTACTGACGTCCAGCCGGCCTTTTGATTTGCTGCAGATTAAGCCTGCTGCGCCAGCTTCTTCTGCTTCGCCCGGCGCGACAGCATGTTCAGCACTTCAATCGCTGCCGAGAATGCCATGGCCGCATACACATACCCTTTCGGTACATGGGCGCCGAAGCCTTCGGCGATCAGCGTCATGCCGATCATGATCAGGAAGCCCAGGGCCAGCATCACCACCGTCGGGTTGTCGTTGATGAACTTGGCCAAAGGCTCAGCCGCAAACAGCATCACCATCACCGAGACCACCACCGCGATCACCATGATCGGCAAGTGCTCAGTCATGCCCACCGCGGTAATGATGCTGTCGATGGAAAACACCATGTCCAGCATCAGGATCTGACCGATCGCGGCAGCAAAGCCCAGGGTCACGGTCGATGTCGCGCTTTTCGGGTCTTCCGGCGCCGGGTCCATGCTGTGATGGATCTCGGTCGTGGCTTTCCACACCAGGAACAGACCACCGGCAATCAGGATCATGTCCTTCCAGGAGAACGCCTGGCCCATGATTTCGAACACCGGGGCAGTCAACTGCACGATGAAGGCAATGGTGCTCAACAGGGCCAGACGCAGAATCAGCGCCATGCCGATACCGATGCGCCGCGCCTTCTGCCGATGCTGCACGGGCAGCTTGTTGGTCAGGATCGAAATAAAGATCAGGTTATCAATGCCGAGCACGATCTCCATCACCACCAGTGTGGCCAAGGCAACCCAGGCGGCGGGGCTGGCGGCGAGTTCTAACAGATATTCCATGGGTCAGTCCTGACTCTTTGTAAGACGGTTTAGATGGTCTTGGAGGAAGATTCGGATTTTTCCGCATCTTTCTCCGGTGTTTCTTTTTTCTCGATCAGGCCGCCAGTGGCGTCGCTGAGCGCCTGCTCTGCCGCTTTATGCGTATCGTCGATTGCCTGTTTGGCGCTCTCGGCCGCCTTGCCCATCAACTGCTGGGCGCTTTTCTCGGCCTGATCGCAACCGGCCATAAGCAGTAAAGACGTAAACATCAGTGCAGGGATTGTGTATTTCATGAGGCTTTCCTTCGAATGAACAGACAGGGTCACAGACCACCCGTCGATGGCTGGGCATTCTAGGGAGACAAACACTTCAGGAAAATTCGTATTTTTAGCGGCTATACTTCGGTTCAAACGAACTATGACAATCAATGTAGGAGCTGCCGAACGCTGCGATCTTTTGATCTTGCTCTAAAAAATCAAAAGATCGCAGCCTGCGGCAGCTCCTACAGGGGGGAGGCGTAGAGTGCTGAATTACCGACAGCTGCATTATTTCTGGGTGGTGGCGAAGACCGGCAGCATCGTGCGTGCCTGCGAGCAACTTAACCTCACGCCGCAGACCATCAGCGGGCAGATATCGCTGCTTGAACAAACGTACGGTATCGAACTGTTTCAACGGGTCGGCCGTCAGCTGGAACTGACCGAAGCCGGGCGCCAGGCCCTGCCCTTCGCCGAACAGATGTTTCAGTTGGGCGGTGAACTGGAGCTGATGCTGCGTGCCCAGCCCAACGAGCAGCAGATCCTGTTCCGCGTCGGCGTGGCGGATGTGGTGCCCAAATCCATCGTCTACCGCCTGATCGCGCCGACCATGGAGCTGCACGAGCCACTGCGCATCACCTGCCGCGAAGACAAACTCGAACGCCTGCTGGCGGATCTGGCGATCCAGCGTCTGGACCTGGTGATATCCGACAGCCCCATGCCGTCGCACCTCGACATCAAGGGCTACAGCCAGAAGCTCGGCGAATGCGGGATCAGTTTCTTCGCCACCGCGCAGTTGGCGGCGCAATACGGGCAGGATTTTCCGCGCAGCCTCAACGGTGCACCGCTGTTGATTCCCGGGGCCGAAACCGTGGTGCGCAGCCGTTTGCAACGCTGGTTCGCCGAGCAGCAGATCCAGCCGCGGATCGTCGGGGAGTTCGATGACAGCGCCCTGATGCAGGCCTTCGGCCAATCGGGCAGCGGGATTTTCATCGGCCCGAGCGTGATTGCCGATGAAGTCAAACGCCAGTACGGCGTCGAAGTGATTGGCCAGACCGACGCGGTGACCGAGTCGTTCTATGCCATTTCGGTGGAGCGCAAGGTCAAGCACCCCGGCATCGTTGCGATTACCGAAGGTGCCCGACGCGAGCTGTTTACCGCGTTATGACGCCTGGACGCACGCTTCGCGCGGCTTGAGCGTCATCAACACCATGGCAAGGAACACCGACAACAAAATGAAACCGGCAGCGGCGAACCCCAGAAAGCCGAGGCCGGCACTGTCGATCACCCGTCCGCCGATCATCGCACCGAGGCCGATCCCGAGGTTGGCCCCGGCGATATTCAGCGAGGCGGCAAAGGCTGGCGCTTCTGGTGCGGCTTTCATCAGCCGTACATGGCTGACCAGAAACAGTGCAGCCTGGGTGATACCCCAGATGCCCATGGCCACCGCCAGCCCCACCGTCGAGTGAATGTTCGGCACCAGCGAGACCATGCCGGCAATCATGAACGCGCAGAACAGCACCGAGGCGCCCAACGGATGACGATCCACCGCACGGCCGCCCAGCGAGTTGCCGATCAGCCCGACCGCACCGAAGCCCATCAGGCACCAGCCAACCACCGTGCCATTGAACCCGGCCAGACGCTCAAGGATGTCGGCCAGATAGGTGTAAGCGGTGAACATGCCGCTGAACACCAGGATCGACAATACGACATGACCGATCATCAGCGGGTTGCGCAGGATCTTGAACTGCGAAGCGAAACTGACCTGATGCTGGTGCAGGCTGGTTTTCGGCAGGTAAACAAACAGCAGCAAGGCCTTGGCGAAAGCGATCACCGCCAGAATCGCGAACGCACTGCGCCAGCCGAACGCATCGGAAATCAACGTGCCCACCGGAATGCCGAACACCGTCGCGCAAACAATGCCGAAGCCGATCTTGGCAATCGCGCGGCCAGCGTGATCCGGGCCGACGATGTCGACTGCGGTCTCACTGGCCAAGGCCCAGAACACCGGCAGGCCGAGCGCCGGAATCAGACGGGCAATGGCCATGACCCAGATGTTCGGCGCCAGCGCCGCAACGGTGTTGGCCAGGCCGAACATGATCAGAATGGTGATGAACAGCTTGCGCCGCTCGAACCGGGCGAAATACGCGGTCAAAAATGGACCGAACATCGCCACCGTGAAAGCGAATAGAGTCACCAGCAAACCCGCCTGCGGAATGGTTACCGCCAGGTCACGGGCAATGGCCGGCAACAGGCCGACGATGACGAATTCTGTGGTCAGCACCGTGAATCCGGCGGCGGACAACAGAAGAATGGGCAACAGCATGAGCAACTCCAGCAAAACGACGACACCAGCGATGACCGAAAGGCCCGCTGGCAGACTATGAAGATGAGGATGGTGAATCTTAACAGAGTGTTTCCGGACTGACTTGCACAAACCTGCCGACTTGCCGATCTATCCGGTGGCAGATCGTCACAGGCCTGAAGGATAACGCCTACGCTGTGATAAAGTCCGCGCCCTGAAAAACGTACACCCTATTCAGCGGCCTGTTTAACAGCGTTGATGGCGCGTCAGCCTTTTCGGTTCGTGCCGGTGATCTGCCCCCGATGTATCACCGGTTTCACGCAACCTTGCACCCTATAAAAAATCAGAGATGCCGTTATGACCGCTTCATCCCCTTCTCTATTGCAACGCCTGAAAAACCTCAGCCTGGTCACGCAGATCCTGATCGGCCTGATTGCCGGTATCGCCTTGGCGCTGTTCGCTCCGGAAGCGGCGAAAGGCTCCGCATTCATCGGCAAGGTGTTTGTCTCGGCGCTGAAAGCCGTGGCGCCGATTCTGGTGTTCGTGCTGGTGATGGCGTCGATTGCCAACCACAAGCACGGTCAGGAAACCCACATCCGGCCGATTCTGTTTCTGTACCTGCTCGGTACCTTTGCTGCGGCGGTGGTCGCGGTTGTCGCCAGCATGGCGTTTCCCTCGCATCTGGTGCTGTCCACCGACAACGTCGCGGTGACCGCGCCGGGCGGGATCACTGAAGTCTTGCAGAGCCTGCTGTTGAGCGTGGTCGATAATCCGGTCAGCGCCCTGATGAACGCCAACTTCATCGGCATTCTGGCCTGGGCGATCGGCATGGGCGTCGCGATTCGCCACGCCGGTGACACCACCCGCGAAGTGGTTGGCGATCTGTCCAACGGCGTGACGCTGATCGTGCGCGTGGTGATTCGCTTCGCACCTCTGGGCATTTTCGGTCTGGTGGCCTCGACGCTCGCGACCTCGGGCTTCGGCGCACTGATCGGTTACGCGCACCTGCTCGGCGTACTGCTGGGCTGCATGCTGTTCGTCGCGCTGGTGATGAACCCGCTGATCGTGTTCTGGAAACTGCGTCGCAACCCGTACCCGCTGACCCTCAAGTGCCTGCGCGAAAGCGGCATCACCGCGTTCTTCACCCGCAGCTCGGCGGCGAACATTCCGGTCAACCTGGAACTGAGTAAACGTCTGGGCCTGCACGAAGACACCTACTCGGTATCGATCCCATTGGGCGCAACCATCAACATGGCCGGCGCAGCGATCACCATCACCGTACTGACCCTGGCAGCGGTACACACGCTGGGGATTGCCGTGGACATCCCGACCGCGATCCTGCTCAGCGTCGTCGCGGCGATCTGCGCCTGTGGCGCGTCGGGCGTGGCCGGCGGTTCGCTGCTGCTGATTCCGCTGGCGTGCAGCCTGTTCGGCATCCCGAGCGAGATTGCCATGCAGGTGGTGGCGGTTGGTTTCATCATTGGTGTGCTGCAGGATTCGGCGGAGACTGCGCTGAATTCGTCCACTGACGTGCTGTTCACCGCAGCGGCTTGCCTGGGTGAAGAAGCGAAAGCCCAGCGCACTGCGTAACAATTGCTGCAATGAAAAGCCCGCCAAGGAGTGAACCTTGGCGGGCTTTTTTGTGGCTGAGATCTTTCCCTCCTCACCCCAACCCTCTCCCCCAAGGGGGCGAGGGGGAAAGGGAGCCGATCTTTGTCGCATTCAAGTCTTGAGTTCGACTCGATAGATCAGGTCGGCGTATCTCGAACAAACAACGCGATCAGTCCCCTCTCCCCTTGGGAGAGGGCTAGGGTGAGGGCTTCTAACGATTTAGTACGCGCCCATGTAATCGCGTTTGCCCACTTCAACACCGTTATGACGCAGCAGGTCATAGGCAGTGGTCACGTGGAAGAAGAACTGCGGCAGACCGTAGCTCAGCAGGTAGGCCTGGCCGCTGAAGCGCTTCTCTTTCGGCGTGCCCGGACGGGTCACGATCTCGATGCCTTCCTTGCCGTTGATCTGCTCCGGCTTGATCTCGCCGATGTAGGCCAGGACCTTGGCGATCAGCGCCTGCAGCTCGGTGAAGGTAGTTTCGGTGTCGTCATATTTCGGGATTTCGACTTCGGCCAGACGCGAGGACACGCCTTTGGCGAAGTCGACCGCGATCTGCACCTGACGCACCAGCGGGAACATGTCCGGGTACAGGCGCGCTTGCAGGAAGGCGTTCGGGTCGATGTTTTTTTCGGTGGCGTGGGCTTCAGCCTTTTTCAGGACATCGCTCAGGGCGTTGAGCATTTGTTGAAAAACCGGGACGGATGCGGCGTACAGGGAAATGGTCATGGCAGTCTCGTGTAGTGGCTGGGTGGAACGTGGAGGCGATTATAGCCATGCTTGATGACCACACGGCTTGCCTTTTGTTAGCCAAGGATTAGGCTAGGCGCCTTCGACTGCTGAGGGAACGCGCGATGACCACCGAACTAGCAACCACCACCGACGAACCACGGCTCAACGCCACGGAAATCCGCATTCTGGGTGCGTTGATCGAAAAACAGGCCACCAGCCCGGAAACCTATCCGCTGACCCTTAATGCGCTGGTGCTGGCCTGCAATCAGAAAACCAGCCGCGAACCGGTGATGAACCTGACTCAAGGTCAGGTTGGCCAAAGCTTGCGAGCGCTGGAAAGCCACGGTTACGCGAAACTGGTCATGGGCAGTCGCGCTGATCGCTGGGAGCACAAGCTCGACAAGGCGCTGGAGCTGGTGCCGGCCCAGGTCATTCTCACCGGTTTGATGTTCCTGCGTGGCCCACAAACGGTGAATGAGCTGCTGACCCGCAGTGGCCGCATGCATGATTTCGAAGATGCCGAGCAGGTGGTGCATCAGCTCGAGCGCTTGATCGCGCGTGGGCTGGCGGTTTTGATTCCCCGTCAGGCCGGTCAGCGTGAAGACCGCTACACCCATGCACTGAGCGATCCGGCAGATATCGAGGCGATCCTGGCGGCGCGGCAGAATCCTGGAGAGCGCGCGACCAGCGGTGTGTCAGTTGAACGCATCGAAGAACTGGAAGCACGGATTGCCGCACTGGAAGAGCGTCTGGCGCGCCTCGAATAATCACCACAATACCTTGTAGGAGTGAGCCTGCTCGCGATTGCGCCGGTTCATTCAGAATTTCAGTGCCTGACAGACCGCCATCGCGAGCAGGCTCACTCCTACATGAGATCTACGGGTTATTCACCATCCCAGTAATCCACCCCATCCGCCTGCCGCGCCACGGCAACAAAGCCTGACGCATTGCCTTGGGCATCGACCTTGAAGTTGTCCATCACCGCGTATTTGTTGGAGTCCGGGTATTCGCAGATATCCGGTTGCTGCTGGGTGCTGACCGCCAGATAACGCAACTCGGCATCGCTGGTGTTGATGATCTGGTGCGCCATTTCCGGGCCACCCGGCGGGCAGGCAATCACATCACCCGCGCGGATCGCAAAGCGCTCTGCGCCCAACCGTACTTCGCCCTCGCCGGCTACGACATAGAACATCTCTTCATTGACCCGATGGCTGTGAAACGGGCTGCCACGCATGCCGGGTGGCAACGCGTACAAGCGGTAACCCAGCTTCTGCGCGCCAAGCTGCTGGCCGATGCGCGCCAGGCGCTGCTGGTAGCGACCGGCGGCTTCGCCTTCCGGGGCAAGGGCTTCGGGCAGGGGTTCGAGTTCGACCTGGTGCAGGTTGAGGATGGGCGGATGCATGGGGAGCCTCGATCAGGTTTTTTGTGAGGGGCAAGTCTGGGCTTGCTGGGGCTGCAGTATAGGTAAGCCGATAAACCGAGTTGAATTCATCGCTGGCAAGCCAGCTCCCACAGGATCTGGGGTTGCTCACCTGGTTGTGTTGCAACCTGATATCTGTGGGAGCTGGCTTGCCAGCGATAGGGCCAACTCATTCAACACATACAGTCCTGAACATCAACTGCGGGCGAAATTCACCGCTGCCGCAAACTGCTCTTCATTTGGCCGCACTCCGGTGTACAGCACAAATTGCTCCAGCGCCTGGATCGCAATCACCTCCAGCCCGGTGATGACCTTTTTACCTTCGGCTCGCCCGCGCACGATCAGCGGCGTTTCCGACGGGATCGCCACCACATCGAACACGGTGTCGGCGGCCTTGATCACTTCTGGTTCGAACGCCAGTTGCCCGGCTTCCGGCCCGCCGTCCATGCCCACCGGGGTGACATTGATCAGCATCTGCGGTCGCTCTTCGCCGAGCTCCGCCTGCCAGCGATAGCCCAGCGAATCGGCCAATGCGCGCCCGGCGCGCTCGTTACGCGCAACGATCAAGCCGTTCTTGTAGCCACCATCGCGCAAGGCACTGGCCACCGCTTTGGCCATGCCGCCGCTGCCGCGCAGGGCGAACGTCGTATCCTTTGGCACCGCGTGGGTTTCCAGCAATTGCGCGATGGCGATGTAATCGGTGTTGTAGGCCTTGAGATGGCCGTTGGTGTTGACGATGGTGTTGATCGACTGGATCGCGGCTGCCGACGCATCCAGCTCATCGACCAGCGCGATGCACGCTTCCTTGAACGGCATCGACACGCCACAACCACGAATCCCCAGCGCACGAATTCCGCCGACGGCTCCCGGCAGATCCTGGCTGCTGAACGCCTTGTAATAGAAGTTCAGGCCCAACTGCTCGTACAAATGGTTATGAAAGCGCAGACCGAAATTCCCCGGGCGCCCGGACAGGGACATGCACAGTTGGGTGTCTTTGTTGGGATTCATCTGCATGAAACTTCTCCTTCAAAACGGACTTTCGGATGGACGGAGTTAGCCATTCCATCGGGTTCTGGACGATCATAAGCGCCTGTCTGCAACGGGCCGCGACCCCCTTTGACCGACCGGTAAAGAAGCCGGTACAGACCTTACACAAAATTTACCCAGCGGCTGTGCTGATTTTCAGAATTTCGCTGTCATAGAAGTATCCCCGCGACAACTTTGGGCCTGGTGCAGGCCCGGACGCCGGGTCGAAGAACCGAGGAATTATCATGATTCGTAAACTCCCCATCGTGGCCTTGTTGATTGGTGCATTCGCTATCACAGGTCAGGCAGAAGCCCACGGCGGTGGCTGGCAGGGTCCGGCAGTGTTTGGTGCGATCGTCGGCTCGGCCATCATCGGCTCGGCATTGATCAATCAGGACCGGCCGGTCTACGTGCAACAGCCTGTTTACGCTCAACCGGCACCGGTTTATGTGCAACAACCGCCGCCACCGGTCTACTACCAGCCGGCCCCGGTCTACGTGCAACAACCTGTCTACGTGCCTGGCCCGGTCTACTACGGCCCACCACGCGGCTACTATGGCCGGCCACACGGCTACTACGGTGGTCCGCGCTGGTAATCGCAACCAACAAGCCCCGCTTTATAGCGGGGCTTTTTTATGACCGTCGGTCGGGCAAAGTCTGAAAAAATCTCGCCAAGGTCGCTGTGAGGACAGTCCCGGCAGCTAAAGTCGGCATGATGGACTTGACCGTCGGGGGCAAAACACAAAACGGTCATCCATTTGTCATGACGGAACCGCAATCTGAATCCGTCCGTAAACAACAGGTTGATAAAAACAAGGACGACCCATGCCTACACAGAATCCGCACCGCATCGTCGGCCTGTGCACTTCAAGCAAGGTGTACAGCGCGCTGACTGAACTGAAACACCTGGAAGGCCACCGCTGCGCCAAGTTTCTTTCGCTGCTGGCGGAGAATCTCGTGCACAAGGGCCTGCTCAATGAGCGTGAAGTGGTGCACATGCTCGACCAGGTTGTCGACTGACACAGTCCTCACTGTGATCAATGACCACTATCGAAAGCGTTGATTGTCCCTGAGCGCAGCGAATCCCTAAGGTAGCTCCACAGATTGATGGAGGTACTTGTCATGGCTCAGGTTCAAATCATGTCGGTGGTCGGCAGCGCCGTTCCCGCATCGCTCCGAGCGTCGGGATTGCTCGCCTGCTGGTATCTGGTGCGCGATGGCGAGCCGATCAGCGGCCCGCTCACTTCACTGCCCGCAGCGCAGGCCCTGTCGCAGAAAATCGTCAGCACGCCATTCCACGCTTAAGGCAACTGGACCTTCGGTTTGGTCTCGATGAACAGCGCCCAGCTCGACATGAACAGCGCCGCGATCAGCGGCCCGATCACGAAACCGTTGAGGCCGAACACTGCGAGGCCGCCGAGGGTCGAGATCAGGATCATGTAATCCGGCATGCGCGTGTCCTTGCCGACCAGGATCGGGCGCAGCACGTTGTCCACCAAGCCGATCACAAACACCCCGAACAGCCCCAGCACCACGCCCTGCCAGATCATCCCGCTGAGCAGGAAGTACACCGCCACCGGTGCCCAGACGATCCCCGCGCCCACCGCCGGCAACAGTGACAGAAAGCCCATCAGCACCGCCCAGAGCAACGCGCTGGGAATGTCGAGAAACCAGAAAATCACCCCGCCCAGTGCCCCTTGAGTGACCGCCACCACCAGGTTGCCCTTGACCGTCGCGCGGACCACCCGATTGAATTTCAACTGCAAACGGCGTTTGTGATTCTCTTCCAGCGGTACTGCGGTGCGAATCTTGCGCACCAGTTCAGCGCCATCGCGCAGGAAGAAAAACAGCAGGTACAGCATGATGCCGAAGCTGACCACGAACTCGAACGTACCCTGGCCGAAACTGAACGCCTGGCTGGCCAGCACCTGGCTGCCCTGCATCGACGCCTTGACGATTTTCTCGCGCAGGCCGTTGAGTTCACCCATGCCAAAGCGATCGAGCAGATGTTGAAAGTACGGGGGCAGACTGTGTTTGAACTGCGCCAGATAGGCACCGATGTCGAGTTGGCCGCTTTCGATGTTGTTGTACAGCGTCGCGCCTTCCTGGACCAACAGCACGCTGAGGATGATCACCGGCAGAATCGCGATGACCAGGCAGATGCCCAACGTGCAAAGCGCTGTCAGGTTGCGCTGCCAGCCGAATTTGATCTGTAACTTGCGCTGCATCGGCGCAAACAGAATGCCGAGAATCACCGCCCAGAACACCGCGCCGTAGAACGGCAGCAGAATCCAGATGAAGGCGACCGTCACCAGCAACAACAGCACGGTGAGGGATTTGAATTGCAGGGTTTTTTCGTTCATGTCCGATCCATGTCAGTCAGGCGTCTCGCACGCCCCGAACCTTAGTCAGCCGGGGCGCGCGCGAGTGCCATCTTTGTTCATGGAGCATAGATTGCCTGGACGATGCAGCCCGGCTAATCAGCGCACCGGCAGTTTGACGATCTGCGCAGTGCCCAACACGTCGCCGAAGGTGTCTTCGACTTCCGCCAGCGCGGCCTTGTGCAGCGAATCCTTGTCGATGGACACGCCGTTGGCCCGAGTGATGGCGCGGGTCGCCGAGGCATCGGACGCGACAATCACGTTATAGCCCAAAGGCGCGGCGTCCCGTGCGGCACCCGCCACGCAGGCGTGGGTCATCAGGCCGGATATGATCAGGGTCTGGATGCCGGCCTTTTTCAGTTGCTGGTCAAGGTCGGTGCTGGCGAACACGCTGACGGTGTTTTTTTGCAGGACAACGTCTTGTGGGCGCGGCTGCATGTCCTTGTGAAACTTCACCGTCTCGCCATCAATGGCAAACACCGCAGAACCGGCCGGTGCAATGTGCTGCACGTGGTACACCGGGATTTTGTGGCTGTCGGCGAACGTGATCAGCTCACGGGTTTTCGCCAGCGCAGCGGCACCGTCCGGGATCGGCATCCCGCCGCTGAAGTATTCATTCTGAAAGTCGATCACGATCAGGGCCGATTTGCCGGCTGGCAGGTGATCGACCGGCGTAGCGCCTGACATCGCCCGAATGGTCGGGTGGCTGTCGGCGATGGCCCCGGTGCTGGCCAGTACACCGGAAAATGCACAAGCGGTGAGAAAGCGGCGCGTAAAGTTCTGCATGGGAAAGTCCTCCTTCGGTTGATTTGATAAGCGAATGTTAGGCAGCCATCGTCAAACCGAACACAGTGGAACCGGCACATGATCTGTGCCCTTTCTGCACAGATAAACTTCGCAAACTCAAACGTAGATCCAGATCAATAAACCGCACTTGCCGCTGCACTACCCTGCCGCGCTTTTGCCATCGATGCTCGCCATGATCCCTGACCTGCCCCTCGCCGCCCCGGAATTGCTCGCCCCCGCCGGCACCCTGAAGAACATGCGCTACGCCTTCGCCTACGGTGCCGATGCGGTCTACGCCGGCCAGCCGCGCTACAGCCTGCGGGTGCGCAACAACGAATTCGACCACGCCAACCTCGCCCTCGGCATTCGCGAAGCGCAGGCTCAGGGCAAGCGCTTTTACGTGGTGGTCAACATCGCCCCGCACAACGCCAAACTGAAGACCTTCCTCAAGGATCTGGCGCCAGTGATCGAGATGGCGCCGGACGCGCTGATCATGTCCGACCCGGGCCTGATCATGCTGGTGCGCCGGCATTTTCCGCAGATGCCGATCCACCTTTCGGTGCAGGCCAACACGGTGAACTGGGCGAGCGTCGAGTTCTGGCAGCAACAGGGGCTGAGCCGGATCATCCTTTCGCGGGAGCTGTCGCTGGAAGAAATCGGCGAAATCCGTGAACAGGTACCGGGCATGGAGCTGGAGGTGTTCGTCCACGGTGCGCTGTGCATGGCTTACTCCGGGCGCTGCCTGCTGTCGGGCTACATGAACAAGCGCGACGCCAATCAGGGCACCTGCACCAACGCTTGCCGCTGGAAGTATTCGGCGCAGCAGGCTACGGAAAACCAGCTCGGCGAGATCGTGCAGACCTTCCAGCCGGAGCCGACCCTGGGCATCGGCGCGCCGACCGATCAGGTGTTTCTGCTGCAGGAAGCCAATCGCCCTGATGAGTTGATGCCCGCTTTTGAAGACGAGCACGGCACCTACATCATGAACGCCAAGGATCTGCGCGCCGTGCAACACGTCGAACGCCTGACGCGCATGGGCGTGCATTCGCTGAAGATCGAGGGCCGGACCAAATCGCACTTCTATTGCGCGCGCACCACCCAGGTTTATCGCCGGGCCATCGACGACGCGATGGCCGGACGCGAGTTCGACCGCAGCCTGATGACCGATCTCGAATCACTCGCCCAGCGCGGCTACACCGAAGGTTTCCTGCGCCGCCATGTGCATGACGAATACCAGAATTATCAGAACGGCAGCTCGGTGTCCGAGCGTCAGCAGTTCGTTGGCGAACTGACCGGCGAGCGCCGCGACCGGTTGGCCGAAGTCAAGGTGAAGAACCGTTTTGCCTTGGGCGATCATCTGGAATTGATGACGCCCAAGGGCAACTTCCATTTCGATCTGCACCAGTTGCAGAGTGCCAAGGGTGAAGCCATCGAAGTCGCGCCCGGCGACGGGCACAAGGTGTACCTGCCGATTCCGGATGCGGTGGATTTGCGCTTTGGCCTGCTGATGCGCGACCTGACTCCTTGACCCCCTCCCATGTAGGAGCTGCCGCAGGCTGCGATCTTTTGATCTTGTTATTGAAAAGCCAGATCAAAAGATCGCAGCCTTCGGCAGCTCCTACACTGGGAATGCGGATGGAGTCAGAGGAATTCCTCGCGCAACATCGCCACGAACGCCTCACGCGCCGGGTGTACCCCGGCGTTTTCGTGCCAGTAAAACAGGTTGTCGATCGCCGTCAGCTCAGGAAACTCATAGCCCACGCAGCCAGCGCCTTTGGCGTATTGCTCGAACACGCCTTTGGGCACCAGCGCGACCCCGGCGCCGGCACTTACGCAACCGACAATCGCCCCGTAACTCGCCAGGCTGACAATCGGCAGCGCCTGGCCCTGACGCAACAACCAATGCTCCAGCGCCGCCCGATACGGGCAGCCTTGCGGCCACATGAACACGGTTTTGTCCTGCAGATCGTGGATGTCGCGCACCGGCCCGAATGACGTCGAGGCAATCAGCAGCAGTTCTTCGCGGTACATCGGTGTGCGTTTGAGCTGCGAGCGCTCGACGTCCACTGCGACGATGGCGCCGTCCAGGCGATGGTTGACAGTATCGTCGAGCAACTGGCTCCAGGTGCCGGTCGTCAGCTCCAGTGCCACTCGCGGAAAGCGCTTGTGAAACCTCGCCAAAAGACGCGGCAAACGCCCGGTGGCCGAGGATTCGATCGCGCCGATACGCAGCGGCCCGGAGGGTTCGGCGGCGGGATCCACCGCGCGCTTGGCTTCGGCGGTCAGCGCCAGAATCCGCTCGGCATACGCCAGAAACGTCTGCCCCGCCGGGCTGATCCGCAGCCCGCGCCCCTCGCGCAGAAACAGCGCCACACCGAGCTCCGCTTCCAGCGCCTTGATCCGTGCGGTGATGTTCGACGGCACACAAAACAGCTTTTCAGCGGCGCGGGCAATGCTGCCCTCGTCGGCCACGGTCTTGAACATGCGGATCTGCGCCAGTTCCATACTCATCACTCAAAATGAACATTCAACGCAGTATAAGTCAGTTGTGGAGACTTGTTCGCCGCCCAGATACTCGGCGCATCAACCCTCGCAATGAGCCAATCATGCCGCCCCCCTCTCCCTTGAAAATCATTCTGAGCATGGCCTTCGTGGTCAGCTGCTGGGCCTATTCACCCACCGGCATTCACATTGGCCTGCAAGCCTACGACCCCGGGCATCTGGCGTTGCTGCGGTTTCTCCTGGCGTCGTTGTTCATGGCCGTGATCGCGGCGTTCAAGGGCATTCGCCTGCCGCAACGGCGCGACGTACCGCTGTTGTTCGCCCTGGGATTTTTTGCCGTCAGCCTGCATCACGTGGCGCTGAACATCGGCCAGCAAAGCGTCAGTGCCGGCGCCTCCAGCGTACTGGCGCAGTCGAGCCCGCTGTTCAGTACGCTGCTGGCGCGCTACGTGTTCAAGGATCAGGTCAGTGTCTGGCGTTGGGGTTGCGTATTGCTGGGACTGGTCGGCGTGGTGATCGTGGTCAGCGCCGATCGGGGCCTGGGGCAGATCGACGCGCATGGCTTGCTGATCCTGCTGGCAGCGCTGTCATGGAGCATTTACTTCGCCCTGCAAAAACACCACGCCCGGCGTTATGACGGCTTCAGTCTGGCCTGTTATGCGGTGTGGTCGGGGACGCTGCTGTTGCTGATTTATCTGCCGGGGCTGAGCGATGCAGTGCTGAAGGCGCCGTTGCGCGTGCAGTGCGCGGTGCTGGCGTTAGGGGTGTTTCCCAGCGCGCTGGCTTATCTGGCCTGGGGCTTTGTGCTCAGGCATGTGGACTTGAGCCGGGCGACGATGACGCTTTATTTGATACCGCCGACGGCGATGGGGATTGCTTCAGTGGGCCTCGGCGAGCAGCCGTCGCTGATGGTTCTGATTGGCGCGGCGGTGGTGTTGATCAGTGTGCTGGCGTTGAATCTGGAGCGGCGGGTGGTGGTTCGTACCCTTGAAGTCTGATCTCTGATTTTCAGCGACATTGTGGCCGCCATCGCTGGCAAGCCAGCTCCCACAGGACATGCGGCATGACACCACTGACCACTGTGGGAGCGGGCTTGCCCGCGATGAGGCCCACATGAACAACACACACTGCAACTGACCACCCACAAAAAAACCGGCACCAAGGCCGGTTTTTTTCACTATCTGCGATCATCCGACAACGGCGTCGGCTCATCCGCCGGCGGCACATCATCGTCCGCCGCCGGGTCCTTCCAGTCTTCCGGCCGATCGGCATCACTCAACGGATCACGTCCCGGGCTCATGCCCGGCGGCGCATCGTGATCGGTCAGTGTCGGCTCATCCGTGCCGGGCAACGGACGGGTTGGATCGGTCGGCAGCACACCACCCTGAAACAGCAAATCATTAGCCATGACACACCTCACCAAGGAGGTCCGGAAAACCCGGGCCATACAGCTTGGAAGCGTGCCTGCGCAGGCCGTGCTATCGAGCAGACCAACGGCCATCAGCCGCAATTCCAACCTGTAGGAGCTGCCGCAGGCTGCGATCTTTTGATCTTGATCTTCAAAAATCAAAGTCAAAAGATCGCAGCCTGCGGCAGCTCCTACAAAGGATTTGTGTCAGGCAGAGATTTGTAGCAGCCAGTTTTTGAAGGCGAGCATTGCCGCCGTCTCCGGGCGCGACTGCAGGCGCGTCAGCCAATAACTGCCGGTGGTGATTTCAATCGCAAACGGCTGGCGAATCACGTCCGCTGCCAGTTGCCGGGCGAACATCAGCGGTGGTGCCAATGCGACTCCGCTGCCCTGCAGCGCGGCTTCCATCATCGCCAGCGACGAATCGAAGACAATGCTCTGCGGCGGGGCCGCGTGGGTCGCCAGGCCTGCGGCATGAAACCATTCCGGCCATTCATCGGTGCGATAGGAACGCAGCAAGCGCTGTTGCAGCAGATCGCCCGGAGTGTGCAGTTGCCGGGCGATTTCCGGCACGCACAGCACCGACAGTGGCGCATCGAGCAGGCGAGTGGCCTCGATGCCATGCCACGCTCCGGCGCCGAATCGAATCGCGTAATCCAGCCCCTCAGCCGCGACGTCGACCCGGTTGTTATTAGTCGACAGGCGCAAATCTATGAGCGGATGTTTCGCCTGGAAGTCTGCCAGCCGTGGCAGCAGCCAACCGACCGCAAAGGTTCCGACGGCACCCACGGTCAACATGTCCCGATACTGACCGCCGGCCAGCCGCTCAAGCATCTGCGCGATATGATCGAATGAGGTGGTCAAAACCGGCAACAGGGTCTCCCCTTCACTAGTCAGCATCAGCCCACGAGGCAGGCGTTTGAACAGGGTGACGTTGAGCTGCGCCTCAAGGCTTTTGACCTGATGGCTCACCGCCGCCTGGGTCACGCACAATTCCACAGCGGCGCGGGTAAAGCTCAGATGCCGCGCCGAGGCTTCGAATGCGCGCAGCGCATTGAGCGGCAGTTGAGGTCGAATCATGCCAGGTCCCAAATTTTTCTAATGGCTCATGCGAAATATCATCGTTTGTCGACGAGTGCCAGACTGCCTAAATTGTCGGCGCTGATCAGTCGAGCAACGTTTCAATTGCCCGCAGTGTAGCGGGATATCACCCTCAACACTCATGGAGAGTGGTTCACTCATGTCCTTCATCAACCCGAGAAAAGTCATTTCCTGCAGCGCATTCGGCGTAATTTTCGCTGCTAACGCGTGCATGGCTGCCACGCCGAGCGACGAACAACTGCAAGCCCTGGTGAATAAAACCGTCACCCCGGTGATGCAGCAACAGCAGGTTCCGGGCCTGGCCGTGGCTATCACCATCAACGGCCAACCGCATTACTTTAATTACGGCGTCGCCGCCAAGGATACCGGGCAGAAAGTCAGCGAAAACACCCTGTTCGAGATCGGCTCGGTGAGCAAAACCTTCGCCGCGACCTTGGCCGGCTATGCGCAGGCGACCGGCAAACTGGACCTGTCGACCAAGGCCAGCCAGCTCTGGCCGGAACTCAAGGGCAGCGCTTTCGACAACATCAGCGTGCTGCAATTGGGCACCTACAGCGCCGGCGGCCTGCCGCTGCAATTCCCTGACCCGTGGGATTCGGCGGACAAGATGCTCGGCTACTACCAACAGTGGAAACCGAGCTTCCCGGCCGGTAGCCAGCGCCTGTACTCCAACCCGAGCCTGGGCCTGTTCGGTTATCTCGCCGCCAAGACCCTTGGCCAGCCCTATGATCAGGCGATGAGCGAAACCCTGCTGCCGAAACTTGGCCTGCAACACACCTACCTGCAAGTGCCGAAAGCGCAAATGAGCCTGTACGCGCAGGGCTACGACAAGGACGACCAACCGGTGCGCGTCACCCCGGGCGCGATGGATTCAGAAGCCTACGGCGTGAAAACCAGCGCCGCCGACATGCTGCGTTACGTGCAGGTCAACCTGAAACCGGCAAGCCTGGAGGCCCCGCTGCAAAAAGCCATCGCCAACACCCACACCGGTTACTACAGCGTCGGCGACATGACTCAGGGTCTGGGTTGGGAAATGTACCGTTACCCGATCAGCCTCGATCGTTTGCTGGCCGGCAACAGCACGGAAATGGCCATGCAGCCGCACAAGGTGCAGTGGCTGACCCCGCCGCAACCGCAGGCGGATAATGTGCTGCTGAACAAAACCGGGTCTACGGGTGGCTTTGGCAGTTACGTGGCGTTTGTGCCGTCGAAGGATGTCGGCGTGGTGATTCTGGCGAACAAGAACTTTCCGATTCCGGAGCGGGTGAAGATTGCTCACACGATCCTCAGCGTTTTGACCGACTGAAAATCAAAAGATCGCAGCCTTCGGCAGCTCCTGAAGGTACAGGATCGGGTTTTCAATCGGTCGATGCAGGAGCTGCCGCAGGCTGCGATCTTTGGGCGGGCAATAAAAATGGGCGACCTGCAGAGGTCGCCCATTTTTTTGATTCAGGCCATGCCATCAGTCATCCGGCATTTCCGGTGGCTTGCTCGGTTTCGCCGGTTTACTCGCCTTGGCGCCCTTTTCGCCTTTCTTGGCTGCCGGTTCGGCGGCGGTGGCCTTGGTTTCAGCAACCGTCGGTGCGCTGATTTCTTTCTCGCTCGCCGGCAATGCATCAACCGTGTCGAAGATCTTCTTCAGGTCCACCGACTTCGCTTCATCGCCCGAGGCCGAGAGCTTGGCCTCGCCGTCCTTGCCCAGCAGGAACACTTTCGGGTACGCGCCGGCACCGAGTTTCAGCGACCGTAGCAAAGCCATGGTGTCCTGCTGACCGAGGTCTTTGCCATCGAGCTGACCGGCCATGTTGAGGATGGTGTAAACCTTGATGTTGCGATCAGTCACACCTTTCTTGTTGGCAGGATCTTCCAGCGACTTTTTCAACCCCACCCACACCGGATCGACGGTGCTTTGTGCGATTACGATCAACGGTCGGGCCCGTCCCACATCCCCGGCTATGGGCGAGTCATTGTCAGCGGCGAACAAGGGGCCGGCAATCGCCAGCAAGAGTGTCAGGGTCAGTGACCTGATGAGCATGCGCATCTCCTTTTGATATCCACGCTCTAATGATTGCGCATCGCGGCGATTGTTCCGGGGTCGTGCCCGGCAAATATGTTTCGCCTTGTCAGAAGCTTAGGTCAGCCACGACATTGCGCAACCGCATCGGCGTAATCGTGACGCGGATTTGATTACCTTTTGTGAGCACATTAGGCTGGCTGTTCCGCCCACGAAATGGAGTTCAACCCATGCACATCGATTACCTGTGCGATCACCCGCATTTGATTGAGGAACTGGCCGAACTCAACTTCAAGGAATGGGGCGAATTCCGTGACGGCGATACCCTTGAGGCCCGCACCGAGCGGATGCGCGCCGCCTGTGGCAAGGGTGCAATTCCCAGCGTGGTGGTGGCTATTGAAGACGGCAGGTTGCTCGGCGGCGCGCTGCTGATCGACAGCGACATGAAGATCCGCCCGCAACTGACGCCGTGGCTGGCGGGCGTCTACGTGAAAGCCGAAGAACGCGGACGCGGAATTGCTTCGCAGCTGGTTAACCGGATCGTCGCTGAAGCCAAAACGTTGGGAGTGCCGCAGCTGTATCTGTACACCGACGCCGCGCAATCGCTGTATGCGGGGTTGGGTTGGGAGGTGGTCGAGGATCTGGTCTACGAGGATTTGCCGGTGACCGTCATGAAATTCAACATCCTTCATACCGCAGCGTAGGAGCTGCCTCAGGCTGCGATCTTTTGATCTTGATCGTAAAAACGGAGATCAAAAGATCGCAGCCTTCGGCAGCTCCTACATCAGAAAGCCAGTTTGTAGCCGATCAACAGCAGCATGGTCGCCAGGCACGGGCGCAGTAATTCGTCGGAGATACGCCCGGTCAGGTGGCTGCCCAGCCAGATGCCCGGCAACGAACCCATCAGCAGAAAGCCCAGCACGCCCCAATCCATGTTGCCCATGCTCGCGTGGCCCAGACCCGCAACCAGAGTCAGCGGCACGGCGTGGGCGATTTCGGTGCCGACCAGACGTCGGGTCGGCAGCAGCGGATAAAGGATGAACAGTGCGACCGTGCCGAGGGCGCCGGCGCCGATCGAGGTCAGGGCGACCATGGTGCCGAGGATCAGCCCGGTGATCACCGTCATCACATTCAGGCGCGCGCCGCTCGGGTTGTAGTTGCCGCCCGCGCGTTTGTGGGCGAATTCGAGCAGGCGCTTCTTGAACAGAATCGCCAGCGCCGTGGCGAACAACACGAAGCCCAAGGCCTGTTTGATGATCGCGTTCATCGCTTCGGGCGCGGTGTGCAGCGTGCTGAGAAACCACAAAGTCATGGCCACTGCCGGCACGCTGCCGAGGGTCAGCCAGCCGGTGATCGCCCAGTCGATGTTGTTGTTCTTCTTGTGCACCAGCACGCCACTGGATTTGGTAATGGCCGCGTATAAAAGGTCGGTGCCCACCGCTGTTGCCGGGTTGATGCCGAACCACAGCAGGATCGGCGTCATCAACGAACCGCCGCCGACACCGGTCATGCCGACAATAAAACCCACCACCAGCCCGGCGATGACCAGGCCGAAATTTGCCAATTCCATTAAGACGTCCAGAAAAACGACAGGAAAAATCTGGCCCGCAGCATAGCGATTTTTCATATAACCACATATATCGATGCGGTCTATCGTTATGCCCGATCCCTACATCTAACACTGTAGGAGCTGCCGAAGGCTCGGGCCGCGTTCGGACGATCTTTTGATCTTGATTAAAAGACAAGATCAAAAGATCGCAGCCTTCGGCAGCTCCTACAGTGGAGGTGTGGTTCAGTGCTGGCGCCGGCCCGGTTTGAAGCTGTGATGACGGTTGATCCACACCGTCGCGAGCGCGATCAGCGACAGGATCAACAACGCCCACGGAAACGACATCGCGCCCGCCCGATCCAGCAGCAATCCGCCAAAAAGACCGCCGCCGGCAATCGCCACATTCCAGGAGGTGGTGAGCATCGCCTGCACCACGTCCACATGCTCGCCGGCCGAATCCGCCGCCGCCGTCAGCAGCAACGTCGCCGAACCACCAAATGACAGGCCCCACACGGCCATGCAGGTGTAGATCAGCCACGGCGACGGGGACATCAGCGCCAACACCAGTGCGGTCACGGCAAACACCGCGAGGCTGATCAGCGTCAGCCAGCGCAACCAGCGGTCCACCAGCAGGCCGATGATCCAGATCCCGATCAGCGAACACAGGCCGAACACCAGCAGCACCAGATCGACCCGCTCAGCCAGTCCGGCCTGCATCAGGAATGGCGCGATGTAGGTGTAGAGAATGTTGTGCCCGAGCATCCAGGTCAGCACCACGAACAGCACCGGCCGTACACCCGGCAGACGCAGCGATTGCAGCAACGGCAGGCGTTCGGCGCTGGCCTGGCCCGGACGATCCGGCACCGCCAGCACAATCCACGCCGCCAGCACCAACGCCAGCGCCGACATGATCCCGAATGAGGCGCGCCAGCCGATCAGGTTGCCCAGCCAGGTCCCCGCCGGGGTGCCCAGCGACAGCGCCACCGGGGTGCCGAGCATGGCGATCGCCAACGCCCGCCCCTGCTGATGCACCGGCACGATCCCGCGGGCGTAACCGGCCATGATTCCCCACGACAGCCCCGCCGCCATCCCGGCGAGAAACCGCGACGCCAGGGTCAAGCCGTAATGGCTGGAGAACGTGGTCACGGTGTTGAACAGCAGGAACCCGCCAACCGTCATCAACAGCACCCGCCGCCGTGGCCAGCCCCGGGTGGCGACGGTCAGCGGAATCGCCGCGACAATCGAGCCCAGTGCATATAGCGTCACCAGTTGCCCGGCGAGCACTTCGCTGACCCCAAGCCCGGCCCCGATCTGCGGCAGCAGCCCGGCCGGCAGGGTTTCGGTGAGGATGGCGATAAAGCCGGTCATGGCGAACGCTAGTAACGCGGCATAGGGCAGTTTTTCTGTGCGGATGACGCAGTCAGTGCGAGTGAAGTCGGTGCTTGCGGAGTCGGTCATGACAGGTGCAGCTCCATTTGAGTCAAATGTGACGGAGGATTGTATACAACCTATCCCTCATGACTGACAACACTTCCCTGTAGGAGCTGCCGCAGGCTGCGATCTTTTGATCTTGATCTTAAAAAACAAAATCAAAAGATCGCAGCCTGCGGCAGCTCCTACAGGGATTACTGCACCGGGAGGAAATTCAGGAACAGCAGACTCTGCGCGTAATTCAACCCAATGCGCCGGTAGCGCTCATCGAGCATCTGCGTCAGCAGATCAAGCCGCGCGACGATCTTGCCGAACTCGGTGGCGAAACTCAGGTTGCTGCCCTCCTCCGAGATTTCATTGGAGAACAGCAGCGGCTGGCCTTCCTTGTTCTGGCGCTGAGCCAGAATCCACGTGGCTTTCTCGATATTGCGCGCGGCGTTGTGGACGAAGGTCGGGTTGATTGCATCGGTCATGTAGAACTCGATGCGATTGCCGTGGGCGGTGACCAGCATGCTGCCGATGGCATAGATGAAGGCGCCGACCCGATCCCCGAGAAACTCCGGACTCATCGCGTAGCTGAGCGCCGCCAGATCCTTGCGCCCGCCCAGCACCGGCAACGGTTGTTGCTGCTCGACTGCCAGGCGCACCTGTTTCACCGCGGTGTTGATGTCGAGGAATCCCGATTTGCGCAGCTCTTCCGGGTTGCGCAAATACAGCTTGCCCATCAACCGATAAAGGCTGTTGAGGTTGTCGCGCATCGCCAACGTGGCCATGCGATCGACGCTGGTCTGCAGGAATTCCTGCGGTTGACCGTCACGCATCTGAGCGATGAAACCGTTGCCGGTCTGGTGCGTGCACCCGCTGACAAACAGCAATGACAGACAGGCCAGCAACAGGCACGGGCGGCGAAAAAATCGGGGGATCGGGTGAAAAGCTCTCGGCATGAATTCTCGAACAGGCACATTCCTGCGCGGCGGGCGTCGCCGCATCCTGGCCATGGATAGAGCCGCCGAATCCGGAAAAGTGCAGTGGCGGATTTTCCCGGTCGATTGACGGCGAAGGAGCGCCAAGCCAATTAGTCAGTCTTTATTGTTGAAATACACGATAAATCCGCTATAAACCTTCTTTACCTGCACAAATAGATTGACTAGTACCGTGTAGGAGCTGCCGAAGGCTGCGATCTTTTGACCTTCGTTTTTAGAATCAAGATCAAAAGATCGCAGCCTGCGGCAGCTCCTACAGGGGAATTGTGGTGTTTTGAAAACAACAACAAAAAGGAAGGTCAACCATGCTTCAATCACGTCACCTGCTCTCCGGCCTCGGACTGTCCCTGATGATCGCCACCCTCTCCGCCAACGCGGCCGGCCTCAGCGCCGAACACAAAGCCTTTGGCAAAACCAATGACGGCACGCCCGTCGAGCAATACATCCTGCGCAACAGCCACGGCATGCAGGCGACCGTCATCACCTACGGCGCCACCCTGCAATCACTGCTGGTGCCGGACAAACACGGCAAAGCCGCTGACGTGGTGCTGGGTTTCGACGACGTGCAGGGTTACCAGAAAGGCACGGCGTATTTCGGTGCGACCATCGGCCGTTTCGGCAATCGCCTCGCCGACGGTGCGTTCGAACTCGACGGCAAACGCTATCAGGTGCCGCAGAACGACAAGTCCAACGCCTTGCATGGCGGTACTCAGGGTTTCGACAAGAAGGTCTGGAAAGCGCAGGAAACCAAGGACAAGGATTCCGTCGGCGTAACCCTCACCTATCTGTCGGCGGACGGTGAAATGGGCTTCCCCGGCAATCTCACCACCGAAGTGACCTACCGCCTGACCGACAGCAACGAATTGCGCATCGACTATAAGGCCAGCACCGATAAACCGACGGTGCTCAACCTGACCAACCACAGCTACTTCAACCTCGCCGGCGCCGGCAATGGTGATGTGCTGAAACAGATCGCCACCCTGCACGCCAGCCGCTACACCCCAGTCACCGCCAAGCTGATCCCGACCGGCGAACTGGCGCCAGTGGCCGGAACGCCGATGGACTTCACCACGCCCACCGCGATCGGCACGCGCATCAAGGCCGATCACCCGCAGTTGAAATTCGCCGAACCGCAACAGGGTGGCTTCGATTTCAACTGGGTGCTGGATACCAAGAGTGATGTGAGCAAAGTCGCCGCCGAGGTCAGCGATCCGCAGTCCGGGCGGCATCTGCAGCTGTTCACCAGCGAGCCGGGGGTGCAGTTTTATACCAGCAACTTCCTCGATGGCACGGTCAAGGGCAAGGGTGGCAAGGTCTATCCGCACTGGGGCGCGTTTACCCTGGAAACGCAGCACTATCCGGATGCGCCGAATCAGCCGGATTTTCCGAGCACGCGGCTGGATCCGGGGCAGACTTACAGCCATAGCGTGGTGTTGAAGTTCTCCGCGAAATAACACTTAACCTGTGGCGAGGGAGCTTGCTCCCGCTGGCCTGCGCAGCAGGCCCCTGCTTTTTCAACTTCAACTGAAAGAAGAGCAAGGGCCGCTTCGCGCCCCAGCGGGAGCAAGCTCCCTCGCCACAGGTTCATCGACCTCCATTGGAACCCCTGCGCTATCCTGCTGCCCACTAAGGTATGACCATCAGCACAGGAGGTTTGAATGCGTACCCTTGAACTGGCAGGCGTGCAGGTTCCAGTGATCGGCCAGGGCACTTGGCGCATGGGCGAGGATCGCTCGGCGCACAAGCGGGAAGTGGCCGCGTTGCGTCAAGGCATCGAACTGGGCATGACCCTGATCGATACAGCGGAAATGTACGCCGAGGGCGGCGCCGAAAGCGTGGTTGGCGAAGCCATCGCCGGTCTGCGCGACCGGGTATTTCTGGTGAGCAAGGTCTATCCGCACAACGCCAGCCGCAAAGGCATCCCGCAAGCCTGCGAGCGCAGTCTGCGCCGGCTCGACACCGATTACATCGACCTCTATCTGTTGCACTGGCGCGGTCAGTATCCGCTGGAAGAAACCGTCGAAGCCTTCGAACGTTTGCGCGCGGACGGCAAGATCGGCCGTTGGGGCGTGTCGAATTTCGATGTCGACGATCTCGAAGAACTGGCCTCCCCGGCCTGCGCCACCAATCAGGTGCTGTACAACCTCGAAGAGCGCGGCGTCGAATTCGATCTGCTGCCCTGGTGCCAGCAACAGCGTATGCCGTTGATGGCGTACTGCCCGATCGGCCAGGGCGGCGCGATGCTCGCCGAACCGGCGCTACAGCAAATTGCCGCTCGTCACAACGTGACCTCGGCACAGGTTTCGCTGGCGTGGATTCTGCGTCAGGATGGTGTGATTGCGATTCCCAAGGCTGTGCGACCGGAACACGTGCAACTCAATGCACAAGCGGCGCAGTTGCAACTGGATGCCGGGGATCTGGCGGCGCTGGACCAGGTATTCAAAGCGCCACAACGCAAGCAGCGGCTGGCGATGGTCTGAGTCGCTGGCTGCTGGCGAGGGCTTCGTCATGAGAAGCACTGATCAGTACGACCCGTTCAATCTTCAGCGTTTCGTCCAGGCGCAGGACCCGGTGTTCGAACGGGTCCAGCGTGAACTCGACGAGGGGCGCAAGCGCAGCCACTGGATGTGGTTTGTGTTCCCGCAGTTCGCCGGGCTGGGCGGTAGCGAGATGTCTCGGCGTTTCGCCATTCAGTCCGCCGAAGAGGCGCAGGCCTATCTGGCCCACGACCTGCTTGGCGCACGGCTGCGCACCTGTACGCAGTTGGTACTGAACATCCGCCAGCGTTCGATTGCCGAGATTTTCGGCCACCCCGACGATCTGAAATTCCATTCCTCGATGACCCTGTTTGCGCAGTTCAGCGCCGAAGATTGCCCGTTTAATCAGGCACTGGAGCGTTACTTCCACGGCATCCTCGACGAGTGGACCCTGCAACTGCTGGACTCAAAACAGGCCCAGTTGCCCCCCGATCAGGGTTGAGAAATCGTCGTCGACAAACGGCAGAATCGCGTCTGCCACCGGTTGCAGCTGGCGGGTGATGTAGTGGTCGTAGTCGATCGCGGCGCGGCGCACTTCCAGCGGTTCCGGGCCGGCCAGGGTGATCACGTAACTGATCCAGCCGCCGTTCTGGTATTGCCTAGGGCGTCCGTGCTGCGCGTTGTAATCGTCGGCCAGCCGCGCCGCACGCACATGCGGCGGCACGTTGCGTTCGTAGTCGTCAAGGGTGCGGCGCAGGCGTTTGCGGTAAACCAGTCGCTCATCGAATTCGCCGGCCAGGGTCTTGCGCACGTAATCGCGCACGTAATCCTGATACGGCTTGCGCTGGAAAATCCGCTCGTAGAGTTCCTGCTGAAACTGCCGGGCCAGCAGCGACCAGTCGGTGCGCACGGTTTCCAGGCCCTTGTAGACCATTTCTTCACTGCCGTCGGCGCGGGTCACCAATCCGGCGTAGCGTTTTTTGCTGCCCTCCTCAGCGCCGCGAATGGTCGGCATCAGGAAGCGTTTGTAGTGGGTTTCGTACTGCAATTCGAGGGCGCTTTGCAGGCCGTATTCCTCACGCACGTGCTCGCGCCACCAATCGTTGACGTGCCTGACCAGCGCCTGGCCGATCTGCGCCGCTTCTTCCTGCCCATGCGGCCGGCGGAGCCAGACGAAGGTCGAATCGGTGTCGCCGTAGATCACCGCGTGGCCCTGCGCTTCGATGAGCTGCCGCGTGCGTAGCATGATCTCGTGGCCGCGCAGGGTGATCGACGACGCCAGCCGTGTATCGAAAAACCGGCAGCCACTGGAACCAAGCACGCCGTAGAAGGCGTTCATGATGATCTTCAGCGCTTGCGACAGTGGCGCGTTGTGTTCGCGCTTGGCGGTCTCGCGGCCCTCTGCAACCCGCGCGACAATCGACGGCAGGCAATGCCGGGTGCGTGAAAAACGCGCGCCGCGAAAACCCGGCACTGAATCGGCATCGTCCGGGTGCTGCAAGCCTTCGATCAGCCCCACCGGGTCGATCAGAAAAGTGCGGATGATCGACGGATACAGGCTCTTGTAATCGAGCACCAGCACCGACTCGTACAGCCCCGGCTGCGAGTCCATGACAAAGCCGCCGGGGCTGGCCTGTGGCGGGTTGGTGCCCAGATTCGGCGCGACAAAGCCCTGGCGATGCATCAGCGGCATGTACAAATGGGTGAACGCCGCCACCGAGCCGCCGCTGCGGTCCGCTGGCAGGCCGGTGACGCTGGCGCGTTCGAGGAGAAACGTCAGCAACTCGGTCTTGGCAAAGATCCGCGTGACCAGCTCGCAGTCCTTGAGGTTGTACTTGGCCAGCGCCGGTTTGTCCTCGGCGAACATGCGGTTGATTTCGTCCATGCGCTGGTACGGGTTGTCGATCGCCTTGCCCTCGCCGAGCAGGGTCTGGGCGACGTTTTCCAGGCTGAACGAGGGGAAACTCCAGGTCGCCGAACGCAAGGACTCGATGCCGTCGATGATCAAGCGCCCCGCCGCCGAGGCAAAGTAGTGCGTGCGGCTGCCGTGTTCGCGCCACTGCATCTCCTCTCCGCCACGGCCGATTTTCAGCGGCACACCGAGGCGTCGCGCGTGTTCGTGAAGGATGCGCAGATCGAACTGCACGACGTTCCAGCCGATGATTGCGTCGGGGTCGTGGAGGGCGAACCAGTCGTTGAGCTTTTTCAGGATCAGCGTGCGTGAGTCGCAGTATTCGAGGTCGAAGTCGATGATGCTGGCGTCACCGTTGGGTGCGCCGAGCATGTACACCTGACGCTGGCCGCAGCCTTCGAGGGCGATGGAATACAGCTCGCCGGTTTCAGTGGTTTCGATGTCCAGCGAAACCAGGCGCAGTTTGGGTCGATACTTGGGGTCGGGTTTGAGTTGAGCGTTGAGCAATACGCCGTTGGCATCGGCAGTACCGCTGAACAGCACCGGCGCGGTAATGAAACGCTCCATGAGGTAGCGCTCGGGCGGGCGCACATCGGCCTCAAAGACGTCGACCCCGGCCCGGCTGAGCGCGGTTTCCAGGCGCATCAACTGGCCGTGTTGCTGGCAATACAGGCCCGACACCGGGCGATGTTCGAAATCCTGCAGGGCCAGTGGGCGCAGTTCGACGTTCTTTTCGTCATGCAGCAGGCGTTCGGCCGCGTCGCGTTGTGCGGCGGGGATAAACGCCACCGACGTCTGCGGCGCCAGCCGCACACGGCGCGGCCCGGCGTCGGTCGCCAGCCAGAACTCGACTTCGGTGCCGGCCGGGGTATCGCGCCAATGCCGGGTCAGGACGAAGCCCTGCTGTAAATCCACCGCTGCAACCTCAGGAATTGAATCAGAGGGGCATTCTACGCTGCCCTTCAAGGGATAACCCCATTCCCTGTGGTGAGGAAGCTTGCTCCCGCTCGGTTGCGCAGCAGTCGTAAAACCAGGCAATGCGGTGAATCAGGCAAACCGAATGCTCAGGGTTTGGGCCTGCTCCGCAGTCCAGCGGGAGCAAGCTCCCTCGCCACAGGGTTGGAGCCAGGCCGGAAAAACCGCCAAATGACGTTTTTTGCGTGCTATCTGCCGCTTTGCCACCTTGCCCTGCGCGCCAGCGTCTACGATGCTTGAAGAACAACGACAACACCTGAGTAACCGCCATGAAGACCGTCGCCCAACTGCTCAAGCTCAAAGATCAGAAAAATCAGGAAGTGCACCAGATCAAGCCCGATCACATGGTGCTCGAAGCGCTGATGAAGATGGCCGAGAAAAACGTCGGGGCCTTGCTGGTGGTGGATAACGACGAAGTGCTGGGCATCATCAGCGAACGCGATTACGCGCGCAAACTGGTGCTGCACGGGCGCTCGTCGGTAGGCACGCCGGTGCGCGACATCATGGTTTCACCGGTGATCACCGTGGACACCCACCAGACCGTCGACACCTGCCTGGGCATCATGTCCGACAAACGCTTGCGCCACTTGCCGGTGGTGGAGAACGGCAAACTGATCGGCCTGCTGTCGATCGGTGACCTGGTGAAAGAGGCGATTGCGGAACAGGCGGAGCTGATCAAGCAGCTGGAGCAGTATATCCGCGGGGAATAATTCCCAAGATCAAAAGATCGCAGCCTTCGGCAGCTCCTACAGAGAACAGTGTAGGAGCTGCCGAAGGCTGCGATCTTTTAATCTTTACACTCTTAAACCGGCCAGTGTCGGGCGAAGACAGGCGCCAGCACCGGATGCCGATCAATACGCTGCAACCACGCATAAAACCCCGGACGGCTCTGGCGCAGGTGTTCGCGGCTGCCCGACCAACGCGTCACCACGGCCGCCAGCACGTCCAGCGCACCGGGCGTTTCGTCGTCCAGGTACAGCTCGGCGGAAAACTGGTCCGCAAACACTTCCCAGCTCCAGTGCAAACGCTCCCGCGCGCCGGCCATCAGGTTCTGCCGTGAGGCTTCGTCCGGCATCACCAGCCAGCGCTCGGGGTAATCGATCACGCCAATGGCCGCGTAGCAATTGCTGGCGATGTAGACCATGCCGCGAATCGCCTGATCGCGATCAGCCGCCTTGGCCGGCAACAGACCGGACTCGGGAAAACTCAGGCCCAGATGAATCAGAATCGCCACACTCTCGGTGATCGCACTGCCATCGGGCAATTGCAGGGTCGGCACCTGCTTCAGTGGATTGAGGCGCGCCAGTGCCTCGGCGGCTTCGCTTGAGGCTTCGATATCGATAAAGCGATAGGCGATCTGGCATAACTCCAGCGCCGCCTCGATGGCTGCGGCACCTGAATTGCGATGTCCGTACAGTTGATACATGCCCCCTCCTCGATCTCGACAGATCTGTGTAGCCCTATTTATAGCGGGTGTATCCGCTTTGGCACGTTTTTCCCATGCAATCGCGACTTGCGAATTCAAACCTCGCAAAACAGCGCTGGCGGTGCCCATCCCGCACCAAGAGCAATCATCGAACGCTATCCGCGTTCTTGTAAGGTGCGATACCGAACCAAAAGTTCGCGTATCCGAGCTGGCAACAAGGAGTTCACCGCGTGAATCTTCAAACGCTCTGCAAAGCCTGTTGGTATTCATCGGTGCAAAACCGAGTTCGCCGTAACAGTCCCGGCAATCAATACCCTTACCTTATTACCTGAACCAGACAGTCATGCCCTGCGTTTGGCGCCATTGATTGCGCCAGCGGCAGCACACTATTTATTTTTTAAATACAACCCATGAAGTTATTGCGCCAACAACAGTTCGAAGACCAATAGCAGGATTGTCGAACAATAACTTCAGATTTTTCCTTATTGCACCAAAAGCGCTCCACCGATCACAACTAACCAATATCAAGAGATTGATTTCAATTGAACAAAAATAAGGAATACAACCTGTGACCCGCTAATTCATTGACCCGCACCAAATCAGTCCGCCGCGCACCAGCAAGTGCCCCGGCAGACCCGAGCTCAGCGGCTCTATCCGGCGAATCTGCCCGATACAGCGCCAGGCCTGACTCGCCTGTAAAAAAGCCCCGAAAAACGGGGCCGTGGACAATCATGCACAAAAGAAAACTCGGCCCGCCAATAAAACTTATATAAATGCGACATGGGTAACAGCGGCGAAATAACCGCTCTACATTTCGGCAACATTTGGCACAGCGGTTGCAAAACAAAATTTGCGTAATCAACTGTAGGAGCTGCCGCAGGCTGCGATCTTTGCTTTTAAGATCAAAAGATCGCAGCCTCCGGCAGCTCCTACATAAAGCACCAGAACAACCAGGGAATGGCTAATGAACACTCGAAGTCGATGGCTCTAAGCCAGTAACTGTAAGCAAGCCCTGTTCAATAGATAGTTCAACTATCGGCCTGCGCACACCTTGAAGAAAGTTGCACCCACCCACTCGAACATCACCCCAATGTTCGGACGGCACCTTATTGCCCTTCATCAACCCGAGGGAGCTTTAATGAACGATGCGGTAAAGCACAGAACCCTGCCGGGGTCGTTACGGGAAGCGCCAATTGCGCCGTCACCGGACAGGCCGGCCTTCACGGCCAACACTTCGCAGCCTGGCGGGTTGAGCAAGCAACAGATGCTGTTGCTGGTGGCGGTATCGGCGCTGATACACGGCGGCGCCTGGTGGTTTTTCCAGCAGACCCGGCCCGAGCCACTGCCGACTCCGCCACAGATTCCGGAAATGACCGTCGAGCTGAGCAGCCCGACGCCGCCTGCGCCACCCACGCCGGAACCGCCACCCCCGCCGCCACCGCCGCCTCCTCCCGAACCGGAGCAACCGGTGGAAGACGAAGACGCGGTCAAGCCACCGCCAAAACCGGTAGAGAAACCCAAGCCGATCGAAAAACCGAAACCGGTCGAGAAGCCCAAACCGGTGAAGAAAGTCGAGCCGCCGAAAGCTCCGCCCGCCCCGGCACAACCGACCGCTCCCGCTGTGCCGGCGACACCGAGCGCACCACCGGCCCCAGCCGCCGCACCTGGCCCGGTCAAGGAATCGGCAGCGATTTCCGGCCTTGCCAGCCTTGGCAACCCGCCGCCGGAATACCCGTCGCTGGCGCTGCGGCGCAATTGGGAAGGCAGCGTGGTGCTGCGCATTCAGGTGCTGGCCAACGGTCGCGCAGGCTCGGTGACAGTGACCAAGTCCAGCGGCAAGCCGCAACTGGATGACGCCGCCGTCGCGGCGGTAAAGAACTGGAAGTTCATTCCGGCCAAACGCGGTGACACGCCGATTGACGGCTTCGCCACCCAAACCATCGATTTCAAATTGCCGCAATAACGGCACAACCCGACGAACTCACAACCGACTTAATGCAAGCGAGGTGTAGCGATGAACAATTCACTGTCTT
Organism: Pseudomonas sp. LF020; assembly: GCF_053456425.1. Taxonomy (NCBI): domain Bacteria; kingdom Pseudomonadati; phylum Pseudomonadota; class Gammaproteobacteria; order Pseudomonadales; family Pseudomonadaceae; genus Pseudomonas; species Pseudomonas sp. LF020. The sequence continues at coordinate 156,296 of NZ_JBRFIX010000005.1, forward strand.
CGATGATTGTCCCCGGTGTGCTCTGGGGCCTGGTGCTGTTTTCCGTGGTCAGCTGGGCGATCCTGCTGGTCAAGTCGGCGCAATACCTGCGCCAGAAAGCCCAGAACAAACAGTTCAGCAAAGCTTTCTGGGGCGCACCGGATCTGCTCACTGCGGCCGAACACGCCAGCCAGTATCCGGGCTCGCTGGCACGCATCGCCAGCAGCGGTTTCGAAGCCTTGCTGGTGGAAGAATCGCCGCGCACCACGCAACAACTGGCGCACACCATCAACCGCTCCGATCGCCTGGAGCGCAACCTGCGTCAGCAGATCCAGAAGGAACGCCGCTCCCTGGAAAACGGTCAGGCGATCCTCGCCAGTATCGGCAGTACCGCGCCGTTCATTGGTCTGTTCGGCACCGTGTGGGGAATCATGGAAGCCCTGCAAAGCATCGGCGAAACCGGTTCGGCCAGCCTTGAAGCGGTCGCCGGCCCGATCGGTCATGCACTGATCGCCACCGGTGTGGGGATCGCCGTCGCGGTCCCGGCGGTGCTGATTTACAACTTCTTCCTGCGCCGCCTGAAACTCGCCTCGGCAGACATGGATGACTTCGCTCACGACTTCGACGCACTCGCCTCACGCAGTGCGTTTTCCATCAGCCGTCAGGCCATCGCCAGTAAAACCACAGCCGCCGTGCGGGAGGCCAGCTGATGTCCTTTTCCACCCAAGACAGCGATGAAGTGCTCAGCGAAATGAACGTCACGCCTCTGGTGGACGTGATGCTCGTGCTGCTGGTGGTGTTCATCGTCACCGCGCCGCTGATGACCAATGCGATCAAGGTCAACCTGCCGAAAACCGATGCCGTCGCCCCCGCCGAAAAGAAAGACCCGGTGGTGGTCAGCGTCGATCAGGACGGCAAGTTCTACCTGGCGAAAACCGAACTGGCGCCGGAGTCTTTGGAGGCCAGCCTCAAGGAGGTCAAGGCCAAGGACGCCGAAGTGCGCGTGCAGCTGCAGGCCGACGCCAGCGTCAACTACGGTCAGGTGGCCAAGGCCATGGCGTCCATCGAACGTTCGGGCATCAGCAAGATTTCGGTGATGACCACCCACTGAGTGCGGTGCCGGGCGCGCGTTGAGAAGCGCGCCCGACACCGCTGAAGAATCCCGTCGCAATCAGCCGACCGAAAAAACGCCAGGCGTGTTCGGAGGGGATCGGCTTGCTTGAAGAAAGTGGTTTTTCGCGGCGCGGCACCCCCGTGACCTGCGCAATCAGGGCTCACAAGGCCATTTCGATAACGTCTGACAAGTCGGAAACAACCATGCTGATGAACACTCCACGCTTTACGCTCAAACCTTTGGTGGCCACGATCTCTCGTCACCGTTTTGTTCCGTTGTATCTGGTGGCCATGGGGATGGGCGCCGGGACTGTGCAAGCCGCCGAGGATGACAACGCGGCCGTGCCCGCTGCGGCAGCGGTGGTGGCGCCGACCACGCAACTGCAACGGGTGGAAGTGACCGGTTCGGCGATTCGCCGGGTCGACGCGGAAACGGCGGTGCCGATCACCATTCTCAAGGCCGATGAGCTGCGCAAACAGGGCGTGACCACCACCGCCGAGCTGGTGCAGCGGATCACCGGCAGCCAGTCGATCAACAACAGCGCCGGCTCGGTCGGCGCCGCCACCGGTGGCGCTTCGTTTGCCGACATGCGCGGCATCGGCGCGAACAAGACCCTGGTGCTGCTCAACGGTCGACGCCTGGCCAACAATGCCTTGTCCGGCACCAACTCGGCCGGCGGCGCGGTGGATCTGAACATGATCCCGTTTGCCGCGATCGAGCGCGTGGAGGTTCTGCGCGACGGCGCATCAGCCCTGTACGGCACCGACGCCATCGGCGGCGTGATCAACTTCATCACCAAGAAATCCCTGACCGACGGCCAGCTCACCCTCGGTGGCGAAACCCCGACCCACAGCGGCGGCGGTGCCAGCAAAGACATGAGCGCAAGTTGGGGCTACGGAGATCTGGAGCAAGACCGCTTCAACGTGCTCGGCGTGTTCAACTACAACAAGCAGCAGAACCTCGACGCCAACGACCGCTCCTTCGCCCGCGACTACGTGCCCGGTCGTGGCCTGGACCAGACCTCCGGCACCGCGTTCCCCGGCAACTACAGCCAGAACGGCAACGCCACCAACCCGTTGGCCAACAGCAATTGCAACGGCCCCAACCTGGTGGCCCGCGACGGCTTGTGCCGTTTCAGTACCCGTGAATACATCGACCTGATTCCGCAAACCGAAAAGACGTCGTTCTTCGGCAAGACCACCGGCAAGCTGGCGGATGACCACAACGTCAACCTCGAATACTTCTGGTCGCGCAACAACAACGCCACGGCGGTCGGCCCGGCCCCGCTCACCGGTTTGAGCCTGGACTCGTCGTCGCCCTACTACCCCGGCAACGGCATCACCCCCGGCCCGACCGGCTTCGCCCTCGACCCGACGCAGCCGGTCGATGTCAACTGGCGCGAGACTGCTGCCGGCCCGCGTGAATCGAAAGACCAGAACACCAGCCAGCGCTTTCTGCTGAGCTTCGACGGTCTGGTCGGCGGCTGGGATTACAACGTCGGCGCCTCGTACAACCAGAACAAAATCGTCTCCAGCGTCACCAGCGGATATGTCAGCGATCAGGCGATGATCAACGGTCTGGCCAGTGGTCTGCTCAACCCGTTCGGCCCGCAATCGGCCGCCGGTCAGCAGTACATCGACCAGGCCATGTATCACGGCGCCTACTCCACCGCCGTCGGCCGCGTGGCCGGTTTTGACGGGCGGATCAGCCGAGAAATCGGCGACTGGTTCGGTGCCGGTCCCTCCGGTCTGGCGCTGGGCGGCGAGTACCGCAAAGAAAAATTCCATCAGGATTTCGAGCAGTTTGCCGGTGACATCCAGAGCCTCGGCATCGACCCGGCCGGCAGCGTCGAGGGCGACCGCAGCGTGAAAGCCGCGTACGCCGAAATCAACGTGCCGGTGCTCGACAGCCTCGAACTGTCCGCCGCCGTGCGTCACGACAAATACAGCGACTTCGGCAGCACCACCAACCCGAAATACTCGTTCCGTTATCAGCCGCTCAAGGAGCTGGTGGTGCGCGGCGCCTACAGTGAGGGTTTCCGGGCGCCATCGCTCTACGAGCTGTATTCGCCGCGCAGCATCACCTACACCCAGGGCTACTACAACGACCCGGTGCTGTGTACCGGTGGCGTGGTGCAACCGGGTGGCAACGGCGGGCGCGATTGCGGCCAGCAGTTCCTCAACCAGATTGGCGGTAACGAAGACCTGGCCCCGGAGAAGGCGCGCAACGTGACGCTGGGCTTCGTCTATCAGCCGGTCAGCAACCTGTCGGTGGGTCTGGATTTCTGGTGGATTCACATTTCCAACCAGATCCAGCCGTTCCCTGAATCCACCGTGTTCGATCAGGCCGGCAGCTACCCGGATCGCTTCGTGCGCAACGCCGACGGTACGCTCAACTACATCGTCACCGGCAACGCCAACCTCGGCATCGTCGAAACCAACGGTGTCGATGTGTCGCTGGACTACCGCTTCCCGAACACCCCGTACGGCCAGTTCGGTCTGGGCCTGCAAGGCACCTACGTCGACAGTTATGACTTCCAGAGCACCATCAAAGGCCCGTTCACCGACAAGGTCGGCGACTTCGAAGGGGACGGTGTGATCGCGCGCTGGAAGCACAACCTCACTGGCAGCTGGACCTTCGGCGCGGCTCGCGCGTCGCTGACCAACCGCTTCACCACCGGTTACAACGACTACGACCGCGATACCCACGCACGCGTGGCGTCGTATTCGGTGTGGGACCTGTCGGCCGGCTACACCTTCAACAAGGTGCTGGACGTGGATGCGGGGATGAAGAACATGTTCGACCGCAACCCGCCGTTCTCCAACCAGGCCTACAACTTCCAGAGCGGCTATGACCCGCGCTACACCGACCCACTGGGCCGCACGCTGTTTGCGCGCATGACGTATCACTTCTAAAGCACAAAACACCGCAACACCGGGTGAAAGCAAACCTTTGTGGCGAGGGAGCTTGCTCCCGCTTGAGTGCGCAGCACTCACAAAAATCTGCAGGGTTAATCCGATTTTTTGGGGCTGCTTCGCAGCCCAGCGGGAGCAAGCTCCCTCGCCACAGTTTCAGCGTTGCTAGTGGGTTTTCGGGCTTAGAGGAAAAACTTCATGAGATTCATGCGCAACATGGCTGGCCTGCTGCTCGGCGCTTTGCTCTGCGCCGCCGTGCCGGCACTGGCCGCCGGCAGCTACGCACTGACGGTATACGGCGAGGCGCCGAAGTATCCGGCGGGTTTCGAGCATTTCGATTTCGTCGATCCCGACGCGCCCAAGGGCGGTTCGCTCAGTCGCGCGTCGATGGAAATCGGCCAGTACAACTACATCACGCCGTATGCCGATCAAGGCATTTCCGTGATGCAGGTCAACGACTGGGTGTATGCGCCGCTGGCGTTCCGTTCGCTCGACGAGCCCTACACCGTTTACGGACTGGTCGCGCAACAGATGGAGCGCGATCCCGAAGGCCTTTGGGTGCGCTTCACCCTGAACCCCAAGGCCCGCTTCGCCGACGGCACGCCGATCACCGCCGAGGACGTGCGCTACACCTTCAACCTGCTGATGACCAAGGGCAGCCTCAGTTATCGCCAGCAATACGCCGACGTGCAGGACGTGCTTATCGAAGGCCCACGGCAGGTGCGCTTCACCTTCAAGAACAACCTCAACCGCACCCTGGCGCTGGATCTGGCGACGCTGCGCGTGGTGCCTGAACACTGGTGGAAGACGCGCGATTTCGCCAACGGCGGTGGCTTCGAACCGCCGCTGGGCAGTGGCCCGTACCGCGTGAGCAAAGTCGATGCCGGGCGCAGCATCAGTTTCCAGCGCGACCCGGACTGGTGGGGCAAGGACCTGCCGGTCAGTCGCGGCATGTACAACTTCGACACGCTCACGGTGAATTTCTACGGTGACACCGACGTCGCCCGGCAGCTATTGCAGGCCGGGGCCTTCGACTACAACCGCGAATTTTCCTCGTCCGGCTACGTGGTCGGTTACGACAGCCCGGCGCTGCGTGACGGTCGCTTGCAGCAGGCGATCCTTGCCCCGGAAAAACCGACGGCGGCCCAAGGCTTCGTGTTCAACCTGCAAAACCCGATCTTTCAGGATCGCCGCGTGCGTCAGGCGATCAGCCTGCTGTGGGATTTCGAATGGACCAACAAGCAGATGATGCGCGGCTTCTATGTGCGCCAGAACAGTTTCTGGCCGAAGAGTGAAATGGCCGCCACCGCCCTGCCCGACGCCGAAGAACTGAAGATCCTCGAACCGTTGCGCGGACAGATTCCCGACGAGGTGTTCACCACGGTGTATCAGGCGCCGAAAACCGATGGCAGCGGCTACATCCGCGACAAGCAGCTGCAAGCCCTGAAGCTGCTCGCCGAAGCCGGCTGGACGCCGCAACACAGTCGACTGGTCAACACTGCAGGCGAGCCGCTGGAGTTCACCTTCCTCGACGGTCAGGGCGGTTTCGACCGCATGCTGCTGCCGTTCAAACGCACCCTCGCTCAGATCGGTATCACCCTCAATCTACGGCGGATCGACTCGGCGCAATACGTCAATCGGCTCAACGCCCGCGACTACGACATGATCGTCACCAGTTTCCCGCGCAGTGGCGATCCGATCGTCTCTCCCGGCCGCGAGCTGTACAGCCTGTACGCCTCGCAAAGTGCCACGCAGGTCGGCAGTTCGAACTCGATGGTGCTGGCCAACCCGGCGGTCGATCAACTGATCGACGGGCTGGTCAAGGCCGACACCCGCGACGCCATGGTGCATTACGCCCGCGCCCTCGACCGGGTGCTGCAATGGGGCTACTACATGATTCCCAACTACTACTCCAAAGGCACGCCAACGGTGTATCAGAACCGCTTCGGCATGCCGCCGGTGCAACCGGCGTACGACGAAGGCCTCAACACCTGGTGGGAGGTCTCGGCCAAGCCGTTGACCACGCAACAGATGCACACCCAGCTCGCGGGAGGCCAGTGACATGCTGCGTTATCTGAGTCGACGTTTGCTGCTGATCATCCCCACGCTGCTGTGCATTCTGGTGGTCAATTTCCTCATCGTGCAGGCCGCGCCGGGTGGCCCGGTCGAACAAGCCATCGCCCGTCTGCAAGGTTTTGGCGGGCACAGCATGGGCGGTGGTGGCGAAGTCGCCGCGACGGGGGGTGCCGGGCGCAGCAGTCGCGGGCTGGACCCGGCGCTGATCGAGGAAATCAAGCATCACTACGGTTTCGACAAACCGATGCACGAACGCCTGTGGCTGATGCTGAAAAACTACGCACAGCTGGATCTGGGCAGCAGCTTCTTTCGCGGCGCCAAGGTCACCGATCTGATCCTGCAGAAACTGCCGGTGTCGTTGTCACTCGGCTTGTGGGCGACGCTGATCACCTACCTGATTTCGATCCCGCTGGGCATCCGCAAGGCGATCAGCAACGGCAGCGCGTTCGATGTCTGGAGCAGCACGGCGATCATCATCGGCTATGCGATGCCGGCGTTTCTGTTTGCGATGCTGCTGATCGTGGTGTTCGCCGGCGGCAGCTACGTCAACTGGTTTCCGGTGCAGGGCCTGATGTCGGATAACTTCGACAGCCTCAGCACCTTGGGCAAGGTCGGCGACTACCTCTGGCACCTGGTGTTGCCGGTCACGGCGCTGGTGATCGGCGGGTTCGCCACCCTGACCATCCTCACCAAAAACAGCTTCCTCAACGAGATCAGCCGCCAGTACGTGATCACCGCGCGGGCCAAGGGTTTGACCGAGCGCCGCGTGCTTTACGGCCATGTGTTTCGCAACGCGATGCTGCTGGTGGTGGCCGGGGTGCCCTCGGCGCTGATCGAGGTGTTTTTCGCCGGTTCCTTGCTGATCGAAACCATCTTCAACCTCGACGGCCTCGGGCGCATGAGTTACGAGGCGGCGGTGTCGCGTGACTACCCGGTGGTGTTCGGCGCGCTGTTTCTGTTCACCCTGTTCGGCCTGTTGATCAAGCTGATCGGCGACCTCTGCTACACCCTGCTCGACCCGCGCATCGACTTCTCGGCGAGGACTGCCTGATGTTCACACTCTCTCCTCTGGGTCAGCGCCGGGTCGCGCAGTTCAAGGCCAATCGCCGTGGGCGCTGGTCGTTGTGGCTGTTCCTCGGGCTGTGCCTGATCTGCCTCGGTGGCGAACTGATCGCCAACGACAAACCGTTGGTGATCCGCTACCACGGCGCCTGGTACTTCCCGATCCTCAGCGAATACCTGGAAACCGATTTCGGCGGCGAACTGCCGTTCCAGCCGGATTACGCCAGCGCTTACGTGCACTCGCTGATCGAGGATCAGGGCGGCTGGATGCTGTTTCCGCCGATCCCGTTCAGCTACGACACGGTCAATTACGACCTGACTGAACCGGCACCCAGCCCACCCTCATCGAGCAATTGGCTGGGCACCGACGATCAGGCCCGGGACGTGTTGGCGCGGGTAATTTTCGGCACGCGGATTTCAATTCTGTTTGCGCTGATCCTCACCGGCATCAGTGCGTTGGTCGGCATCGTTGCCGGAGCCTTGCAGGGTTATTACGGCGGCTGGGTCGACCTGCTCGGGCAACGGGTGCTGGAGATCTGGTCGGGGCTGCCGGTGCTGTATCTGCTGATCATTCTGTCCGGTTTTGTCTCGCCGAGTTTCTGGTGGTTGCTGGGGATCATGGCGCTGTTTTCCTGGCTGGCATTGGTGGACGTGGTGCGCGCCGAGTTTCTGCGTGCCCGCAATCTGGAATACGTCAAAGCCGCGCGGGCGCTGGGGCTGACCGACAGCGAACTGATGTTGCGGCACATCCTGCCCAACGCGATGACCTCCACCCTGACCTACCTGCCGTTCATTCTGACCGGCGCCATCGCCACCCTCACCGCGCTGGATTTCCTCGGTTTCGGCATGCCCGCCGGGACCGCCTCGCTGGGCGAACTGATTGGCCAGGCCAAGCGCAATCTGCAAGCGCCGTGGCTGGGGCTGACGGCGTTTTTTGCCTTGGCGCTGATTTTGTCGTTGCTGGTGTTCATCGGTGAGGCTTGCCGAGATGCGTTTGATCCACGATCTTGATCCGAGGAGCTGAGATGAGCGACAACCTGATGGAAATCCGCGACCTGCGTGTCGCCTTCGCCGGGCAGGAAGTGGTGCACGGTTTGCACCTCGATATCCGTCGTGGCGAGTGTCTGGCGCTGGTCGGTGAGTCCGGCTCGGGCAAATCGGTCACGGCGCATTCGATTTTGCGTCTGTTGCCGGGCAAAACCGTCAGCAGCAGCGGCTCGATTGCTTACAACGGGGTGAACTTGCTGGATGCCAGCGAGCAGCAGATGCGCGGTTTGCGTGGCAACCGGATTGCGATGATTTTCCAGGAGCCGATGACCTCGCTCAATCCACTACACACCGTGGAACGCCAGGTCAGCGAAGTGCTGGAAATTCACAAGGGCCTCAAGGGCCGCGCCGCCCGTGAGCGCACGTTGGATCTGCTGGAACTGGTGGGCATTCGCCAACCACTGCAGCGCTTGAAAGCCTACCCGCATCAGCTCTCCGGCGGTCAGCGGCAACGGGTGATGATTGCGATGGCGCTGGCCAATGAGCCGGAACTGCTGATCGCCGATGAGCCGACCACGGCACTGGACGTGACCGTGCAGCAGAAGATTCTCGAGCTGCTGATCGAGCTGCAACAGCGGCTCGGCATGTCGATGCTGCTGATCAGTCACGATCTGAATCTGGTGCGGCGTATCGCGCAACGGGTGTGCGTGATGCGCCACGGCGAAATTGTCGAACAGGCTGACTGCGAGACGCTGTTTCGCGCGCCGCAGCATCCTTACAGCCGCTTGCTGATCGAAGCTGAACCCAGCGGTGCGCCGGTGCCGAGTTCGTACCAGCACAACCTTCTGGAAGTCGATGATCTGAAGGTCTGGTTTGCCCTGCCCAAGGCGCTGTTCAGTCGTTCGCAGGATTACATCAAAGCGGTGGACGGGGTCAGTTTCCGCCTGCAACGCGGCAAGACGTTGGGGATTGTCGGCGAGTCCGGTTCGGGCAAATCGACGCTGGGCCAGGCGATCCTGCGGCTGGTGGAATCCGAGGGCGATATCCGCTTCGGCAACAAGCAGTTGAGCCTGCTCAATCAACGCTTGATGCGCCCCTTGCGGCGGCAGATTCAGGTGGTGTTTCAGGACCCGTTCGGCAGCCTGAGCCCGCGCATGTCGGTGCAGCAGATCATTGCCGAAGGCTTGCTGACCCACGGCATCGGCACCGAGGTCGAGCGCGAAGCAGCAGTGATTCGCGTACTTGAAGAAGTCGGTCTCGACCCGAACAGCCGTCATCGCTACCCCCACGAATTTTCCGGCGGCCAACGCCAGCGCATCTCCATCGCCCGCGCACTGGTGCTGGAGCCGGCGCTGATCCTGCTCGACGAACCGACCTCGGCGCTGGATCGCACGGTGCAGAAACAAGTGGTAGAGCTGTTGCGGCAACTGCAGATCAAGCATGGGCTGACGTATCTGTTTATCAGCCATGACCTGGCGGTGGTACATGCGCTGGCTCATGACCTGATGGTGATCAAGGATGGCAAGGTGGTGGAACAGGGTTCGTCGCGGGAGATTTTTGCTGCACCGCAGCATCCCTATACACAGGAACTGCTGAAAGCCTCCGGCCTGAAGACAGACACAAATCCCTGCAGGAGCGAGCCTGCTCGCGATAGCGGTCTTCCAGTGACATGATTGCCGACTGACACGACGCCTTCGCGAGCAAGCTCGCTCCCACAGGTTGATTGGGGCAAGCCAACCGGGCCGCCGCGCAGTCAGAGTGCTGTAACGGCGTTTCACCCGGCCTTGGCCATGCAGCGTTTGTAGCGCTCATCCACGCGTTTGGCGAACCACGCCGTGGTCAGTTTGCGGGTGATTTTCGGGCTATGCAAAACGATCCCCGGCAACACCGCACGGGGCAGCGTCTTGCCTTCGGCCTGCTCGGCCAGTTCGAACACGCGCTGGTAGAGTTTGGTCTCTTCGAATTCCAGGGTCTTGCCCTTCTCCAGTTGATCGCGAATGGTCGGGTTGCGCATGCCCAGCGACTTGCCGAGGGTGCGCACCGCCAGTTCGGTCGTGCCGGGCATGATCGAGTCGTAGCGGATCAAGTCGCCATCCAGCGCCAGCGGGATGCCCGAGGCACGACTGACGGCATTCTGGAATGCGGCATTGCGGCTGGCGTACCAGCCGGCGTTGAAATCAGCGAAGCGGTACAGCGGCTCGCGGTAACTCACCGGATAACCGAGCAGATGCGCGATGCCGAAGTACATGCCGCCACGGCGGGTGAACACTTCGTGGCGGATCGTGCCGTTGACCGGGTACGGATAATCCTTGGCGTGCTGCTCGGCGAATTCGATGCTGACCTGCATCGGTCCGGCGGTGTGTACCGGGTTGAAGCCGCCGAACAAGGTGCGGCCCATCGGCACCATGCCAATGAAATCGTCGAAGATCGCGCTCAACTCTTTCTCGCTGCGTGCCGCGTTGAGGCGTTCGCTGTAGCTTTTGCCGCTGGGCGAACGCACCGCCAGCGCGGCGCTGACCAGCATTCCGGGGATGTGCGCCTTGCCGGCGCGGCGGTCGATTTCGTCGCGAGCGATCTTGCCCAGCCCCGGCACCGTCGGGTCGACCTGATAGGTTGATTCCTGCTCGGCCACGGCCAGCACCGAACAGAGGTTTTGCGTGGTCGGGCTGATGTGCTGCGCGGCGAATGCGGCGTAGATGTCGGTGGCCCAGCCTTGGCGGTCGGGCACTTTTGTCGGCATCAGCCGGACGATTTCGGCCTTTACTTCGGCGGGCGCACGTGGCGCCGGCTCCTGGCTGCGCTGGCCGGCGCAACCGGCGAGCGCCAGCAGCGCGGCGAGGGTAATGAGTAATCGAGGGGTGTGCATGGCGCTCCTTGGCGTGCATTGAGGCGGGTTCACCATACGATCAAAGGAGTGACGCAGGCTAGGACTGTGACCTTTGTGGTGAGTGGATTTATCCCCGATGGACTGCGCAGCAGCCCTCCAATATTAAAGCGGCCCGCTCCGCGCGCCATCGGGGATGAATCCCCTCGCCACAGGTTTTCATTCGGATCTGGAATTTCAGCAAGATAAACAGTTTGCAAAACGTTACTGCGAACTACTATCATTTGCGCCTGGAGTCGTATTTGCGCAAGGAGTTCCCCCGCGCCGTTCAATTTTTCTCACCGGCCGTACGCCTCCAGGTATCGACATGCCCGCCTCAGCTCGTCTCGCTGTCCCTTTTCGCCCGACGCTTCTCGCCCTGCTGTGCTCCCTGACTGTCACCGCTCACGCCGCCGAAGGCGATAACCAAGCGCTGGTGCTGGAGGACGTCAACATCAATGCCCAGGCACCGACGCCCAACGCCCTGCCCCCGGCCTATTCCGGCGGTCAGGTCGCGCGTGGCGGCCAGCTCGGCGTGTTGGGCAATCAGGACATGATGGATGTGCCCTTCAGCGCCGCGTCCTACACCGAACAGCTGATTCAGGACCAACAGGCGGAAAACGTCGCCGACGTGCTGCTCAACGATTCGTCGGTGCGCCAGGCTTCGGGTTTCTCCAACCAGGCGCAGGTGTTCATGATCCGCGGCCTGCCGCTCAACGGTGACGACATTTCCTATAACGGCCTGTACGGCGTGCTGCCGCGGCAGATCATTTCCACTGACGCGCTGGAGCGTGTGGAAGTGTTCAAAGGCCCCAACGCTTTCATCAACGGCGTAACCCCGACCGGTTCCGGCATCGGTGGCGGCGTCAACCTGCAGCCCAAGCGTGCCGGCGACGAGCCGCTGCGCCGCTACACCACCGACATCAACAGCGAAGGCCGCATCGGTCAGCACTTCGATATCGGCCAGCGTTTCGGTGAAGACAACCGCTTCGGCGCGCGGATCAACCTGTCCCAGCGCGAAGGCGACACCGGCATCGACCACGAAAACCAGCGCTCGAAACTGTTCAGCGTCGGCCTCGATTATCGCGGTGACGCGCTGCGTATTTCCGGCGACTTCGCCTATCAGAAAGAACGCGTCAACGGTGGCCGCAACTCGGTCAACCTCGGCACTGCCACGCACATTCCGGACGCGCCATCGGCCGACACCAACTACGCGCCGAAATGGGGTTACACCGACATCGAGGACACTTTCGGCATGCTCCGCGCCGAATACGACCTGAACGACAACTGGACCGCGTACGTCGCCGGCGGCGCCAAACACACCCGCGAAGTCGGCCGCTACAACTCGACCACGCTGGTGGGCAACAATGGCGCTTCGTACACCACCGGCTCGTTCATTCCGCACGATGAAGACAACACCAGCCTGATGGCCGGGCTCAACGGCAAGTTCAACACCGGCGAGGTCAGCCACAAGCTCAATTTCGGCCTCAGCGGTTTGTGGGCCGAACAGCGCAGCGCCTATGATTTCGACCTGACCAAGTACGCCAACAACATCTACCACCCGGTGGAAACGCCGTCGCCGGTCGGCAATTTTTCCGGCGGCGACCTCAGCGATCCGGGCATCGTCGGCAAGACCTTCAACCGCAGCCTCGCGCTCTCCGACACCCTCGGCTTCTTCGACGACCGCCTGCTGATCACCGCCGGCCTGCGCCGTCAGCAACTGGTGGTGCAAGGCTACAACTACGCCAGTTACGGCAGCGGCAGCCGCAAGTCGAGCTACGACGAATCGATCACCACGCCGGTCTACGGCATCGTGTTCAAGCCGTGGGAGCATGTGTCGTTCTACGCCAACCACATCGAAGGCCTGGCCCAAGGCCCGACTTCGCCGACCAGCACCGGCGGTTTGCGCGTGACCAACGGCAACGAAGTCTACGCACCGGCCCGCTCCAAGCAGACAGAGGCCGGGGTCAAGGTCGACATGGGCAGCTACGGCGCGAGCCTGGGCGTGTATCGCATAGAACAGCCAAGCGACGGTTACTGCGAAATCAACAGCGCCACCACCTGCACTTACGTGCGTGAAGGCGAACAGATCAACAAAGGCGTGGAAATGAACGTGTTCGGCGAGCCGATCAATGGCCTGCGTCTGATCAGCGGCCTGACCCTGATGGACACCGAGCTGCGCAACACCCAGAACGGCGCCAACGACGGCAACCGCGCCATTGGTGTGCCGAGCTTCCAGTTCAACGCTGGCGCCGACTGGGATGTACCGGGCCTGCAAGGTGTAGCGTTGAATGCGCGGATGCTGCGCACCGGCGGCCAGTACGCCGACGCGGCCAACAACCTCAGCCTGCCGACCTGGAACCGCTTCGACGCGGGTGCGCGTTACGCCTTCAAGGTCGCGCAGAAAGACGTGACGTTGCGCCTGGGCGTCGAGAACCTGGCCAACAAGAAGTATTGGGAATCGGCGCAGGGCGGCTATCTGACCCAGGGTGAGCCGCGGGTGGCGAAGCTGTCGGGCACCATCGATTTCTAAACCGCTGTTGAACACCCCCTGTGGCGAGGGAGCTTGCTCCCGCTGGACTGCGCAGCAGTCCGCTTTGATCAAAGAAGCGGAGGGCCGCTTCGCGACCCAGCGGGAGCAAGCTCCCTCGCCACAAAATCTCAGCCAGATATCAATAAGGCTCGGCAGCGCCACCGCCGCGGGGCCTTTTTCCGTCTGGCCGACAAACTGGCCGCCCCGCCCTGCTGATCCATACTTGCTGCACAGCCAACGGAGGACAGGCCCATGAACCGCAGCGACGTACTGATCATCGGTGCCGGCCCGACCGGTCTGGTGCTGGCCCTGTGGCTGAGCAAACTGGGCGTGCGCGTGCGTATCATCGACAAGACCTCCGCGCCCGGCACCACCTCGCGGGCGCTGGCGGTGCAGGCGCGCACCCTGGAGTTGTATCGCCAGCTGGACCTGGCCGACACCGTGGTGCGCAACGGCCACAAGGTCGCGGCGGCGAATTTCTGGGTCAAGGGCAAACCGGTCGCGCTGTTGCCGTTGCAGCGCATCGGCGAAGGCCTGACGCCCTACTCGTTCATCGAAATCTTTCCCCAGGATCAGCACGAACGGCTGCTGCTCGAACGCCTCGAAGACTACGACGTAGTGGTTGAGCGCAATACCGAACTCGAGAGTTTCGAAGAAACCGGCGATGGGCTCAGCGCGCATCTGCGCTTGCCCGACGGGCAACAGGAAATCTGTCAGGCATGCTATCTGGCAGGCTGCGATGGCGCCCGCTCGGTGGTGCGCAAAACCCTCGACAGCGGTTTCCCGGGCGGCACCTATCAGCAGATTTTCTACGTCGCGGATGTACAGGCCAGCGGCCCGGCGCTCAACGGTGAACTGCACCTGGATCTGGACGAAGCGGATTTTCTCGCGGTGTTCCCGCTGGCCGGTGAAGGCCGCGCCCGACTGATCGGCACGGTGCGCGACGAACGTGCCGACCGCGCCGAAACCCTGCAATTTGCCGACGTCAGCAGCCGCGCCATCGAGCACCTGAAAGTGCACATCGACGAGGTCAACTGGTTCTCCACCTACCGCGTGCATCACCGCGTGGCCGAGCACTTTCGCAGCGGTCGGGCGTTTCTCCTCGGCGACGCCGCGCACGTGCACAGCCCCGCCGGCGGCCAGGGCATGAACACCGGCATTGGCGATGCGATCAATCTGGCGTGGAAACTCGCCGCCGTACTCAACGGCAGCGCCACGGCGAAGCTGCTCGACACTTACGAAACCGAGCGAATTGCCTTCGCTCGCCGCCTGGTGTCGACCACCGACAAAGTGTTCAGTTTCGTCACCGCCGAGGGGCGCATCGCCGATCTGCTGCGCACGCGCCTGGCACCGTTTCTGATCCCGAAAATGGCAACCTTCGAGGCCAGCCGCGAATTCCTTTTTCGCACCGTTTCGCAAGTCACCCTCAACTATCGCGGCATGCCGCTGAGCCAGGGCACGGCCGGCCACGTCCACGGCGGCGACCGCTTGCCGTGGGCGCATGATGGTGAGGGGGATAACTACGAACCGCTGCGCCAGCCGTGCTGGCAGGTGCACGTTTACGGCGACACCAGCGACGAGATGATCGCTTGGTGCAACGAACACCATCTGTCGCTGCACGTGTTCGACTGGCGGCCGGCGTTTGACACGGCGGGGTTGGCGCGTAACGGGTTTTATCTGTTGCGCCCGGATACCTATGTGGCGATTGCCGATAACAGTGCGGATCCGAAGGTGATCGAGCGGTACTTTCGGGATCACGGGATAAGGCCGTTCTTCCCTGCCCCTGACCCAAGAACACCCTGAATTCCTGTGGGAGCTGGCTTGCCAGCGATAGCGGTGGATCAGCCAACATTGATTTTGACTGTACCGACGCAATCGCTGGCAAGCCAGCTCCCACAGGGGTATTTCGGTGTCTGTCAGATCCCGGCCAGCGCCAGATCCATCGCAAAGTAGGTGAAGATCAGATCCGCACCCGCACGCTTGATCGCGCCCAGGCTTTCGCGCACCACGCGATCCTCGTCGATTGCACCGGCCTGCGCGCCGAACTTGATCATCGCGTATTCGCCGCTGACCTGATACGCCGACAGCGGCAGGTTCGAGGCTTCACGGATGTCGCGGATGATGTCGAGGTACGCACCGGCCGGTTTGACCATCAGCGCATCGGCGCCTTCCTGTTCGTCGAGCAGCGATTCGCGCAGGGCTTCGCGGCGGTTCATCGGGTTCATCTGATAACTTTTGCGGTCGCCCTTCAGCGCGCTGCCACCGGCCTCGCGGAACGGGCCGTAGAGTGCCGAGGCGAATTTGGTCGAGTAGGCCATGATCGGAATCTGGGTGAAACCGGCGTCATCCAGTGCCCGGCGAATTGCCCGTACCTGGCCGTCCATCGCCGCCGACGGGGCGATCACGTCAGCGCCGGCACGCGCCGCCGCCACGGCTTGCTTGCCGAGGTTGATCAGGGTCTGGTCGTTGTCGACTTCGTGGTTGTGCATCACGCCACAGTGGCCGTGATCGGTGTATTCGCAGAAGCAGGTGTCGGACATCACGATCATTTCCGGCACCGCGTCCTTGGCAATCCGCGACATGCGCGAGACCAGGCCGTTTTCGCGCCAGGTGTCGCTGCCGTTGGCGTCCAGATGATGGGACACGCCAAAGGTCATCACCGACTTGATCCCGGCACGGGCATAACGCTCGATTTCACTGGCCAGCTTGCGCTCGGGAATGCGCATCACCCCCGGCATGCTCTTGATCGGCACGAAGTCGTCGATCTCTTCTTCGACGAAAATCGGCAGCACCAGATCATTCAGGCTGAACTCGGTTTCCTGGAACAGGCTGCGCAGGCTCGCATTGCGGCGCAGACGGCGGGGACGTGCTTCGGGGAACTGGCTGGACATGGATCTTCCTGAAACGGCAGATGAGACGAAAGTCGTAGGGGACGAAGCTTATGCCTTCGTTGGGCGCAGGTACAAACCTGGATCAATCAAGACAGCATTACCGGCGGTGCAATAATCCTTGGAACAATCCGATTACCTGTGGGAGCTGGCTTGCCAGCGATAGCGGTGGGTCAGGCAACATAGATATTGACTGTGCCGGCTTCATCGCTGGCAAGCCAGCTCCCACAGGGTCGGGTGAAGGTCAGGAAGGAATGGTCAACCCGCGCACCACAGCCGGGCGCGCCAGAAAGCGCTCCAGCACCCGGGTCACGTTGGGGAAATTGCTGATCCCGACCAGATCCCCGGCCTCATAGAACCCGATCAGGTTGCGCACCCACGGGAACGTGGCGATGTCGGCGATGGTGTAGCGCTCGCCCATGATCCAGTCGCGACCTTCCAGACGTTTGTCGAGCACGCTGAGCAGGCGTTTGCTCTCCTCGACGTAGCGATCACGGGGACGCTTGTCCTCGTAATCCTTGCCGGCGAATTTGTTGAAGAAACCGAGCTGGCCGAACATCGGGCCGATACCGCCCATCTGGAACATCAGCCACTGAATCGTTTCGTAGCGCAGCGCGCCTTCCTGGGCCAGCAACTGGCCGCTCTTGTCGGCGAGGTAGATCAGGATCGCGCCGGACTCGAACAGCGGCAGCGGCTGATCCTCGGGGCCGTGGGGGTCGAGGATCGCCGGGATCTTGTTGTTGGGGTTCAGCGACAGGAACTCGGGAGACAGCTGATCCTGCGTGTCGAAGCCCACACGGTGCGGCTCGTAGGGCAGGCCGATCTCTTCGAGCATGATCGAGACCTTGACGCCGTTGGGGGTCGGCAGGGAATAGAGCTGAATCCAGTCGGGGTACTGCGCCGGCCATTTCTGGGTGATCGGGAACGCGGACAGATCGGTCATGGCAAACATCCAGTCACAAGGAAAACACTGATCATAATGTAGGCGCTGCTGCAGGCTGCGATCTTTTGATTTGGTTTCTAAAAGCTGGATCAAAAGATCGCAGCCTGCGGCAGCTCCTACACGAACCGTAACATCCTGCGGGTAAGGTGCATGAACCAAGCGGCCTCAGTGGACTCTGAGCTATGTCTTTGCAAGGGAAATACGACACGACATGGACAACACCCGGTGCTGGGAGCCCGTGGTGTAAGGGTTGGTCAGCCCCAACCGAATTTGCTGAAGAATCCTATATTCAATGACGAACCTCATGAGTTTCGCCAAACGCTTCAAACACCGCGCCTACGTGGCCCTGCCCTCCCTGCTGGCGGTCAGTGCGCTGACCTTGTCGCTCGAGTCGAGCCAGATTCGCGCGCAACCGGTGGACGGTACGCAAACCCTGATCTTCCTGCGCCACGCAGAAAAACCCGAGGGCGGTCTCGGCCAGCTCAACTGTCAGGGCCTGAACCGGGCGATCGAGCTGTCGACCCTGCTGCCGGAAAAATTCGGCAAGGCGGACTACGTATTCGCCGCCAACCCGACGCGCAACGTCGAGGAAGGCGAGCTGGACAACTCCTACAGCTACATCCGTCCGTTGATGACCATCAGCCCCGCGGCGATCAAGCTCGGCCTGCCGGTGAACATCGAGTTCTCCGCCAACGACACCAGTGACCTGGCGCGCGAGCTGACCGAGGACAAGTACCACAACGCGACGATCTACACCGCCTGGTCACACGGCTATCTGCCGGAGTTGATCAACAAGGTTGCCGGCAAGGCGGTCGGCGAAAAGCAGACCATCACCGATGACTGGGCGTCGGGCGATTTCGATTCGCTGTACGTGCTGACCCTGACCTGGCACAACGGCAAGGCCAGTTTGCAGAGTCACAGCTACAAGCAAGGGCTGGATAACGGCAAGGTGACTTGTCCGACTTGAGTGATTGGCGGTCTGTCGGTTCCTCATCGCTGGCAAGCCAGCTCCCACAGGGTTTGTGTGAAGCCCATATTTACGGTTTCCACAAAACACTGTGGGAGCTGGCTTGCCAGCGATTGGGCCCGCAAGAACACCCTCAAACCCGCTGATTCACCCGCTCACGCAGATACTCCAGCACCGCCCCGCGTTCCCCGGCAAACTCGATTCGCCCGCCCTTCTTTTCACGCTGAAACGCATACATCGGGTCGTAATATTCGCGCAGCAACACGCTGATCCATTCACGGAACGCCTCGACCGATCCGCTGCGCGCCTGCTCGGCCAAGGCCTCTTCCATCTGCAGGAACATCCGCTGATGGCGTTCGCCACCCAGCCGGCGCTGGATATTGTTCAAACTCGCGATCAACCGTTCGGCATACAGCGCAAAGCCCTCCTCGCCATGCACCGCGACGAACTCGGCGTGCAGGTTGACCACATAGTCCTGCAGGATCCGCTCGACCCGCTGCTCCAGGCTGTCTTCGAGCCAGACCATCGGCGCCACTTGCATGCCCCGGTACAGCGGCAATGGCAAGGCACAACTGCCGACGACCCGGCTCTCGTCTTCCAGCACAAACTGCTGGATCCCGCCGGCGCGTTTTTTCAGCAGATCAACGGCCAGACGGTTTTCGAAATCGATATTGGTCGGTTGCCCGGTGGCGCGTTTGCCGAAACTCGATCCCCGATGATTGGCGTGGCCTTCCAGATCCAGACCATTGCGCAACTGCACCAGCAATTCGGTCTTGCCGGTGCCGGTCATTCCGCCCAGCAGCACCAGATCGCACTCGGCCACGGCCTGATCGATGGTCTCCAGCAGGAACGTGCGCATCGCCTTGTAGCCACCGCCGACCCGCGGGTAATCGATCCCGCCCTGCTCCTTGATCCATTGCTGGACGATCTGCGAACGCAGGCCGCCGCGAAAGCAATACAGGTAGCCGTCGGGATGTGCCCGGGCAAACTCGACCCAGCCCTGAATGCGCTGCTCACGCACGTCGGCAGACACCAGCCGCTCACCGAGGGCGATGGCCGCTTGTTGTCCATGCTGCTTGTAGCAAGTTCCGACCTGCTCGCGCTCGCGGTCGTTCATCAGCGGCAGGTTGACCACGCCGGGAAACGCGCCGTGGGCAAACTCGATCGGCGCACGCGCATCCATCATTGGCCGGTCGTTGAGGAAAATATCGCGGTAATCGGTGCAGTCGCGTGACATCAGATCACCTCGACTGCGTGGGTCTGTCGCTCGACCAGCTCACCGATCGGCGCCAGGTCCAGACCCAGTTCGGCGGCGACGGCGAGGAACTCGTCGTTACCTTCGGGAGTGACCGCAATCAGCAGGCCGCCGCTGGTCTGCGGGTCGCACAGCACGCGCTTGTGCAACTCCTGCAGACGACCGAGCTTGCTCGAATAGCTGTCGAAGTTACGCAACGTACCACCGGGCACACAGCCCTGTTCGAGGTAGTACTCGACGCTGTCCAGACGCGGCACATGGTTGTAGCCGATGCGTGCGGTCAGGTGGCTGCCATCGGCCATTTCCACCAGATGCCCGAGCAGACCGAAACCGGTAACGTCGGTCATCGCAGCGACCCCGGCGAGTTTGCCGAAACGGCTGCCGGGCTTGTTCAGGGTGCACATCCAGTCGCGGGCCACACCGACATCGCCGGGACGCAATTTGCCCTTTTTCTCGGCGGTGGTGAGGATGCCAATGCCCAGCGGCTTGGTCAGATACAGCAGGCAGCCGGCGGTGGCGGTGTCGTTGCGCTTCATGTGGCGCTTTTCCACCAGACCGGTCACGGCCAGGCCGAAGATCGGCTCCGGCGCATCGATCGAATGCCCGCCGGCCAGCGGAATGCCGGCGGCGTCACACACTGCACGCCCGCCGCGAATCACTTCCCGCGCCACTTCCGGCGCCAGCACATTCACCGGCCAGCCAAGGATCGCGATCGCCATCAGCGGGTCGCCGCCCATCGCGTAGATGTCGCTGATCGCGTTGGTTGCGGCGATACGGCCGAAGTCGAACGGGTCGTCGACGATCGGCATGAAGAAGTCCGTGGTCGACACCACCCCGCGCTCGGCATCGATCTCGTACACCGCCGCGTCATCACGCGAGGCATTGCCGACCCACAGTTTCGGGTCAAGGTTCTGCGCACCGCTGCCGGCCAGAATCACTTCCAGCACCTGCGGGGAAATCTTGCAGCCACACCCGGCACCGTGGCTGTATTGGGTCAGACGAATCGGCTCGCTCATGGGAGAGTCTCTGGCAGTTGATGGGGCGGATTCTAGCAGAGCGCGGGCCGGCAGATTTTTGCGCTGAGTGTTCGGCCCCCCTTCGCGAGCAAGCTCGCTCCCACAGGGGATCGCTGTCATCCACAAATCCTGTGTTCACTGAAAATCCAGTGTGGAAGCGAGCTTGCTCGCGAAAGCTATCAACGGGTCCCCACGGTTTCACGGCCGGGCACAAAAGGTGCCCTGATGAAAAACCATCTGCCACTGCTCCCCCTGCCGCCGCCATACCGAACTGCGCAGGCTGTCCGCCGGCACCCGCTGGCCGACAGCGACGGTATGGCAGTGATACGTCACCAGCGCCGAATCTTCCGACAATTGCTTGAGCGTGAACTGACTGACGGTACGTTGGGAGAACGCTTGCTGCGGCAGCGCTTCCAGCACAGCGGATTTGTTCCAGATGCCGCCGCTGGCGCCGAATTCGACAAAGTCGTCCGCGATCAATCGCGCCAGTTCAGCGACGTCCTCGCGCACGGCGCGCGACAGCAGGCGGTTTTCCAGATGTAACAAATACTTCGACAGATCCATTTTGTTCCTGCCTCACTGCATAAATCACTCGCCACAAAGGCTTTTGATTGTGCAAAAAAAACCGCCCTTTCGGGCGGCTAAAGTACTTCGACCATGATTCAGAAGCTTTGACTGAAGCTGATGTTGAACGCGCTGTCATTGTTGTCGCTGGACACCTGGCCCGAGTAGCCGATGCCCAGTTTGCCGGTCGGGGTGACCTGGAAGTCGATGCCGGCTTCGAGCAGTGCGCTGTCCTTGGCAATCGGCACGCCCTGGGTGCTGAACGAGGCGCCGCCGTCGATGAAGGTCAGGTCGGCGTCAGGTTTGGTATCGCCGTAGGCATGCCGCCAGCCGATGGCCGCGCGTGGCGTCAGTTGGCTGCCATTGGCCAGGGTCACCAATTTGCCGATGCGCACGCCGAGGGTCGAGTAGGTGATGTCCTGATCGGCGTCGGCCTTCAGGCGCCCCACTCCACCTTTTTCCTTGCCGGTATCGCTGTCGTAGTTCACGTAGGCAAGCCCTGCGAACGGTTCGATGGCAACGCCTGCCGCGTTGATCGCGTAACCCACTTCACCGAACACCTGCGCACTGCGTGCGTCGTAATCGGCCTTCAGGCGATCGTTGTAAGTACCGACGCTGACATCGCGTTTGGTCTCGATGCTGTGCCAGCTGTAAGCCGCGCCGAGGCGCACTGCCAGTGCATCGAATTGCGAGTTCAGATAACCGGCCAAGTGGTAGCTGTCGACCTTGGCATCCGAGTTGCGATCATGCGCATTGAGATTGCTGCGGGTATAGCCGGCCGCCATCCCGGCACGCCAGGTGTCATCCAGCGCCTTGTCGGTGCCGAGCATGAAACCGCCGAGGTTGCGATCGACCTTCGCCGTGTTGCTGTCGCCGCCCATGTCACCCCAGGCACCGATGGCCCGGATCCAGCCGACCATTTCCCCATGGCAGCCATTGCTGCTCAGTTGCGTGTCGCTCGGTGCCAGGGTTCTGCGCGGATCGTCCGCAGCGCTGCACGATGGCTGACGCATGCGGTCATTCACCGCTTCACGGATGAAGCGCGAATCCTCAAGCATGGCGCTGGCGGTACTGGCATGGATTTCCCCGGAGAGGCTGTCGAACGCATTACGCGCACCGGCCACGCTGAGGTTGACGATCTGGTTCTGCAACGCCGCGCCAGCCGCACCGTTATTGGACAGTGCCGTGGCGGTGCCGCGCTGGTTGCCCGTGGTAGCGACATCGGCGAACGAGTTGCCGTTGCGGCTCACAGCCAGGGTGACCGAGTCGGCACCGTAGACCAGCGAGCTGTCGAGGAACGCGTACTGCGGCAGATCGGCGGCACTGAAGGTGCCAGTCACACCACCGCCCGCGGTGATCAACGAGTAAGTGGTATTGCCGGTGAACGGCGCCAGGCTGTTGACCACCAGACCGCCGCCCAATGCCGCCGTACCACCCACCGCCAACGGTGTCGCGGTTGGCGAACTGACCGTCAGCGCCAGCACACCATCGCTGCTGTTGGTCAGGTTGCCGGCCACGCTCAAGGTGCCGTCAGCCCCCCCGGAAGCTACCACACCGTGGTTGACCACCGAACCGACGCTGCCGTTACCGCTAAGGCCTGCGCCGTTGGCGACCGTGACTTGCGCGCCCAACGAAGCCCGGGCCGCACGGCTGCCGACTTGCAACACGCCTTGATCGACCGAGACGGTGCCACTGAACGGCTGATTACCGGTCAGCAACAGCGTGCCGGCACCGCGTTTGGCCATCGCCCCGAGTCCACTGAGGATGCCGTTGAACTGACCATTGGCATTCTGCTGGAACACCAGTGTGGCGTTGTCGGTGATGTTGCCTTGCAGGCTGGTGGTGTTACCGATCAGCGTACCGCCACTGACGGTGGTGCCACCGCTGTAGGTGTTGGCGCCAGTCAGCACAAGGGTGCCGGAATCGAGTTTCTCGATACCGCCGGTGCCGATCAGCGGCACGTCGATTTCAGCACTGGCCCCGGCATTGACCCGCACCGGCGCCAGGCTGCCGTCCGCACCGTTGACTGGCGTCAGCGTACCGCCAGCGCCCGGCACCAGGCTGTAACCGCCGGTGAGGAACTGCAGACCGGTGAAGTTCTGATTGCCCTGCACAGTGACGGTACCGGCCTGGCCACCAAACACTGCGAACTGACCATTGGACGCCAGCGCCAGCGTGCCGCTCGGATCGGTCCAGTTGGTGCCCGGGCCCCACACGCCACTGCCGCCACCGATACTGCCGTCAGGATTGGTGGTGCCGCCGTTCCAGAACTGCACTTCACCCGGACTGCCCTGCACCAGCAGGTTGACCTGATTGGCAATCGCGGTTTGCAGGGTCAGGTTGGCCGCCGATACCGGCAGGCTGCCGTAGACCAGACCGTTGTCGGTCAGGCTGCCGCCGTAACGGAACAGTTGATAGACCCCGGTGCCAAAGCCGCCGGCATTGCTGATGTTCAGCGTGCCGTCGAGGGTCAGGTTGCCGGCGACGTTGACCACCGTGGTGGAGCTGGCGGCCGAGCCGAGGCTGAAGTCCAGGTTGGTGCCCGAGGACAATGTCAGCGCACCGACCGACAACGGCGTGGCCGTGCCGCCACCGCTCAGCGTTGCACCGCTGGCCAGTTGTACGTTGCCACCCAGTTGCCCGCTGCCGCCGATTTTCGCGCCGCTGGCGACGTTGACGTTGGCGCTGTTGAGCACACCATTGACGATCAGGTTGCCGGCCTGCACCGAGGTGTTGCCGGTGAAGGTGTTGTTGCCGGTCAGGAGCAACTGGCCGGTGCCGGTCTTGTTCAGCGTGCCGGCGCCGGTGAGGTTGCCGGTGTAGCTGCCGTCGGCGTTTTGCGCGAAGGTCAGCGCTGCGTTGTTGACGATGGCGCCTTGCAGGCTGCTGGTGTCGCCAGTGGTAGTGCCAGCGTTCAGCGTGGTGCCGCCGCTGTAGGTATTGGCACCACTCAGCACGAGGTCAGCGCTGCCGTTTTTCACCAGACTGCCGGTGCCGGTGATGGCGCCGAGCAGCGTGGTGTTCTGGTTGCCGGCCAGGGTCAGTTGCGACCCCAGATTGATCGCGTTGGCCAGTTGCAGCGCCGAGCTGCTGTCGAGGCTACCGTTGCCGGTCACGTTCAATGCACCGCTGCTGATCGCGCTGTTATTGCCCAGCACCAATGTGCCGCCAGCGAGCTGAGTGCCGCCGCTGTAAGTGTTGCTGCCGTTGAGGGTCAGGCTCGAAGCACCGGACTTGATCAGGCTGCCGCTGCCGCTGACCACACCGCCGAGAGTCAAGGCGTTGGAGCCGGCGACGGTCAACCCGCCATTGAGCACCACCGCGTTGGCGAGACTGACCGCTGCGTTGCTGTCCAGTGCGGTGCCGTCCGCAGCAGTCAACACGCCGGTACCGAGCGCGGCGTTGTTGCCGACGACAATCTTGCCGCCGTTGAGTGCGGTGCCGCCGGTGTAGCCGTTGGCGGCGTTGAGCACCAGCGTACCGCTGTCGTATTTGCCGAGGGTGCCGCTGCCATTGAGTGCAACGCCGACGGTCGCGGTGGCGTTCGGATCGACCCGTACCGAGGCGTTGCCCAGTGAGCCGTTGACCAGATTCAGCGAACCCGCCGTGCCGTTCACCAGGCTGTAGCCATCGGTGACGAACTGCATGCCGGTGATGGTTTGTGCGCCGTTCACGGTGACCGTGCCCGCCGCACCCTGGAACACCGCGAAGTTGTTGGTCCAGGCCTGATTGGTGGTGCCGTTGACGTCGGTCCAGTTGGTGGTGCCGGTGCCCCAGGTGCCGCTGCCGCCATCGACCGAACCGTTGGCGACGAGTTGGTTGCCGTCCCAGAACTGCACGGTGACGCCCGGTGCGGTAACCAGCAGGTTGATCTGGTTGGCCAGCGCGGTTTGCAGAGTCAGATCGCCGGGGGTGACGCTGCCCGGCACCGTGCCGATCAGCATGCCGTTATCGGTCAGGCCGCCGGTGTAGTTGATCAGGCGATACACGCCACTGCCAAAACCACCGATGTCGCTGACGTTTAGAGTGCCGTCGAGGGTCAGGTTGCCGCCAACGTTCACCAGCGCGTTACCGCCACCGGAGACCGGCGTGCCGAGGCCGACATCGAAGTTGGCGTTGCCGTTGAACACCAGTGAATCCACCGCCAGCGTGCTGCCGGTAACGCCGGCCAGATGCCCGCCATCGGCCACGGTCACCGCACCGGTCAAGTTGCCGCTGCCACCAAGGGTGCCGCCGCTGTTGACCAGTACGTTGCCGCTGGCCAGCGAGCCGTTGACCTGCAGGGTGCCGGCGTTGACGTTGGTATCGCCGGTCAGGTCGCTGATGCCGCTGAGGGTCAGCGTACCCGTGCCGAGTTTGGTCAGCCCGCCGTCACCGCTGAGGATGCCGGCGAAGGTGCTGCTGACGTTGTTGCCACCCAGACTCAGGGTGTTGCCGGTGCCGACCAGCGCGGTACCGCTGCCGGTCAGGCTGGCGAGGCTGCCCGAAGCACCGAGATTCAGCGCCGCGCCGCCCGCGAGATTGACCGTGGCGTTGTTGCCCAATGCCGCGCCGCTGAGGGTGGTCAGACTGCCGGATTGCACATCGAAGGTGCCGCTGAAGGTGTTGTTGCCGGACAGCGTCACGTCGGCCAGACCGTTTTTGGTCAGGGTGCCCGCCCCGGCGATCACACCGCCGAGGGTCAGGTTGTTGTTACCGGTCAGACCGAGGTTGGCGTTGAGGTTGATGTTGTTGGCCAGCGCCAGCGGCGCGGTGGTGTCGAGACTCGAAGCACCAGCAACGGTCAGCGCACCACTGCCCAGAGAGGCGCCAGTGCCAAGGGTCAGCGTACCGGCATTCAGCGTGGTGCCACCGGTGTAAGTGTTGATGCCGTTGAGCGTCAGGTTCGAGGCGCCGTTCTTGATCAGCCCGCCCGCGCCACTCACCACACCGGCGAGGGTCAGATTGTTGCTGCCGGTGTTGCTGAGGTTGGCGTTGAGTACCACGTTGTTGCCCAGACTCACCGCTGCGCTGCTGTCCAGCGCCGAAGCGCCGGCCACGGTCAGGTTGCCCAGACCCAGCGCCGAGTTGCTGCCGACTGTCAGGGTGCCGGCGTTCAGGGTAGTGCCACCGAGGAAGTTGTTATTGCCGCTGAGGGTCAGATTGGCCGCGCCGTTTTTACTCAGACTGCCGGCGCCGTTGACCGTACCGGCCAAAGTCAGATCCGCTGTGCCACCGATGCCGAGGTTACCGGCCAGATTCACCGCGTTGTTTACCGAAGTCGCGGTGCTGGCATCCAGCGTGGTGCCGCCAGCCGCATTCAGCGTGCTGGAGCCCAGCGCCGAGTTCGACGCCAGAACCAATCCGCCAGCGTTCAGCGCCACCGGCCCGAGGAAGGCGTTGTTGCCGCCGAGGGTCAGGTTGGCCGCGCCATTCTTGATCAGGCCACCGGTGCCACCGATCACGCCGTTGAGGGTCAGCGCATTGCTGCCGACCACGGTCAAATTGCCGTTGAGCGTTGCCGCGTTAGCCAGCGTTACCGCTGTGTTGCTATCGAGTTGTGTGCCAGCGTTGGCGGTCAGCGTGCCGCTGCCCAGCGCGGTGTTGCTGCCAACAATGATCTTGCCGCCGTCCAGCTGCGTGCCGCCGCTGTAGGTGTTGGCGCCATTGAGCACCAGGGTACCGGCGTCGAGTTTGTTGAGAATCCCGCTGCCATCGATATTCACACCGATGGTCGCAGTAACGCCCGGATCAACCCGCAGTGCTGTGGTACCGCCAGTGCCGTTGACAGCGGTCAATTGCCCCGCCGCACCGGTGACCAGGTTGTAGCCGTCGGTGAGGAATTGCATGCCGGTGAACGCTTGCGTGCCGTTCACCGTCACAGTGCCCGCAGCACCCTGGAACACCGCGAAGTCACCGGCCCATGGCTGGTTGACCAGACCGTTGGCATCGGTCCAGTTGGTGCCGACCGCGTTCCACGTGCCGCTGCCGCCATCGACCACGCCGTTGGCAATGGTCTGGCTGCCGTCCCAGTAACGGATGTTGACGTTCGGTGCCGACACCTGAATGTTGATCTGATTGGCCACACCGGTCTGCACCACCAGATCGCCGAGGCCATAGCCGACCGGCACGCTGGCGACGTCCAGGCCCAGATTGGTCAGGGCACCGGTGTAGTTGAACAGGCGATACACACCGACGCCGAAACCGCCGGCATCGCTGACGTTGAGATTGCCGTCCAGTGTCAGGTTGCCGCCGACGTTCATCAGCGAGGTGGTCGACGGTGTCGCCAGGGCGACGTCAACATTACTGCCGGCACCAAGGGTCAGGCCACTGGCCGACAAGGTATTGCCCGAGGACAGCGCCAGATGACCGCCGTTGTTGATGTTCACCGTGCCAAGCGCCGAGCCGCTACCGGTCAGGGTACCGCCGGTGTTGACGTTGACCTGCGCACTGCCCAGCGAACCGGACAGATCCACGGTACCGCCATTGATCGCGGTGTTGCCGGTGATGCCGTTGATGCCAGTGAGGTTCAAGGTGCCGGTGCCGACCTTGGTCAGGCCACCGCTGCCACTGAGATCACCATCAAAGGTGCTGGTGACGTTGCCGCCACCGACGGTCAACGTGTTGCTGCCGGTCAGTTGCACACTGCCGCTGCCGGTCAGCGCGCCGAGGCTGGCATCGCTACCGAGATTCAGGCCGGCACCGGCACTGATGTTGACGCCAGAAGTGTTGCCCAGCGCGTTGGTGTTGAGGGTGGTGACGCTGCCGGAAACGATGTTCACGGCGCCGGTAAAGGTGTTGTTGCCGGCCAGGGTCAGATCCGACAGACCGTTCTTGGTCAGGCTGCCGGCGCCGTCGATGATGCCGTTGAGGCTCAGGTCGTTATTGCCGGCCACCGTCAGCCCGGCGTTGAGGGTGATCGCGTTGCCGATGCCGAACGAGGCGCTGTTATCGAGAGTCGCCGCGCCGCCGACGGTCAAGCCACCACTGCCCAGACCGTTGGCATTGCCCAGGGTCAGGGTGCCGGCGTTGAGGGTGGTGCCGCCGCTGAAGGTGTTATTGCCGTTGAGTGTCAGATTCGCTGCGCCATTCTTGATCAATTGGCCGCTGCCGCTGGTGACGCCACCGAGGGTCAGATTCTGCGTGCCGCCGACGGTCAATCCAGCGTTGAGAGTGACGCCGTTATTGAGGCTGACCAGCGGCGAATTGCTGTCCAGTGTGGCAGCACCCGCGACAGTCAAAGCGCCGGAACCCAGCGCCGAACTGTTGCCAACGGTCAACGTACCGGCGTTGAGGGTGGTGCCGCCGAGGTAGTTGTTGGCCGCATTGAGAATCAGATTGGCCGCGCCGTCTTTCACCAGACTGCCGGCGCCGCTCACCAGACCGGTCAGAGTCAGATCCGCCGTGCCCCCTACATTCAAGGCACCGGCCAAGGCCACGGCATTGTTCAGGCTGACGGCAGTGTTGGCATCCAGCGTGGTGTTGGCCGCCGCGTTCAATGTGCCGGAGCCCAGCGCGCTGTTGCTGCCGACAATCAGTTTGCCGGTGTTCAGCGCGGTGTTACCGAAATAGGTGTTGGCGCCGTTGAGGGTCAGGTCGGCGGCGCCGTTCTTGACCAGGCCACCGATACCGGCGACCACCCCGCCGAGGGTCAGCGCATTGCTGCCGCCGACGGTCAGGGTGCCGCCGAGGTTGACGTTGTTGGCCAGGGTCGCCGCCGTGCTGGCATCCAGCGTGGTGCCGTTCGACGCGTTCAGTGCGCCCGTACCCAGAGCGGTGTTGGAGCCGACCACCAGCGAACCGGCATTTAGCGCGGTGGTGCCGGTGTAGGTGTTGTTGCCGCTCAGGGTCAGGCTCGATGCGCCGGTCTTGATCAGGCCGTTCGCGCCACTGATCACTCCGCCCAGGGTCAGCGCGTTGGCGCCCCCGGCGGTGAGGTTGGCGTTGAGAATCACGTTGTTGTTCAGGCTGACCGCAGAGCTGCTGTTGAGCGTGCCCGCGCCTTCCACCGACAAGGCGCCGGCGCCCAGTGCCGCACCGTTGCCGACGGTCAGGCTGCCGGCATTCAGGGTGGTGCCGCCGCTGTAGGTGTTGCTGCCATTGAGGGTGAGATTGGCGGCGCCATTTTTCACCAGTTGGCTGGTACCGCTGATCACGCCGCCGAGGGTCAGCGCGTTGCTGCCGCCGATCCCCAGGCTGTTGTTGAGAATGACGTTGTTGTTCAGTGTCACCGCCGCATTGCTGTCCAGAGTCGCCACGCCGCCGACGGTGATGTTGCCGCTGCCGAGCGCCGCATTCGCGCCCGCCGTAATGGTGCCTGCGTTCAACGCAACGGGACCGAGGAAGGTGTTGGCGCCATTGAGAATCAGATTGGCCGCGCCGTTCTTGGTCAGCCCGCCACTGCCGCTGACGATGCCGCCCAGGGTCAGGTCGGCGCTGCCGCCGATGTTCAGGTTGCCGCCGAGGCTGACCGCATTGGTCAGGGCCACAGCGGTGCTGGCGTCGAGGGTGGTGCCTGCCGCCGTGGTCAATGCGCCGGTGCCCAGCGCGGTGTTGCTGCCGACAATCAGCGTGCCGGCGTTGAGCGCCGTGCCGCCGGTGAAGGTGTTGTTACCGCTGAGACTCAGGTTCGCGGTGCCGTTCTTGATCAGGTTGCCGGCGCCGCTGATCACGCCGCTCAGGCCCAGTGCCTGAGTACCGCCGATGGTCACTCCTCCCGCCAGCGCGACGGCGTTGGCCAGGGTCACGGCGGTGGTCGCATCCAGCGTGGTGCCGGCTGCCGCGCTCAGCGCACCGGTCCCCAGCGCGGTGTTGCTGCCAACGAACAGGCTACCGGCGTTAAGCGCCGTACTGCCGCTGTTGGTGTTGTTGCCAGTCAGGGTCAGGTTCGCGGTGCCAGACTTGGTGATGCCGCCGGTGCCAGACAACACGCCACCCAGGGTCAGGGCATTGCTGCCGAGCACGTTGAGCGCGCCGGTCATGCCGATGTTATTGGCCAGCGTGACGTTGGCGGTGCTGTCCAGACTGGTGCCGGCAGCGGTATTCAGCGCGCCGCTGCCCAGCGAGTTGTTGTTGGTCACCAGCAGGCTGCCGGCGCTCAAAGTGGTAGTGCCGGTATATCCGCTGTTGGCGCCGCTGAGGGTCAGGCTGCCGGTGCCGGTCTTGGTCAGGCCGCTGCTGCCAGTGATCAAGCCGCCGAGAGTGAGTGCGCCGGTACCGCCGGCCGTCAATGTGCCGCCGAGGCTGATGGCGTTGTTCAGGTTGATCGTGCCGGGCGCGCTCAAGGTGGTCGCGCCGGTGACGTTGACGGTACCGGTGCTCAGCGCCAGGTTGTTGCCCAACTGCACGGTGCCGCCGTTGAGCGTGGTGTTGCCCAGGTAGGTGTTGGCAGCGCTGAGGCTCAGTTGCCCGGCACCGACTTTGCTCAGGCCGCCACTGCCGGAAATCACCCCGCTCAGGGTGGTGGCGTTGGTGCCCTGCACGGTCAGGCCACCGGCGCCGAGGGAGATCAGATTGCTGAGGTTCAACCCGGCGTTGCTGGCCTGGAGGATCCCGCCGTTGGAGGTCAGTACCCCGCTGCCGAACGTGGCGTTGTTGTTGAACTGGGCGACACCGCCATTGAGCGTGGTCGCGCCGCTGACCAGTGGCCCCTGCAAGGTCCAGGTGCCGCTGTTGATGGTCAGGTTGTTGAAGTTGACGTAAGTGGCGCTCGACGCCGTGCCGACCCCGGTGGTGCCGCCGCCGACACCGGCCGGGTTTTGCAGGATCAGGCTGTTGGTACCGCCCGCGCCGCCGTCGACGGTACCGGTGGGGGCGAAGGTCAGGTTGATGCCGATCAGTCCGCCGAGGCCGACGCTGACCTGCACGCCGTCACCGACCTGCACCGAAGAACCCGTCACCGCCGTAAAGGTGTTGGTGCTGGCTGCGCCCATCGACACGCCGCCGGTGATTGCACCGGCGTTGGTGAAGGTGTTGCCCGCCGCCGAGGTCTCGAAGGCGATCCGGCCGTTGATGACGCCGGTGCTGCTGTTGGTCATGTTGACCTGCGAACCGCCGTACACGCCGACCACCGGGGTGTCGGCCAGGGTGATGCCGCCGACCGAGAGTCCGGTCGAGGTGATGGTGCCGTTGTTGGTGATGCTAGTGGTGCCGGCTGCAGCGTTGTTCACCGCAATACCCAGACCGTCGAGGCTGGTCAGGTTGAGTCCGAGCAACATGCCGGTACCGCGAATGATCCCGCTGGCATTGTTGAGCACGCTGACCGTACTGGTTGCGCCCGTACCGATGAAGGCACCGCCGCTCAAAACAGACACCAGCCCGAGCAGCGCCGGGTCGATCGTCCCGGAGTTGTTCAGGCTGATATTGACTCCGGTCAGGTCCATCACGTGGCCGCCGAGCGTCGCGTTCATCTGCGCCCCGGAGTTTACGTTGACCGTCAGGCCGCTGGTGGCACTGGCGAAATTGTTGAGAAACAGCGGCAGCGTCGGCACCCCGGTACAGGTCACCGTGGAGCCTGCCGTGGAGCACGTGGCCAATGCAGGCGCGCTGACCCCGCCGAACAACAGTCCGGCGACGCTCAGGTGCACAGCAAGGGAAAGTGGGGAAAAACGCGAAACGAGGGCGACACCAAACCTTGCTTCCACGGGCTACTCCTTGTCGTGGCCAAATTCTTCCTTGAAGGCGTGTAGCCGTGCTTATTCCACACGCGAATCAAGACTGCGACGGTCATCACAAAACCGCGTCATGCCTGACAAGCTAGTAGACGCCCCGCGATGGAGCACTGATTAAATGGTGTTAATACTTTAATACTAGGGCGGTCTAGAACAGGGGTTTCGGCCAGTAAACACTGATCTCTATGTACGCTACATCACCCTGTAGGAGCTGCGGCACGCTGCGATCTTTTGATCCTGATCTTCAAAGCAAAATCAAAAGATCGCAGCGTGCCGCAGCTCCTACACAGGGCACCGTGGGCGACTTGGTACGTGTTGTGCAAACGTTTGCGACCTGCCTATAACGGCTTTTTCGTAACAAAACCGTACAGACCCGCAGAACCCGGGCCTCGATTCGTAAAAAAAGGACTTTGAATGCACGCTGCTTCCCTTCTTCGCGCCCCATTTGCGCGCACTTTTGTTGTTTCCCTGCTACTGACCGGCGTTACCGGAGTTCTCAGCCACAGCGCGATGGCGCAACCAGCCCTGCCCGAGGAATCCGCTCAGGGCGAAACCCTCAGCCCGGAAGCTGCCCCGCCGAAAAAAGGCGCCTACCTGTCGGACTGGTACAACCAGGACCTGACGCTGATCGGCAGCAAGGACATCAGCTTCGGGCCGCAACCGGCTGACGATATCTATCTGGAATACGAGTACTTCGGGCGCAAGGGTCCGTTCGAGCTGTACGGCTACGTCGACATTCCGAAGATCTTCAACATCGGCAACAGCCACGACAAAGGCGTGTGGGATCACGGCTCACCGGTGTTCATGGAACACGAGCCACGCATCTCCATCGACTACCTCGCCGGCCGCAGCCTGGCCATCGGCCCGTTCAAGGAATGGTACGTGGCGTTCGACTGGATCTACGATCACGGCAGCCGCAAGGAGAACCGCGCCAACACCCTGTACAGCGGCTTCGGCACCGACATCGATACCCACTCGCGGGTCAATCTGTCGGCCAACCTGTACGGGCGCTACCAGTGGGAAAACTATGGCGCGAGCAATGAATATTCGTGGGACGGCTACCGCGCGCAGCTCAAGTACATCGTGCCCATCGACAAATTCAGCAACGGCGCGTCGCTGACCTACATCGGTTTCACCAACTTCGACTTCGGCTCAGACATCCACAAGGACAACCCGGCACGCACCGCCAATGCCACGGTGGCGACCAACGTGTTGCTGTATTCGTTCACCCACTTGCGCTTCACCCTGGTCGGCCGTTACTTCCACAACGGCGGCAACTGGGAAGACGGCAGCGAGCTGAACTTCGGCGACGGCAATTTCCGCGCACGCTCCAATGGTTGGGGTTACTACGCCGGCATCGGCTACCAGTTCTGAAATCAGGAGATTCTCATGCAAGCAATGACGCGTCTGACCCTGGCCGCTGCGGCCCTGCTCTCTTCCACCACCTGGGCGACTGAAGCGCCGATCCAGCCGAAAGTGGTGCTGATCACCATGTTCGCCCCCGAGGCACAGAACTGGATCGAGCGCCTCGATCTCAAGCAGGAAATCCGCGTACCGGGCCTGTCCGCCGAGTACCCGACCATCCGCTGCAACGCACAACAGGTGTGCCTGCTGACCACCGGCATGGGCCAGACCAACGCCGCCGCTTCAACCCTGGCCTTGGCCCTGTCGCCGAAATTCGACCTGCGCAAAAGCTGGTTCCTGATCGCCGGGATCGCCGGCATCAGCCCCAAACACGGCACCATCGGCACCGCCGCGTGGGCGCATTATCTGGTGGAATTCGGCACGCAATGGGAGCTGGATTCGCGCGATGCGCCGGCGAGTTGGCCGACCGGCTACCTCGGCATCAACACCAAGGGTCCGAACGAAAAACCGCCGCTGGACTACAAGACCGAAGTCTTCGAACTCAACCCGCAACTGCAGGCCAAAGCCTTCGCCCTGAGCCAAAAGGTCGAACTGAGCGAGAGCAAGGAATCGGCGGCGTGGCGCCGCAAATACCCGTCGGCCCCGGCCAACCAGCCGCCAGTGGTCACGCGTTGCGACACGCTGGCGGGCAACACCTGGTTCTCCGGTACACGCCTGAGCGAACGCGCCGAGGTCTGGACCAAACTGCTGACCGATAACAAGGGTGAATACTGCACCACGCAACAGGAAGACAACTCCACCTATGAAGCGCTGCTGCGTGCCAGTCGCGAAGGTCTGGTGGATGTGCAGCGTCTGGCCGTGGTGCGTGCCGGCTCTGACTTTGATCGGCCGGCACCGGGCGGCAGTGAAGTGGATAATCTGCTGAAATACGCCGATCAGGGCGGGTTCGTGCCGGCGCTGGAAAACCTCTATCGCGCGGGTAATCCGCTGGTGCAGGACATTCTGAAACACTGGTCAGCGTGGGAAAACGGCGTTCCGCAATCCTGAGCCCAACAAAGAACCCTGTGGGAGCTGGCTTGCCAGCGATGGCATCAGTTCAGTCAACATCTCCATCGACTGTTCTACCGCTATCGCTGGCAAGCCAGCTCCCACAGGTTATGCGGTGTCTGGAAGATCAGGGGATGAGGATGACCTTGTCGCCACTGCCCTGATTCACCTCTGCATAGCGCTGCAACCCTTGCGCCAATGGCACCTCCACCAACCCCTGCGGCAACGGCAACAGATCCTCATCAAAGAACCGCCCGAACTGCTCGAGCATCGCCGCGCAGGCTTGCACGCCGTACAACAGCGAGTTGATCCCCACCACCGATCCACCCTTGCGGTACAACGCCAACGCCGGCAACTGCACATGGCCGTCAACCGGTGCGGCGATGATCGCGATGCGCCCGAACGCGGCCAGTGCCGCCACCGAGGCCGGCAGCCAGAAACCGGTGGTGTCGAAGATCACGTCGGCGCCACCGCTGTACACCGCGTTGACCTGCGCACCGAGGTCTTCGGGTTTATCCAGCTGAATCGTCTGGAAGCCTTGCGCCTGCAACTCCTTGACCTGCTCCGGCCGACGCGCCGCTGCCAGTATCTGCGCGCCGCGCACCTTGGCCAGCGCCAACGCCGCCGTGGCCACCGCACCGCCGCCGATCACCAGCAAACGGGTTTCAGCGGCCACCAGACTGCGTTCCAGCGCATCCCACGCCGTGGTGTACGGCACGCCGAGGCTGGCGGCTTGGGCGAAACTCAAGTGCGACGGTTTGTGCGCCACGCCATTGGCCGGCAGTTTGACGAACTGCGCGTGCGAGCCATCGGCGAAAAAACCCAGCTCACGCCCGGTGCCCCAGACTTCCTGACCGAGCAACGCCTGTGGTCCCTCGACCACGACACCGGCGAAATCGCGCCCGGGAATCCGTGGCAATGTGGTGTACGGAAATCGTCCGAGCACGTTCTTCACGTCACTGGGATTGAGACCGGCCGCCTTGATCTCGACCAGCACTTCATCAGTGCCGGGCATTGGGGTCGGTACGTCGACGAAACGCAGGGAAGACAGATCGCCGGTTTTATCGAATTGCAATGCTTTCATGAGGACATCCACCAAAGGAAAAAAAGAGAATTCAGGACAACCAACCGGCGACCAGTTGCCGGCCCATCGGCCACAACTGCTCACCCGCGAGCATGCCCAGCAGCCCCACCAGCGCGATGGCCGGTGGTGCCGGGGAACGGAAATCCAGCGCGCCATAGAGCAGGCCGACACCCAGTCCGATGGCCAGCGAAATCAGGTAGTTCATGGGGAAACTCCGCCGCGTTAAAAGAATGGGCAGAGTCTAGGGAAGGATGGGCGGAGGTGTCGGCCAAGGACTTCTGAATTTCGGCCAAATCCTGGAAAGTCACCACAAAACCCTGTGGGAGCTGGCTTGCCAGCGATAGCGATTTGTCTGCCATGAAGATGTTGAATGTGCCGACGCCATCGCTGGCAAGCCAGCTCCCACAGGATTGTGTTCAATCAGTGGAGAATTGCGAAGGCGCCACGCCCAGCTCGCGCCGGAACATGTCACTGAAACTGCTCGGCGAATACCCAAGCTCGCGAGCGATCACACTCACCGGCACGCCCTGAATCAACTCGGCCACCGCCGTCGCCAGTTGCACCTGCCGCCGCCATTCGGCGAAGCCCATGCCGAGGCTGTCCTTGAACAGCCGCGCCAGCGTGCGCACGCTGGCCCCGGCATTTTCCGCGTGCTGCTCGAACGGGATCTCCAGCGACGGCGCGGCCATCACCGCCTGGCACAGGTTCATCAGGCGCCGGTCGGAATCGTCCGGCAGCGGGATCTTCAATTGCGAGCGCCGGGCACGCTTGAGCTCCAGCAACGCCAGCCCGACCAACGCGTCGTAATAGGCCGGCTCACCGTTATCGCCCTGCTCCACCAGGCCGACGATCAACTCACGCAACAACCCACCAACCTCGATCACCTGCACCGTCGAATCCAGCGTTGCCGCCAGCACCGGGCGCAGGTAGATATTGCGCATCTGCAAGTCCGAGACCACCCGAATCCCGTGTGGCACCCCGGGCGGCAACCACACCGCGCGCTGCGGTGGCACCACCAGCGCCTCATGCGGCGTTTCGACCCACATCACCCCGCTCATCGCATACAGCAACTGCCCCCAGACATGCTCGTGCGGCTCGATGAACAGACCACGCGGATAGGTACGCGCCAGCGGTTGCACCGGCACATCGGTATCCGTGAGATCGGGGGGCGCGGCGAGGGCCATGGCGAGCATTCATTGGGGTTGGCGGAGCGGCCATGTTAACCACTGCGTCGATGCGTCGCCAACGATAGATACCGTCGGACAATCCGAGTGAATTTTCCCGACGCGCCGCGATCCTTCTAATACCACAGGGAGGAATACGGGCTTTATGAACAACGCAAAACTGTTTGTCATCGATTACACCCTTCACGGCACGCCTAAGTCGTTCATTATCCGCTCGGACAAGATGGACAATGCCGAGGCGTGGCACTGGGCAAGTTGCGACGCCGGCGTGGGTCGCATCCCGCGTTTCGGCCGGGAAAAAGTGCAAAAGACCAGCAAACCGATGGCGGAGAAATTCGGCGTGGAAAATGTCACATGGCGACCGGCGAGCTAGAATCGTCGTCAGACGATGGGGACTCTTTGGGGGCATACACAATGACCAGCATCTTCAGCCCGGCGCATCTGGATTACGGACTGGACACCCTGTTCGGACGTATCACCAAAAGCGTGGACTGTCGGGTGGGTCTTGAGGCTGTCGAAGGCGACCCCTATAGCTTCGCCCTGCGCGTGCCAGCGCCGTTACCGGAAGACCTCGACCAGGCGAAAACCGTGGTGGTGCGGGTTAACGGTCGACGACTGCAAGGCACGGTCCGCCATACCGAACGGCTGGATGATGAAAGCCTGAAACTGCAAGTGGAGCCTGATTAGGCTCCACTTTTTTTTGCGCGGGATTATTTGGGGTGGGCGCAATGGCAGCCTTTGCTTGAACACTCCGCACCGTCCTTGTGGTGGTGCGCGCAGGCTTCACAGCAATAGTGTTTGCCGTGTACGGCGTAGGCGTGGTCGCCTTCCTTGATGGTGCATTTGCAGTTGGGGCAATCGCATTTTCTATCGGGCATGGGACAGACTCCTTTTGTGGTGGTTGTCCG
Organism: Pseudomonas sp. LF020; assembly: GCF_053456425.1. Lineage (NCBI taxonomy): Bacteria > Pseudomonadati > Pseudomonadota > Gammaproteobacteria > Pseudomonadales > Pseudomonadaceae > Pseudomonas > Pseudomonas sp. LF020. The sequence continues at coordinate 193,695 of NZ_JBRFIX010000005.1, forward strand.
GGGCTTGCGAGGGCAAGCCGTAGAGAACAGTGTAGGAGCTGCCGAAGGCTGCGATCTTTTGATCTGGTTTTTTCGGGAATTGGGTGAATATCCGTTTCTGCGGGTGCTGCCGCTGGCGGTTTCGCTCTTACAGCGAGTCACCTTTTGCAGACGCCGAAAAGGTAACCCAAAAGGCTTTGCCCCGGCGTACGGCACTTCGCTTAGGCTCAGTGTTCCCTCGCTACGGTGTCCATCCGGGGGCATCGCCTACGGTTTGCTTCGCTGCACCTCCTCTCGATGTATGCGGCTTCGCCGCATGGCGCTGCGCGCCTAACCCCCGGATGGACACCTACGCTCGGCCTGCCGAAGGGGCTGAAGATCAAAAGCCACATCAAGAGCCAAAGCCAAAGCCAAAGCCAAAGCAGATCAAAAGATCACAGCCTTCGGCAGTTCCTACAGGGGATCGGGTGTTTTCATTTGGAGTTTGATCGGCTGTCAGGCCGCCTTCGCGAGCAAGCTCGCTCCCACAGGGGGGAATGGGTGTGGTCAGTTAGAGACCGGTCGGCTGTCAGGCCGCCATCGCCAGCAGGCTGGCTCCTACAGAAAAGCAAAAGCCGAGCGCACGCTTTTCCACCACTCAACACGATGAGCGTTAGCTCGAGTAAAGCTTTTGATCTCAGGGCCCGTCGGCAGGCTGAGTGGAGGGATTCATCCGGGGGTGGGAGCGCAGCGACCGTTTGGCGCAGCCAAACACAGCGAGAGGAGGTGCAGCGAAGCAAACCGTAGGCGCTGCCCCCCGGATGAATCCCGGAGCGAAGGAACCCGAGCCTAGGCGAGGGCCGAACGTCAGGGTAAAGCCCTTTTGGTTACTTTTGGGGCGTTTGCCAAAAGTGACCCGCCGTAAGGGCGGAACCCTAATCAGCCTTCACCCAAAAAACGGATCTACACCCAAAACTCAATCAGAGCGACGAACACTACTCCGATACATAAAAACCAAAGCCAACCCCAGACACACCATCGCCAACACCCGAGAAGACGAAAGCTCGATCGCCGGATTCCCCAACCAGCCAAAATTGTCGATCAACATCCCCATCCCCAGCTGACCAACAATTACCGCCACCGTCGCCACCGCAGTCCCCACAACAGGCACCGCACCAACCATGACCATCATGTAAACCACCCCAAACAGCGCCCCACAGACCTGCCACTTCGGCACATCAAGCAAACTCACCGCATGCGCCGGCTCAAAAAACACAATCAACAACCCGGTGACCACCGCCCCGACGAAAAACGTCAGCAGACTGCTGCGCAACACCCCGACCGTTTCACCCAGGCGTCCGTTGATCGCCGCCTGAACACTCAACACCGCGCCCGCCAACACCACCACAGCCAACAAAATAACCAGACTCATATTCTCAACCCCGCGCAATCAGAACCAATGCCACCACAATCAACACCAATGCCAGCCACCGCTCGGCATTGACCTTCTTGCGCGTCGCGCCGAACCAGCCGAAATGGTCTATCAGTACACTCTTGCCGACCTGCCCCGAGAGAATCGCGATCATCGTCATCGCAATCCCGATGTGCGGCGTCGCCAGGGTCAGCACCACCACGTACATCGGCCCCAGAAACCCGCCGATCAATTGCCAGCGCGGCAGATCGGTCAGCGCCGGGCCTTTCTGCGGGCCGGCGAACAACAGCAGCAAAAACAGAATCGCCGAACCTACGCCGAAAATGCTCAAAGTCGCCCACAGATGCCCGACCTGCTCCCCCAGCGGCCCCAACAACCCCGCCTCCACCGACAAACCCATGCCGGCCAGAATCACCAGCGGCAGCAACAACAGGCGCAACCACGACCGGGTCGCCGGCGCCGGCACACTCACTTCATCCAATGTCTGCATCATCCAAAACCCACGCAAGTAAACGATGGCGCGGATTATCGGCTGGCGTAGCTGTGCGATAAATGGGAGCATCCAGACAACACTTTTGCGCAACCCGCACAACAGGATGATTCATGCACGGGCTGAATGAACTGGGCTTCAAGGCACTCAGGCTGTTTGTGGCGGTGCTCGACCACGGCAGTTTTTCCGAAGTCGCCCGCCGCGAGGGCGTGGCGCCCTCTTCGATCTCGCGGCAGATCCAGTTGATGGAGCAGGCACTGAACCAGCAATTGCTCTACCGCCACACCCGCGCCGTCAGCCCGACCGAAGCCGGGCGCATGCTCGGCCACCACGCGCGGCTGGTGCTGGTGCAACTGGAAGAAGCCGAGCAGGCGTTGCAGGAACAGCAAAGCGAGCCCACCGGGCTGGTGCGGATCAACGCGCCGGTGGTGTTCGGCCAACGCCATTTGACGCCGTGGCTCGGTCAGTTGTGCGCCCGTTATCCGAAGCTGCAACTGGACATCCAGCAGACCGACCATTACGTCGACCCGTTGCAGGAAGGCGCCGACCTGCTGTTCCGCATCGGCCCGATGCACGACTCAAGCATGCAGGCGCGGATTCTCGCGCCGCACCGTTTCCAGGTCGCGGCCAGTCCGGCTTATCTGAAGCGCCACGGCACACCGCAGCATCCCGACGAACTCGCGCAACACCAATGCCTGGCCTACAAAGGTGCGACCGGTCAGCAACGCTGGTTCTTCCGTCAGGATCAGAGCGACTGGACGCCCTGGTCGGTCAAAGGCCCGATCACCGGCAACCACGCCGACACTCTCACCCAGGCCGCCGAGCAAGGCTTGGGCCTGGTGATGTTTCCGTCCTGGCTGATTGGTGAGGCGGTGCGCGAAGGCACGCTGGTGCCGGTGCTGGGCGAGTATCAAGTGTCGAACAGCCTGGAGCCGCAGCAGATCGCGGTGCTGTGGCCGGGGAGCCGGCGACTGTCGGTGAAGGTGCGGACGGTGATTGATTTCTTTGTCGAGTGCTTTGGTGAAGTGCCGTACTGGGACAGACCTTGAAGCTGAAAATCAAAAGCCCCTCACCCTAGCCCTCTCCCGGAGGGAGAGGGGACTGATCGGGGGATAGTCAAGAGATACGCTGACGTGAACGATCGGCTTTGAATCCAGAATCGACTGGTTTTTTCAGGTCGATGTATGACGCGAGACGCTGCGGTCAGTCCCCTCTCCCTCCGGGAGAGGGCTAGGGTGAGGGCCCGCTTGAGGATTCACTCAATTATCAGATGCGGAACTGGCCCACCAGCTTGCCCAACCGCTGGCCGAGGTCGGCCAGACTGCGCGAAGTCTGCGCCCCCAGTTGCGTCTCATCCGCCACACTGTCCACCGCCACCGCAATCTGATGCACGCTGCGGTTGATCTCTTCGGCCACCGCGGTTTGTTCCTCGGCCGCGCTGGCGATCTGCGCGTTCATCGAGTTAATCGTCGCAATCAGGTCAGCCATGGCATCCAGCGACGCGCCGGCCTGATTGGCCTGCGCCGAGGTGCCATCGCCCGCCTCGCTTGAGCGGCGCATCGCCTCGACCGCCGACTGCGTACCCGCCTGCAGGCGATCGATCATCCCTTGAATTTCCTGGGTGCTGATCTGCGTGCGGCTGGCCAGTGCCCGCACTTCGTCCGCCACCACCGCAAAGCCGCGCCCGGCCTCCCCGGCGCGCGCCGCTTCAATCGCGGCGTTCAGCGCCAGCAGGTTGGTCTGCTCGGCAATCGAACGAATCACCCCGAGCACGCCGACAATCGACGACACGTCCTGCTGCAGGCTGTCGAGCGACACGCCGCTGCTGCGAATGTCATCCACCAGCGCATGAATCTGTTTGATGCTGCCGGCCACCACGCGTTTGGCGCTCTGGCCTTCTTCATCGGTCTGTTGCGCGGCGACCGCGGCGTTTTGTGCGCTCTTGGCGACTTCCTGGGCGGCGGCGGACATCTCGTTGATCGCCGTGGCGACCTGATCGGTCTCGTGGCGCTGACGTTCCATGGCCTGATCGGAGCGCTGGGCCTGATCCGAGACCTGATTCACCAGGCCAGTCAGTTGCGTGGTCATCTCGGTGATCTGCCGCACCAGGCCGTGGATCTTGTCGACGAAGCGGTTGAACGAGCCGGCCAGTTCGCCGAGTTCGTCCTGGCTGGTGATGTTCAACCGGCGCGTGAGATCGCCCTCGCCCGCCGCGATGTCGTCGAGATTGGCTTTCATCTGGTTGAGCGGGCGCAGAATGGTGTTGGCCAGCAGCATCCCTGCGATGGCAATCACCAACAGCACCAGCACCGCCACGCCAACGATGCTGAGGATCACGCCTTGCATGCGCTCCTGCACTTGTGCCTCGACCACCGCCACTTGCGCTTCAATGCCGTCGAGGTTGACCGAGGTGCCGACTGCCATGTCCCACTTCGCCAGGTATTCGGTGTAGCCGAGTTTCGGCACCAGCACACTGGCATTGCCCGGCAGTGGCGAGCTGTATTGCAGATAGTGGGTGCCGTCCTTCGCCACTTTCACCAGGCCGAGGTTGACGTAGACGCCGTTCGGGTCACGGTTGTCCTTGAAGCTTTTGCCCACGCCTTCAGGATCGTTGGCCTTGAACAGGCGCACGGTCTCGGAGTCGTAGCCGAAGAAGTAGCCGTCCTTGCCGTAGCGGATGCCTGACAGCAGCTTGATCGCCTGCGCCCGCGCCGCGTTGTCACCGGGGGCGGCAGCGTCGTACAGCGGTTTGATCGTGGTCATGGCCACGGCGACGTAACTTTGCAGGGTGGCCTTGGCGTCGGCGAGCAGGCGCTCGCGGGTCTGCTCGACCTCGGTGTGCGCCTGTTGCTGAAGGATGAACAGCGTGGTCAGGCTGATGACCAGCGCAAAGAGCAGCACCGGCAGGACGGCGAGGGACAGGACTTTGGCCTTGAGACTCAAGCGCATGGGGGGCTCACTCTTTTGGTTTTATTGGCGTGGTTAAAGGCGTTAACGGCACGCAATAGCAAAAGTTGAGTCTGCAGACACTGCATATCCCTGTGGGAGCGGGCTTGCCCGCGATGGCGGTGTGTCAGCCACATAAATATTGAATGTGCCGACGCCATCGCTGGCAAGCCAGCTCCCACAGTTTTCAGAGGGATCAGAGAACCATCGCCGCCACCCAGCCAAACGCCAGCAGCGGCAAGTTGTAGTGCAGGAAGGTCGGCACCACGGTGTCCCAGATGTGGTGGTGCTGGCCATCGACGTTCAGCCCGGAGGTCGGGCCCAGCGTCGAGTCGGAGGCCGGCGAGCCGGTGTCGCCCAGCGCCCCGGCAGTGCCGACGATGCACACGATGGCCATCGGGCTGAAGCCCAGTTGCACGCACAGCGGCACGAAAATCGCCGCCAGAATCGGCACTGTGGAGAACGACGAGCCGATACCGATGGTCACCATCAGGCCCACCAGCAGCATCAACAGCGCGCCGATCGCCTGACTGTGATCGATCCACGCCGCCGCACTTTCAACCAGCGAGCGCACTTCGCCGGTGGCCTTGAGCACTTCGGCGAAACCCGAGGCGGAGATCATGATGAAGCCGATCATCGCCATCATCTTCATGCCTTCGGTGAACAGGTCGTCGGTCTCACGCCATTTGACGATGCCCGAGGCCGAGAAAATCAGGAACCCGGCCAGTGCGCCGATAATCATCGAGTCCAGCAGCAACTGAATGATGAACGCGGCGGCAATCGCCAGACCGGCAATGCCGATGGTCTTCGGGTTGTACGCCACGCTGACCTGCTCGACCTGTTCGATCTTCTGCAGATCGTAGACGCGCTTCTTGCGATAGCTGAAAAACACCGCCAGCAACAGGCCGAAGACCATGCCCAGCGCCGGAATCGCCATGGCGTGCATGACGTTGATCTGGCTGATATCGACCCCGGCCTTGCTGACGTTGGCCAGCAGAATCTGGTTGAGGAAGATATTGCCGAAACCCACCGGGAACACCATGTACGGGGTGATCAGGCCGAAGGTCATGACGCAGGCGATCAGCCGGCGATCCAGCTGCAACTTGGTCAGTACATAAAGCAGCGGCGGCACCAGCAGCGGAATGAACGCAATGTGGATCGGCAGAATGTTCTGCGAGGCAATCGCCACCACCCACAGCAGACCGATCAGCAGCCATTTGACGCTGCCGCCGCCGCTCGAATGCTGGCGGTCAACCATCGCCAGAGCCTTGTCGGCCAGCGCATGGGCCAGGCCGGACTTGGCAATCGCCACGGCGAAAGCGCCGAGTAACGCGTAGGACAACGCCACCGTCGCCCCGCCACCCAGGCCGCTGTTGAACGCCTTGAGCGTGGCGTCGATGCCCAGACCACCGGTCAGGCCACCGACCAGTGCACCGACGATCAACGCGATCACCACGTGCACGCGGGACAGGCTGAGGATCAGCATGACGCCGACCGCAGCAATCACTGCATTCATTTCACTACCTCAAAAACACTGCGATGAAATCATCACCGCCAGACAGGATGAGTCCGCCAACGGTTAACCGGCGGATTTGCAAAGAGGGTCTTATTAGAAGGGCGCGCACTGTGCCGCAGAGTGGCGGCGGTGTCAAAGCGAGCGGCTGAACTGAAATGTAACTGCCAGTGCACAACCCGGTGGTGCGCAGGAGATCCCTGTGGCGAGGGAGCTTGCTCCCGCTCGGCTGCGCAGCAGTCGCAAACCCGGTAGACGCGTTATGCCCTGAATGACCGCATTAGCAGGATTTGGGGGCGCTACGCACCCCAGCGGGAGCAAGCTCCCTCGCCACAGGGATCTAAATGTCACTCGGCTGCGGCAATCGGTCATATTGCGCTTGAACAATAAAGAAAGCCGAAACGCGGCCGTTACAGTGCAAAGTCTCAGATATTTATCGAATAAGGACGTCTCCATGTCGCTCAGACAACTTTCCATTCAATGGAAAATCACCCTGCTCGCTGGCCTGTGCCTGGCGGGCATCGTGACCCTGCTGGTGGGTCTTTCGCTGTATCGCATGGAGCACAGCTCCGAGCTGGTGAAGGCTTCGAGCATGGAGATGCTGACCGAGTCGGCCCAGGCGCGCATTGAATCGCAGGGTGAGGTGCAGGCTGCCGGGATTCGCCAGCAGTTCATGGACGCCTATCAATACGGTCACGGTTTCTCGCGTCAGGTGCTGTTTTTGCGCGAGCAGGCCGAGAAGCGCTTCCTCGATGCCTTCGACCTGCGCGAAGACATGACCCGTCAGGTCAAGTCCGCACTGCAGGCCAACCCGGAGCTGCTCGGTCTGTCGCTGGTGTTCGAAGCCAACGCGCTGGACGGCAAGGATGAACTGTTCGCCGGTCAGGCCGAACTGGGCAGCAACGACAAGGGCCGCTTCGCCCTGTACTGGTCGCAGCCGACTCCCGGCAAAGTCACCTCGATGGCCCTGCCGGAAAGCGACATGGCTGACACCAGCACCGGCCCCAGCGGTCAGGCGGCCAACGCCTGGTTCACCTGCCCGCGCACCACGCTCAAACCGTGCGTGATCGAACCGTACTTCTATGTGATCGACGGTCAGAACGTGCTGATGACCAGCATCGTCTTCCCGCTGATGGTCAACGGCAAAGTCATCGCCTCGCTGTCGGTGGACATCAATCTCAACAGCCTGCAGGCGATCAGCCAGGGCGCGAGCAAAAAACTCTACGACGGCCAGACCGCCGTGAGCATCATCAGCCCCACCGGCCTGCTCGCCGGCTACAGCCCGGACGCCAGCAAACTGAGCAAGCGCCTGGATGCCGTGGACACCGTCAGCGGCGCCGAACTGCTGCGCCAACTCGGCGCCAGCAGCAGCGTCAGCAGCCTGCACAGCAACGGCCAGTTGAAAGTGCTGTCGCCGTTCCAGCCGATCCCCGGCGGTCCGTCGTGGGGCGTGTTGCTCGACGTGCCGGAAAAGGTGCTGGTCAGCCGCGCCGAAGCGCTCAAGCAGCAACTCGATGCGAGCAACAACTCCGGCACCCTGATCGAACTGAGCCTCGGCGTGCTCGCGGCGTTGGTCGGCCTGCTGCTGGTGTGGCTGATGGCGCGCAGCGTGACCAAACCGATCCTCGGCGTCGCGCATATGCTCGAAGACATTGCCAGCGGCGAAGGCGATCTGACCCGCCGTCTGGCGTATGACAAGCAGGATGAACTCGGTCAGCTGGCCGGCTGGTTCAACAAGTTCCTCGACAAGCTGCAACCGATCATCGCCGAGGTGAAACGCTCGGTGCAGGATGCGCGCAACACCGCCGACCAGTCTTCGGCGATCGCCACTCAGACCAGCGCCGGCATGGAGCAGCAATACCGTCAGGTCGATCAGGTCGCCACTGCGTCCCATGAAATGAGCGCCACCGCGCAGGACGTTGCACGCAGTGCTGCGCAAGCCGCTGAAGCTGCGAAAGACGCCGACCGCGCCACCCGTCAGGGCCTGACCGTGATCGACCGCACCACCGCGAGCATCGACACCCTGGCCGCTGACATGAGCGCTGCCATGGTGCAGGTCGAAGGTCTGGCCGCCAACAGCGAGAAGATCGGCACCGTGCTGGAAACCATCCGTGCCATCGCCGAACAGACCAACCTGCTGGCGCTCAACGCGGCGATCGAAGCAGCGCGTGCCGGTGAAGCCGGGCGTGGTTTTGCCGTGGTCGCCGACGAAGTGCGTAACCTCGCCCGCCGCACGCAGGAGTCGGTGGAGGAAACCCGTCAGGTCATCGAGCAACTGCAGACCGGCACCCAGGATGTGGTCGGTTCGATGGGCAACAGCCATCGTCAGGCGCAGGGCAGTGTCGAGCAGGTCGGGCAAGCAGTGACCGCACTGCGCCAGATCGGCGATGCAGTGACGGTGATCAGCGACATGAACCTGCAGATCGCCAGCGCGGCGGAAGAACAGAGCGCGGTGGCCGAGGAGATCAACAACAACGTGGCAACCATTCGTGATGTGACCGAATCGCTGTCCGGACAGGCCAATGAGTCGGCGCGGGTGAGCCAGTCGCTGAACAGCCTGGCGAATCAGCAGCAGAGTCTGATGGATCAGTTCCGGGTCTGAAAACCACACCCTCCCCTGTAGGAGCTGCCGCAGGCTGCGATTTTTTGATCTTGGTTTTTAAAAAATCAAAGTCAAAAGATCGCAGCCTTCGGCAGCTCCTACAGGGGGATTATGGGGATCCGGGATCAGCGTTTTGGCAATTCGATCACCACCTTCAGCCCGCCCCACTCACTCTCGCCCAACACCAGCAACCCGCCCCACGTCTCGACGATATCGCGCACGATCCCCAGTCCCAGGCCATGCCCGTCAGTCTGCTCATCGAGTCGCGTGCCACGGCTGAACACCTGCGTGCGTTGCTCTTCAGGAATCCCCGGGCCGTCATCTTCAACGCTCAGGGCGAAGCCGTCCGTTCGCTCGATCACACTCAGGCGCACCTCGGCATCCGCCCATTTGCAGGCGTTGTCCAGCAGGTTGCCGAGCAGTTCCAGCAAGTCCTCGCGATCCCACGGCAATTGCAGCCCCGGCGGCGCGACGTAGCTCAGCGCCAGATGCTCGCCGTGGATCATGTTCAGCGTTGCTAGCAATCCCGGCAGTTCCGCATCGCAATCAAACAGCGCACCCGGCAGCGCATCACCGGATAACCGTGCGCGATTGAGTTCGCGATTGAGCCGCTGTTGCACCTGCTCCAGTTGCTCCTTGAGGATTCGGCGCAGCTCCGGGTGGGCATCGAGTTTTTCGTTCGAGGCCAGACTCAGCAGCACCGCCAGCGGCGTCTTCAGCGCATGTCCCAGATTGCCCAACGCATTGCGCGAACGCTTGAGGCTGTCTTCGGTGTGCGCGAGCAAATGGTTGATCTGCGCCACCAGCGGCTCCAGTTCCACCGGCACCTGATCGTCCAGTTGCGAACGCTGGCCCTGCTGCAACTGGGCGATCTGCTCGCGCGCGCGTTCCAGCGGCTTCAACGCGCGCCGCACCGTCAGCCGTTGCAGCAGCAGAATCAGCAGCAAACCGGCCAGGCCCAGCCCGAGGCCGATCTGGCGCATGCGCTGGAAACTCTCGCGCACCGGAGTGTAATCCTGCGCAACGCTGATCGAGATCGACTGCCCCAGACGTCGATAGTCCGAGCGCAATACCAGCAACTGCTGACCGTCCGGCCCCAGTTGCAGGTTGCTGTGCAGACCCGGGTGCTCCAGCAGTGGCAGATCCTGATCCCACAGCGAACGCGAGCGCCAGTGGCTGTCGGCAAAATCGATGCGGAAGTAATGCCCGGAAAACGGTCGCTGATAGGCCGGCGACAAGTGCCGCTCGTCCAGCTGCAACCCTTGCGGGCCACGCACCAGCGCCACCAGCAGGCTTTCACTGTCGTTGCGCAGACCGGCTTCGAGGTAACGCTGCAAACCGACTTCGAACAACCACAGACTGGTTTGCGCCAGCACCAGGCCGACGATCACCATCACGCTGATCAAGCCCAGGCTCAAACGGCGCTGGATCGACCTCACGAAGCTTGCCCGCCGAACAGGTAACCCTGGCCGCGACGGGTTTCGATCACCGCTTTGCCGAGTTTGCGCCGCAGGTGGTTGACGTGAACTTCGAGGACGTTGGAGTCACGCTCGGTTTCGCCGTCGTAGAGGTGCTCGGCGAGGTGGGATTTCGACAGGATCTGTTCCGGGTGCAGCATGAAATAGCGCAGCAGGCGGAATTCGGCGGCGGTCAGCTGAATCTCGCTGCCGTCGCGAATCACGCACTGGCGACCTTCATCCAGATGCAGACCGGCGGCCTTGAGCGTCGGCTGATTGGCCTGGCCCTTGGAGCGGCGCAGCAACGACTGCACCCGCAGGTGCAGCTCTTCGGGGTGGAACGGTTTGGTCAGGTAATCGTCGGCGCCAGCCTTCAGGCCTTCGATGCGCTCGGCCCAGGAATCGCGAGCGGTGAGGATCAGCACCGGGGTCGACAGGCCACCGGCGCGCCATTGCGCCAGCACCTCCAGTCCGGGAACGCCGGGCAGACCGAGGTCGAGAATGATCAGGTCATACGGCTCGCTGCTGCCCTGATAGACCGCATCGCGGCCGTCCGCCAGCCAGTCCACCGCGTAGCCCTGGCGCTGCAGGCCGGCAATCAGTTCGTCAGCCAGCGGCACGTGGTCTTCCACCAGAAGCAAACGCATCGGTCAATCTTCCTTGTCTTTGAGCAGTTCGCCGCTGTCGGCCTTCAAGTGCAGCTCCCGCGCCACGCCCTCGACCGTCAGCAGTTCGACTTCGTAAACATAGACGTCGTGCTTTTCCTCCAGCTCGACCTCCAGCAGTTTGGCCCCCGGATAGCGATCCAGCGCCTGTTGCAGCACCTGCTCCAGCGGCAGGATCACCCCCTGCTGACGCAGACGCAGTGCTTCATCGGGGCCAAGATCACGGGCCACCGCCACCGAGCAGAATGCCAATAGCACCAGGGCCAGTCGGCTACCGGTGCGTGGCTGTAACAAATACGGCTTCATTAAGTATCCTGATGATCCTTGAGCACTTGCCCGCTGACCGCGTCCAGTTCCAGGTCCCACTCCAGCCCTTGCGGATCACGCATTTCGACCTGGTAGACGTACTTGCCGTACTGCTCTTCCAGCTCGGTATCGGTGATGGTCGAGCCCGGATGTCTGGCCAGCGCCGTGGCGTTGAGCTTCTCGAAGGAGACGATAGTACCAGCGTCGCGCAGGCGCAGGGCTTCATCGGGGCCAAGATCGCGAGCGTGGGCGAGGCTGGCGGTCAGGCCGATGATCGCGGCAATGGACAGGGCAGTCAGGGTTTTCATGGGTGTCTCCGTATTTTTATGTGCAGCTACGGTGGGCACCTTAGCGGGAGCAACTTAACTGAAACTGAATTGCCATCATTGCCCTGTAGGAGCTGCCGCAGGCTGCGATCTTTTGACTTTTAGAGGGCAAGATCAAAAGATCGTCCGAACGCGGCCCGAGCCTGCGGCAGCTCCTACAGAGTTCGGTAACATGTGCTTATAATTGTTCGCTTGCTAACGATCGAGACCGGTATGACCGCCATCCACATCAAGTTCCCCGCCCTCACCCTCAAGGCAGGCCCTCGTGCCATGGCGCGCATTCGTGCCCAGGGCCTGAACGCCGCTGACGTCGGCACCCTTCCCGGTGCCGCCGGCGGGCCGAAGGCTTTGGGGATTCAAGGGCTGGACCTGGCGTTGTTCGGCGAATGGCTGCCGAGCGCACCGCGTGAGCGCTCGCTGATCGGTGCGTCGGTCGGTTCCTGGCGCTTCGCCAGTGCCTGCCTGCCGGACGCCGCCGAAGGCATCCGCCGCCTCGGTCAGTTGTACGCCGAGCAGAATTTCAACAAAGGCGTGACCATGACCGAGATCAGCCAGAGCTCGCAGCGCATGCTCAATGACCTGCTCGACGGCCGCGACGCCAGCATCCTCAACAACGCCGATTACCGCTTGAACATCATGGTGGTCAAAAGCCACGGACGCCTGGCCGACGACCATCGTGGCCGCCTCGGCCTGGCGCTGGGTTCGGTGATCGCCGATAACCTGCGCGGTCGCGCACGGCTGTCGCGGCACTTCGAACGGCTGATCATTCACGACCCGCGCCTCGCGCCGCCGGTGAATGCGCTGAATGACTTCCCGTCGCGCTTCGTCGCCCTCAATGCCGGCAACCTGCGCCAGGCACTACTGGCCTCCGGCTCGATCCCGATGGTCATGGAAGGCGTACGTGACCTGCCGGGCGCCGGTGCCGGCACCTTTCGCGACGGCGGGCTGCTCGACTATCACCTCGACCTGCCCTACAGCGGCGACGGCATCGTGCTCTATCCGCACTTCACTGACCGGGTGATTCCCGGCTGGTTCGACAAGACCCTGCCGTGGCGCCGTGCCTCGGTGGAGCGCTTGCAGGACGTGCTGTTGCTCGCACCATCAAAGGAATATCTGGCGCGCCTGCCCTACGGCAAACTGCCCGACCGTAACGACTTCAAGCGCTTCATGGGCGATGCGCCAAGCCGGCAGAAATACTGGCACGCGGCGATGGACGAAAGCCGCCGGCTGGGCGACGAGTTTCTCGAACTGACCGCCAACGGTCGCCTCGCCGAGCGCTTGCTGACCCTTTAGTCAGTGTTTTCCCGCATCGCCAAACACAAGCTGGTAAACTCGCCGCCTGCCCGAATCGCTGCGGCGAACGCCACCTGAACAGAGCCGAAAATACTGTGGAAATCTTCAAGGAATTTACTTTCGAATCCGCCCACCGCCTGCCGCACGTACCGAACGGCCACAAGTGCGGGCGTCTGCACGGTCACTCGTTCAAAGTGGCGATTCATTTGAGCGGCGACCTCGATCCGCACACCGGCTGGATCCGTGATTTTTCCGAGATCAAGGCGATTTTCAAGCCGCTGTACGAGCGTCTGGACCACAACTACCTGAACGACATTCCCGGCCTGGAAAACCCGACCAGCGAAGTGCTGGCCAAATTCATCTGGAATGAACTGAAGCCACTGCTGCCGGAACTCAGCGCCATCCGCATTCACGAGACCTGCACCAGCGGTTGCATCTATCGCGGTGAATGATCCAAACAAATCCCTGTGTAGGAGCTGCCGAAGGCTGCGATCTTTTGATCTTGTTTTTAAAGATCAAGATCAAAAGATCGCAGCCTGCGGCAGCTCCTACAGGGGGGATCTTTGTTAACAGCCTTCATGGCTGTTTTTTTACGCCTATGCTTTTTGGCTTAAACCCGCCAAGAGGACAGGCCGATGACTGACTGGCTGCTGGATCAGGTCTTCGAGTTCAACGGGCATCCGGTGCGCCACGCCGTGCGCGGTGACGGCCCGCCGCTGGTGTTGGTGCATGGCACACCGTTTTCATCCTATGTGTGGCACCGCATCGCGCCGTATTTCTTTGCCAGCCACCGCGTGCATTATTTCGACCTGCTGGGTTACGGGCGCTCCGCACAACCGGATGCCGATGTCTCCCTCGGCGTGCAGAATCAACTGCTCGCGCAGTTGCTCGATCACTGGAACATCCAGCGCCCGGACGTGGTCGCCCATGACTTCGGCGGCGCCACCGCGTTGCGCACGCATTTGCTCAATGGCAAGGACTACCGCAGCCTGACGCTGATCGATCCGGTGGCGCTGACGCCATGGGGATCGCCGTTCGTGCAGCACGTGCGCCAGCATCAAGCGGCGTTCAGCGGCCTGCCGGATTACATTCAGCGCGCCATCGTTCCGACCTACATTCGCGGGGCGATTCACCGCGACATCCCCGATGATGAACTGGCGCCCTACGTGCAGCCGTGGCTCGGCGATCCGGGGCAAGCGGCGTTCTATCGGCAGATCGCGCAGATGGACGAGCGCTACACCCGCGAGGCCGAACCGCTGTACCCGAGCATCCGCTGCCCGGTGCAGATTCTCTGGGGCGAAGCGGATCAATGGATTCCCATCGAGCGCGGCCGGGCGTTGCACAAGATGATTCCCGGTTCGCAATTTCACCCAGTCGCCAACGCCGGCCACCTCGTCCAGGAAGACGCCCCGGAAGCCATCGTTGCTGCCCTGCTCAGATTTCTCTGACCCACATAAATCCCCCTGTAGGAGCTGCCGCAGGCTCGGGCCGCGTTCGGACGATCTTTTGATCTTGTTTTTTAAAATCAAAATCAAAAGATCGCAGCCTGCGGCAGCTCCTACATGGGGCTCGGGTGCATTCAGTTGCACCGCTTTCGCGCCAATCCATGCGCCTCGTCTATACATAACCCGCGCCAACCAGCATTTGGCACGACCACTGCAACCCACCCCGCGTCCCCCCCTCTTCAGCAAGGAACGCCCCATGACGCAGAACGACCCCGGCAACGACTACCCGCTCAGCGAAGTGCCGATGCATGCCCGCAAAGGCCTGGCCTCGACTGCCATGGTGCTGCTCGGTTTCACCTTCTTCACCGCCACCATGTTCGCCGGCGGCAAGCTCGGTGTGGCGTTCAGTTTTGCCGAGATGATGGCGGTGATCGTCGTCGGTAACTTGCTGCTCGGACTGTATGCGGCGGGGCTGGGTTATATCGCCTTCAAGAGCGGGCTTAATTCGGTGCTGATGGGGCGTTTCTGTTTTGGTGAAGTCGGCAGCAAGCTCAGCGACCTGATCCTCGGTTTCACCCAGATCGGCTGGTATGCCTGGGGTACTGCGACCGCCGCCGTGGTGCTCGGCAAATACTTCGATCTGAATGAGGGCACCGTGCTCGGTTTGATGGTGCTGTTCGGCCTGGTGTTCTGCGCCACGGCGTATGTCGGCTATCGCGGCCTGGAGATTCTGTCGTACATCGCGGTGCCGGCGATGATGTTGCTGCTGATGCTGTCGATGTGGGTGGCAACGGTAAAAGTCGGTGGCCTCGAAGGTTTGCTCAGCGTGGTGCCGACGGGTTCGCTGGACTGGTCGACCGCGATCACGTTGGTGTTCGGCACCTTTGTCAGCGGCGCGACCCAGGCGACCAACTGGACCCGTTTCTCGCGTTCGGCGCGGGTGGCGGTGCTCGCCAGCCTGATCGGATTTTTCATTGGCAACGGCCTGATGGTGCTGATCGGCGCCTACGGCGCCATCGTCTATCAGCAGCCGGACGTGGTGGAAGTGTTACTGCTGCAAGGTTTCGCCATGGCCGCGATGGCGATGCTGTTGCTGAACATCTGGAGCACCCAGGACAACACCATCTACAACTTCGCCGTCGCCGGTTGCAACCTGCTGCGCACCGGCCGGCGCAAGACCGTGACCCTGGCCGGCGCGGTGATCGGCACCCTGCTCGCCCTGCTGGGCATGTACGACATGCTGGTGCCGTACCTGATTCTGCTGGGCACGGTGATCCCACCGATTGGCGGGGTGATCATGGCCGACTTTTTCTTCCGCTGGCGCGGGCGTTATCCGCGTCTGGCCGACGCACGGCTGCCGGCGTTCAACTGGCCGGGGCTGGGGGCTTACGCGGTCGGTACGCTCGCCGCGTTCCACTCGCCGTGGGTCGCGCCGCTGGTAGGGATTGCCGCCGCCGCGCTAACGTATGTCATCGTCACTGGCCTGCTCGGCGCCCGCCGCGCCAGTGCGCCACTACCAGACCTATAAGAAGGATTCGCCTGATGCACATCATCAACGCCCGGCTGCGCAACCAGGAAGGTTTGCACGAATTGCACCTGGAAGACGGCCTGATCCGCAGCATCGGCCGCCAGACCGAAGCCCCGAGCCTCAATCCCGGCGACCTCGACGCCGGCGGCAATCTGGTGGTGCCGCCCTTCGTCGAACCGCACATTCACCTCGACGCCACGCTGACCGCTGGCGAACCGCGCTGGAACATGAGCGGCACGCTGTTCGAGGGCATCGAGTGCTGGGGCGAGCGCAAGGTCACCATCACCGAAGAAGACACCAAAACCCGCGCCAAAAAGACCATTCAGGCCCTGGCCGCCCACGGCATCCAGCACGTGCGCACCCACGTCGACGTCACCGATCCGCAGCTCACCGCGCTGAAGGCGATGCTCGAAGTGCGCGAAGAAACCCGGCACCTGATCGACCTGCAAATCGTCGCGTTCCCGCAGGAAGGCATCGAGTCGTTCCGCAACGGTCGCGAGCTGATGGAAGAAGCGATTCGCATGGGCGCCGATGTGGTTGGCGGCATCCCGCATTTCGAGTACACCCGCGATCAAGGCGTCAGTTCGGTGAAGTTTCTGATGGACCTGGCCGAACGCACCGGCTGCCTGGTTGACGTGCATTGCGACGAGACCGACGACCCGCACTCGCGCTTTCTTGAGGTGCTCGCCGAAGAGGCTCGCAGCCGCGACATGGGCGAGCGTGTTACCGCCAGCCACACCACGGCAATGGGCTCTTACGACAACGCCTACTGCGCCAAGCTGTTCCGCTTGCTCGGGCACTCCGGCATCAGTTTCGTCTCGTGCCCGACCGAAAGCATTCACTTGCAGGGGCGCTTCGACAATTTCCCGAAACGCCGTGGCGTGACCCGCGTCAACGAGTTGCTGGAGGCCGGGATGAACGTGTGTTTCGGCCAGGATTCGATCGTCGATCCGTGGTACCTGCTGGGCAACGGCAACATCCTGCGTGTGCTCGAAGCCGGGTTGCACATCTGCCACATGCTCGGTTACCGCAACCTGCAGAACGCGCTGGATCTGGTCACCGACAACAGTGCCAAGGCCATGCACCTGGGCGAGCGTTATGGCCTGGTAGAGGGGCGCCCGGCGAACCTGCTGATTCTGTCGGCGGACAGCGATTACGAAATGATCCGCAGCCAGGGCCTGCCGCTGTATTCGATTCGCGGCGGCAAGGTGCTGATGCAGCGGCAGATGCCGGTGGTGGAGTTCAGCGGCGGACAGATCTGAAATGGTTGTCAGGCTGATGGCCTCATCGCTGGCAAGCCAGCTCCCACAGTATTCAGCAGTGAACGCGTGATTTGTGTTCACCATATAACTCTGTGGGAGCTGGCTTGCCAGCGAAGGCGTTAGCCGGTTCAGCCGATCATTCGCGCCGTACCAAACAGCCTGACCCGCACCAATTCGCCTTGCTCTTCTTCAAGCAACACCGGCGCCGTTCCGCCCGGCATCACCACCTGCACTTCGCCGCTCGCCACCCAACCCACCGCCCATGCAGCACACGCCACCGCACTGGCACTGGTGCCGGAAGACGCGGTCGGCCCTTCGCCACGCTCGAACACGCGGGCGACGATGCGCTGCGCTGACTCAAGCGCGGCCCATTGCAGGTTGACGCCCGCCGGGCATGGCTTTCCGGCGCCGGTCGGCATCGCGTAGGCGATTCGGGTCAGGCCTTCGGCCCAGGGTGATTGGCGCATTTGCGAGTTGCCCGGCAGTTGGGCAACGTCGGTCAACAACGTCACGCAATGCGGGTTACCGATACGCACGAACTGGCTGTGCTGCCACGCGGGATCGAGCTGGGCCAAGGGTTCTACATGGCTCACTTCACGCCCGTTGAACTCACGACTTTCAACATTCCGGGCGGTCACCGCTGAAGGACCGAAGCCCGGTTGACCGAGATTCAGCCAGAAGCCGTTAACGCCATCGACTGCAACTGGTTTCACCGAAGTTTCCACTGCGTCGCCCTTGTCGTGATGCACTCGCAGCGCCACCCCTTCCGCCGGCATCAGCCCCTGCTCCAGCAACGACTGGGAAAAGATCGTCAGGCCATTGCCGCTGCGCTCGGCCAAGGTGCCATCGGTATTGACGATCAACACATCAAATGGCGCCACCGGCTGAAACGGGCCGATCAACAGACCATCGCTGCGATGCGATTTGCTCCCCGCTGGACGCTGCCCTTCGGGCCAGTCGCAGCACAGCGCAATGGCTGCGCGACTCCATGCCGGTCTCGACACAGCACACTGCGCGGCATCGTTCGGCAAATCGATCCCCAGCTCGCGAAGCCTCTGCGGCGAAACCACCCCGTAAATATTACCCCGCGCATCGTAGAACTGCGTCATCACCGGCCTCACTCACCTTGTCGAAGCCATCACTGTAAACCGCGATCCCCTGTAGGAGTGAGCCTGCTCGCGAAAGCGGTTTGTCAGCCGTCATATTCATTGCCTGAACCACCGCAATCGCGGGCAAGCCCGCTCCCACAGGGTTCTGCACAGAACGGGCAGTTGTGAACACCGGTCATCCAATGTGGGAGCGAGCTTGCTCGCGAAAGCGGCGTGTCAGTCGCCATATTCATTGCCTGAACCACCGCATTCGCGGGCAAGCTCGCTGCCACAGGTTAGGATGTCGATTGCACCGCCCCGAGACCTGCGATCGAACCTCGACGCGCTATCACTGTCATTCGGGGACGCGACGTTTTTTGCCAAGGATCGATATGACCAGCCTCAACCCCCAAGACACCTTCGTCCCCGGACGCCTGCAACAGATGTCGACGCGCATCGCTTTTTTCATCGCCGGCCTCGGGATTGCCGCGTGGGCGCCGCTGGTGCCGTACGCCAAGGCCCGGGCTGGACTCGATGAAGGCACGCTGGGCCTGTTGCTGTTGTGCCTGGGAGTCGGCTCGATTCTGGCGATGCCGCTGGCGGGTATTCTCGCCACGCGCTTCGGCTGCCGCAAAGTCGCCACCGGCGGCACCCTGCTGATTTGCGCGGCGCTGCCGTTGCTGGCGACGGTGTCGTCGATACCGGCGCTGATCGCCGCGCTGTTCATGTTCGGCGCCGGGCTCGGCACGGTGGACTCGACCGTGAACCTGCAAGCGGTGATTGTCGAGCGGGCCAGCGGCAAAAATATGATGTCGGGGTTTCATGGCCTGTTCAGCCTTGGCGGGATTGTCGGCGCAGCGGGTGTCAGTGCCCTGCTCGGCCTCGGGCTGACGCCGCTGGCGGCGATGCTGGTGGTGGTGGCGGTGTTGATCGGTGCGCTGTTCAAAGCGGTGCCGCACATGTTGCCGTACGGCAGTGAAAGTTCCGGGCCTGCGTTCGCGATTCCCCACGGCATTGTGCTGTTCATCGGCGGGATGTGCTTCATCGTGTTCCTCACCGAAGGCGCGGCGCTGGACTGGAGCGCGGTGTTCCTCGCGCAGGAACGCGGGATCGACACGGCGTATGCGGGTATGGGTTACGCCGCATTTGCCCTGACCATGACGGCCGGACGCTTGCTGGGTGACCGGATCGTGCGCAGTGTCGGCGCCACGCGGGTCATTCTGTTCGGCGGGCTGTTGGCGGCGGCAGGTCTGTTTCTGGCGACCTTCGCCCCGAGCTGGGAAGCGGCGCTGCTGGGGTATGCGCTGGTCGGCGCCGGCTGTTCGAACATCGTGCCGGTGCTGTACACGGCGGTGGGCAAGCAGACGGTGATGCCGGAAAGCATCGCAGTGCCAGCCATTACCACCTTGGGTTACGCGGGGATTCTGGCGGGGCCGGCGGTGATCGGCTTTGTTGCGCATGCCAGCAGTCTGAGTTTTGCTTTCGGGTTGATGGCGCTGCTGTTGGTAGCCGTGGCGATCGGCGGCAAAGTCCTCAAGGTCTGAACCCCATCATTGTGGCGAGGGAGCTTGCTCCCGCCGGGTTGCGAAGCGACCCCAAAAAATCGGGCCTGCTGCGCAGTCCAGCGGGAGCAAGCTCCCTCGCCACAGGTCAGGCGTTATCAGAAGCCGACGCTGGCCTGCACAAAGAACGTCCGTGGCGCACCGACATACATCCCCGAGTTGTTGTCGCTGGAACGGGTGAAATACTGCTTGTCGAAGACATTTTTCACCCCGGCGCCGAGTTTCAGGTTCGACACCTGTGGCCCGAAGTCATACCCGCCGCGCACGTTCCAGGTCACGTAACCCGGGATGTCGCCGTACTGCCCGTCGGCCGTGCCTTCGGTGATGTAGTTGCCGTTGAAGCTGCCATCGGCGTTGACCCCGGTGCCCGGCGAGCGCTGTTTCGATTGAGCGAAACCGTCGATGTTGTAGGTCCAGCGGTTGACGTCGTAGCGCAAGCCCACGGTTGCCACCTGCCGCGAATAGAACGGCAGATCACGGCCCTTGAAGCCCGGAATCTCGCCTTCGTAGGTGGCGCGGGTGTAGGTGAAACCGGCGTTGGCGGTCAGACCGTCGAGACGCGGATCGAGCGCCGCCATGTCGTAATGCACCGACGCCTCAATGCCCTGGTGCTTGGTCGCGCCGAGGTTGGTCCAGCCGACATCGTTGCTGATGTATTGCAACTCGTCATCGAAGTCGATGTAGAACAACGTCACTTCCCCGCCCCACACGTCATCGTTGTAGCGCGTGCCGATCTCGTAGGTCTTGGCTTTTTCAGGTTCCAGGCCGTTGGCGGTCTGGTCACCCGAGCCGCCCTGGCCGAGCTGGAAATACTGCAGGCTGCCGAACGAAGTTTCGTAGTTGGCGAACAGTTTCCACGCGTCCGACAGGTGATACATCACGCTCAGCGCCGGCAGCGGTTCGTTGCTTTCGATGCTGCGGTTTTTCTCCGGCACGCGTTTGCCTGCGGTGTCGAGCACGGCGCGGTCATGCCAGTCGGTGCTGATGTGCTCGAAGCGAATGCCGGGGGTGATGGTCCAGTTGCCGACGTCGACCTTGTTGTCGACGTACACCGAGTTGGCCTCGGTGCCGCCGGTGCGGTCCTGGAACACATGGCCGTCGGACGTCGGGGTGACCACCGGCTGATTGTTGACCAGCGCCAGACGGCTCGACTGCTCGTGCATCGCCTCTTTCAGGTAGCGATAACCGACGCTGACTTCCTGAGTGGTCGGGCCGACGTCAAACACCCGCGACACTCGCGGCTCGACACCCAGGGTGTAGTAGGAACGCGGGTACGAGCTGAGGGTTTTCTGGTCGCGGGCGGCGATGGTGCTGCCGCGAAAGCTGTCGGTGTAGTAGGTGAGAATTTCTGCCTGGGTGCGCTCGTCGATCTGGCGGATCCACTTGAATGACACGTCTTTGCGCCGACCGCTGAAGTTGTCGTAGTCGCGCACCGAGTCGTACGGCTTGTCGTCGTACTGCTTCTGCGTCAGGCCGCCGGGCATGTCGGCGCTGGCGTCGTAGTAATGGAAGTTGAGGCTGAAATCATCCTGATCGGTCGGCGCCCAATGGGTCTTGAGCAGCACGTCGTCGATGTCGTTGCCGTTGTTGCGTTCGCGGTAACCGTTGCCGTTGACCCCGGAGTACAGCAGCGCCACGCCCATGCCGTTATCGGCAGTACCGCCGAGAAACGCCGTGTCGATGTGCTTCCAGCCGCCGTAACGGGTGGTTTCCAGGGTGGTGCCGATTTCCCCGGTAGCTTTTTCCGGGATGGCGCGGGTGACGAAGTTGATCACCCCGCCGACGTTTTGCGGGCCGTAACGCACGGAACCGGCGCCGCGTACCACGTCGATGCTGTCGAGATTGCCCGAGGAGATCGGCGCCATCGACAGCTGCGGCTGGCCGTACGGCGCAAACGCAGCGGGCACGCCGTCGATCAGTACCGTGGAGCGTGGCGACAGGCGCGAAGTCAGGCCCCGCACGCCAACGTTCAGCGCAATGTCGCTGCCGCCGGTGCCGTTGGAGTCCTGCACCTGCACGCCCGGTACACGCTTGAGCACGTCACTGACGTTCATCGCGCCCTGCTCGACCATCGCTTCGCGGCGGATCACCGTGCGCGCACCCGGATGGTTCTGCACCACGGCGGCGTCGGCATCGCCGAGCCAGTCGCCGACCACCTTGATGTCGGTCACGCCCAGTTCCAATGGACCGTTGGCAGCGGAGGTCGCCGCTGGTGACAGGGTCACCGAGCCTTCGTTGATCTGATAATCCAGGCCACTGCCCTGCAGCAACTGGCGCAAAGCCTGCTCCGGGGAAATGTCACCATCGACGGCGGGAGCCTGTTTACCGGCCACCAGCTCCGGGCTGAAAAACACTTGCAGCGACGTTTGCTGACCCAGTTCGCTCAGGGCCTGGCCCAGCGGCTGGGCGCGAATATGAATGGCGTCGGCGGCATACGCCAGCGGCATGGCAGCGTTGACCGCCAGCACCAGGGCCAGCGGTAACCAAGGGGATTTTTTGTTGTTGGCTGAAGTGTTTTTCACGTCGAACGTAGTCCTGTGGAGCGCAAGAGTGTGCGTCTGTTAATGCAAACCAGTTGCAGTTGAACAGGAAGACGATGAACTCGAAAAAAACCTGAATGTTATTTTGAAATTATTTCCTGACTGCCATCGGCCAGGGTGCGAACGGCCACCGGCAGGATGTTTGGCAGGGCCTTGAGCAAGGCGTCGGTGTTGTCGGATTTGAACACGCTGGTCAGGCGCAGATTTGCGACGGTCGGGTTGCTGACCTTCAGCGGCTTGTCGCGATAACGCGAAACTTCCGCCGCCACTTCGCTGAGGCTGGCGTCGTTGAACACCAGTTTGCCGCCACGCCACGCCGTCAGTTCGGCGGGGTTGACCGCATAGGCCGCGGCGACTTTGCCTTTGGCATCGACATGGGTGCCGAGGCCTGCGGTCAGGCTGATGAATTGGTCGTCCGGCGCAGTGCGCCCCTGCACCTTGACCGTGCCCTGCTCCACCGCGACCCGGGTTTGCGTCACATCGCGGCGCACGTCGAAACGGGTGCCGGTGACCGTCACCTTGCCGCTGCCGGCCTCGACCACGAACGGGCGCGCGGTGTCGTGCTGAACGCTGAACATCGCCTCGCCTTCGGACAGTTCGATGAGCCGCCGATCTTTCTCAAACCGCACCTGCAGACGGCTGCGGCTGTTCAGGTCGATCACCGATCCGTCCGGCAGCGCCACATGCTTGCGCTCACCCAGCGCCGTCGCGAACTCGGCGCTATAGCCGTCGGGGTGATTCAGACCGCTGAACAGACCGAGGCCGAGCGCCACCGCCAGCACACTGGCCGCCACCGCATAACGCAGCAGTGGGCGACGTTCGCGTCGGGCCGGCGGGGTTTCGACGAGGGACTTGAGACGTGGCGCCGGCAGCAGATCGGCTGCCGTCCACAAGCCTTGCAGCAGCTGGAATTCGTCACGGTGTTGCGGATGCTGGTTCAGCCAGGCGTCGAAGCGCTGCTGTTCCTCGGCGCTGGTGGCTGGATCCTGCAAACGCACAAACCAGCGTGCCGCTTCATCGCGCACCGTTGTTTGCCCGCACGCACAATCACGGGTATCCATCATGGAATGTCCTGTCGGGCTGGGGATGAAAAGCGGCGACCGCTCATGACTGCATGCCGTCAAGGCGATCGCGCAAGTGGCGCAGGGTGCGGATCATATACTTTTCGACCATGTTCCTCGACAGCCCGAGGCGCTCAGCGATTTCCGCCTGGGTCAGCCCTTCGATCTTCTGCCAGACGAAAATCTTCCGGCAGTTGAGCGGCAGTTCCTGCAGCGCCCGTTCGATGGAGTCGGCCAACTGGATCGCCTGCATGTAATGCTCCGGGTCGCCGGTGGACGACACACTGTGATCGATCGCCTGCGACTCCATGGCTTCCCGCCGATCCTCCCGCCGATAACCGTCGACCGCAATATTGCGTGCGGTCTGGTGCAGATACGCCCGTGGCTGCTGCACCGCCGCCGAATCGGATTCGAGCACCCGCACAAAGGTGTCGTGCGCCAGATCCTCGGCCTGCGCACGATTGCGCAGGCGCCGGGTCCAGGTGCCGATCAACTCTTCGTAATGCTCGAAAAAGCCGGGTCTGCGGGGCAGCATGGGGTTCATGACGGCGTGCTGTGGAAAAGGGTTCGAATAGTAATGGTTCCTATTAAGCCGGGCAATTCATTCCTTGGAAACCCGTTCCGCCGTTCATCTCCAGATCATCGTGCTTTGGCAATCACTTCACTCATGTATTGATGCAGATCGCGAAAATCCTGAACACTCCAGGCATGCGGCGCGATCTTCACGCCGTTATCCCGCAAGGTTTTTGGAATCAGATTTCCATTAGGACGAAGGATGATCGAGGACACGATGACGCCCGGATAATCCTTCAGGCGTTTCTTGAAGGTGGCTGTTGTCAGGTCAGGCGTTGGCGGATTGCTTTTATTGGCCAATGGCCCGGTTGCCTTGATATCCGCGCCGTGGCACACGGCACAGCGCTGGGTATAGAGATGCTTGCCGTTGGCATTTTCTGCAACGGAGGGTGCTGCTTGAGTGACGGATAAAAAACCGAGGAAGGCGATGAAGGCTGTTTTCATTTTTATAGAGAGTCAAAGGCTGAAACGGACGGCGCACAGCTAAGCACACATCAGCAAGCCAATTTCCACGTATCGAGAAATTGCCGGGCAGCGACCCACGTCGTCGAGTTTTTCGCAGGCGTCCCGCCTATTGTGTAAAATGCCGCCCGGGTGCCACCGCAACAACGCGGCAGGGCAGGTTTAATTCAGCGCAGGTCGGGCCGCCGCGCGGAGTTGCTGTGCCTATGAGCCACGATCCGTCACGCCTGCAGGCTGCCCGTCAGGACTCGCCCTCTGCCTTGGCCTTTCTTTCCCGATTTTTCGCCGCCGAATCCGCCGGTGGCCTGATTCTGATGGCCGCTGCCCTCGCCGCACTGTTGGTCGCCAACTCGCCTTGGGCGGCCACGTACTTCTCGACCTTGCACATCAAAGTCGCCGGCCTGTCGATCGAGCATTGGGTGAACGATGGCCTGATGGCGATCTTCTTCATGCTGGTGGGTCTGGAGATCAAGCGCGAGATGCTCGCCGGGCAGTTGTCGAGCTGGGGTCAGCGTGCGCTGCCGGGCTTCGCCGCGCTGGGCGGGATGCTGGTCCCGGCCCTGATCTACGTCGCGATCAACTGGGGTAATCCACAGACCCTGAGCGGTTGGGCGATCCCCGCGGCCACCGACATTGCTTTTGCCTTGGGCGTGCTGTCTCTGCTGGGCAAACGGGTACCGGTTTCGCTGAAGATCTTCCTCTCGGCGCTGGCCATCCTCGATGATCTGGGCGCGGTGGTGATCATCGCGATTTTCTACACCAGCGGCCTGTCAGTGAGCATGCTGCTGGCCTCGTTGGCGGTGATGGCACTGCTGGTGATCCTCAACCGCTGCGGCGTCAGAAAGCTGTGGCCGTACCTGATCGCCGGCGCCTTCCTGTGGTTCTTCATGCTGCAATCGGGGATTCACGCGACCCTCGCCGGGGTGATTCTGGCCCTGTGCATTCCGCTGGGTAACCCGGAAGACGAGCACAATTCGCCGCTGCTCTACCTCGAAGAAAAAATGCACCCGTGGGTGGCGTTCGCCGTGGTGCCGATTTTCGGCTTTGCCAACGCGGGCGTGTCATTGAGCGGCATTTCTCCGAGCAACCTGCTTGAGCCGGTGCCGCTGGGCGTGGCGCTGGGTCTGTTGTTCGGCAAGCAGATCGGCATCCTCGGCCTCGGTGCCCTGGCGATTCGCAGCGGCCTGGCGCAACTGCCGCAAGGCGCGAGCTGGCTGCAACTGTACGGCGTCGCCCTGCTCTGCGGGATCGGCTTTACCATGAGCCTGTTCATTGGCGCACTGGCGTTCCCGAGCGCGCCGCATCTGGTCGACTCGGTGAAAGTTGGGGTGTTGCTGGGTTCGATCCTGTCCGCGCTGCTGGCGGTGGTCGTGCTGATGAGCGCGGGTAAGGCGAAGGCTTCGAACTGACCGAGATAGAAAAAATGTAGGAATGAGCCTGCTCGCGATGGCGTCAGATCAGTCAGTAATGATGTCGACTGAAATACCGCCATCGCGAGCAGGCTCACTCCTACAGGGTTACTGCGGTGGTTTAGCCTTTTTCGTCGATCCCGGCTTGCAGGGTCTGGCTATCCAGATGGCCGCTCAGGGTCACCGGACCGACTTTCAGATTGCCGTTATCGAACGACACCTTCGGTGCGTTCTCCTCGGTTTTCTGCGGCAGGTCCAGTCCGGCTTTCACCCCGTACTCACGGTTGGCCAGATCGCTGCTACCGACCTTCGAACCGCCTAGATCCACCTTGCCTTCAGTCGATGAAATCCGCGCGCCGGTCAGCTGCGTGCCACCACCAACGTTCAACTTCACACCCTGATTGCCACTGATGCCGGACGCCTGCGCCACGCTGTCCTTGTGCGCGTATTCGCCCTGCGCTTTCAACGTTGGTTTGTAGTCAGTGCCGGCGAGCTTTTCCTTGTCGCTCGGTGGGTTCTTCTTCGCCGTCAGGCCCAGATCGACATCGACCTTGGCTTGCGTCTTCGCGTCCTCACGGCTTTCGACGGTCAGATCACCGGCAACCTTGCCACTGACAGTGTTCGCGTCGATCCGCGCACCCGACAGCTGTGCATCACCGGCACTGTTCAGCACCACGCTGTCAGCCTTGATCTGGCTGTTCTGCTGGGTGGTGCCTTGCAGGTAATCGACGCCAACCTTCGCTCCGGCGTTGAAGCCGTGGTCACTGCTGGCCTTTTCATCGGCTGCGGTCGGGGTCTTGCTGCTCAGGTTGCCGCCGGCATTCAGCGCGACGTTCCAGTTGTTGCGGCTCTCGGTGGACTGCGCCGACTCCTGAACCAAACCGCCCTTCTGCACATCGATGCTGACGCTCGGCGCGCCGACTTGCGTGCCTTGCAGGTGCACCGCATCACCGCTCAAGGCGATTTGGCTCTGGCTATTGAGTTGGCCACCGGTCAGGGTTTGCGAGTTTTCGTTGATGCGGCCTATGTTGAAGTTGCCGCTCAGATTGCCGCCCTGATCACGACTCTTCTCGCTGCTGGATTTGCTGCCGCCGCCCTTCAAACCGCCGCCGAGATTGCTGCCAGTCGCGGTGTGGGTATCAACGGCCGCTTGCAGATCAAGCTTGCCGTCAGCGTGCAGATCGATGGCGCCGGCGCTGTCGATCTTCGTGCCTTGCTGAAACTGATTGCCGCCGCTGCTCAGTTGCACCGGGCCGTTGCCACTGATGCTCGCGACGTGAGCCTGGGTGTCAGTGGTCTGCTTGCCGCTGTGATCGAGCTGGAACCCGGCGCCGAGGTCGACGTTGGTGCCGTCGGTGCCCGGCAAGGTACCGACCGTCAGCGAGCCGTTGCCGCGCAGGCTGGAGTCGCTGCTGCTCTGGCGGTCATTGGCCTGATTCAGCGCCAGATCGCCGCCGGTGGTGATGTTCACACCACCCTGCCCGCCGTCGAAATGGTTGCCGGCAAATTGCGCGTCAGCACCGACGTTGATGTTCACGCCCTTATTGCCGGCATAACCGCCGACCACTGCGGTGCTGCTGTCCTTGCTGCTGTAGCTGTTGCCACCGGCGCCGCTGCCGGCGACGTTCACGTCCTCGCCGGTCTTGGTGTAGACGCGTACGTCGACCTTGGCATCCACTGAGTTATCGGTGCTGCTGTGAGTGTTGCTCGCGGAATCGGCAACCAGTTTGTCGGCGCTGATGTTGACCTTGCCGTTGCTCGCGCTGTACTGAGTGCCCTGGTCGTGCAGGGTGCCGGCGGTTTTCACCTCGATACTGCCGCCGTCGAAACGGCTGACCACGGCGGTGCTGCTCTGCTCGGTCTTGTCGGCGCTGCCGTGACCGATCGCCACGTCGAGGCCGACGTTCGGCTGGCCGAGATTGCTCAGGGCTTCCTTGTCCGGCACCTTGGCGTTGAGCACATCCTTGACCGCACCGGCAATCGGGCGGGCGATGTCCTTGTATTCGACGTTGGCGCCGATGTCCGCCGACCAGTTGCTCTGGTTGTGCGTGCTGCTTTCGGTGTTGCTGGCGGCGCGGTTGTCGATCTCGTTGGCCGCGACATTCAGGCCGTTGCCAGCCTTGACCTGCGCGCCTTCGGTCAGCAGTTTGTCGGCGTTGATGGTCAGGCTGCCGCTGCTCTGCACGTTGCTGGTTTGCGCGGTGGTTTTGCTGCTGCTGTCTTGCGTGGTGCTGTGAGCGAAATCGACGCCACTGCCGGCGCGGTCGAGGCCGCCGGTGTAGTAGAAACCACCGCCGGTGCTGGAGGTGTCGGATGAGGTTTTGTGGCTGTCCTGTTCGGCCAGCAACGACACATTCTTGCCGCTCAGCGTGGTGTCGCCCGCGGTGGATTTGACTTCACCGCCCTTGATTGTCAGATCGCCGCCAGCCTTCACTTGCACGCTGGCGCCGCTAAGGCTCGAACCTTGCTGGTTGACGTCGTTGCGCGTGACAGTCTGCTGCTTGTCTTCGTAGTGCACCCCGGCACGGTATTGCTCCGGCGTTTGCTCTTTGGCGTAGGCATCGAAGCCACGGGTCTCGGTGGTCGAGCTGCTGTCGTGAGTGTTCTGCGTGGAATGCACGCTCACATCACCGGCAGCGTCCGCCGTCAGCGCGCCGCCAGCCTTGACCGTGGAGCCGGCTACTTCGATGTCCTTGGCGCTTTTGAGCTTGAGGTTGCTGTCGGAAACCAGCTCGCTGCGCACTGTGGTGCTGTCCCTGGAGTTCTGCCGCGACTCGTCCTTGGTGATGCCGAAGAACTTGCTGTCCTTGTCGTGGTTGTTGCTGTGCGAAGTGTCCTGCACGCCGTCGATCACCAGCGAACCCTGATCGCTGATCACGCTGGCCTCGGTGCCGCCACGGACCTGGCTGCCGCTGATGCGCACGTCGTCAGCCTTCACCAGCAGTTTGCCGGCCGCGTTGATTTTGCTGCCCTGATGCCGGGTCTGGCCCTTGTCGGCATCACCGGCCTTGCCGAAGAATCCGCCGCCGACCAGATCGCCGGAATAACTGTTGTTATTGCTGCGACTGGTGCGCGTAGCCGTGGTGACGTCCACTTGCTTGCCCGCCAGTTTCACATCGCCGACGCTGTTCAGTTCGGCGCCTTCGGCACGCAACAACGCGGCGGTCTGCAGAGCGATGTTGCCGCCCTTCAACTGGCTGCCGATGCTGCGCTGTTCTTCGCTGCTGTTATTCCAGTCGGCCTTCCACAGATGCTTGCGATGGTTGCCCTGATCGGTCTGGGTGTGGCTTTCGGTAGCTGCGGTCAGGCGCAGATCACCGCCGCTCTGCACATCGAGATTTTTCGCTGCTTCAACTTTGGCGGCTTTGAGTTCGGTGTCTTTTCCGGAAGTAAGCCTGGCGTCGCGGCTGGCGACGATCTGGCTGCCGTGCTGGCGAGTTTCACTGTCGGTCTGGGTGCGATCGTAAGTTTCCCAGGTGATGCCAATGGTGCTGTTGCTCCAGTTTTCGCGCTGTTCCTGGAGCTTGCGGCTTTCGACGGTACTCAAGGTCAGGTTGCGCTTGGCATTGACGCTGACGTCGCGAGCACTGACATCGGTGGCCGCCAGCGTCAGGTCGTTGCCGCTGTGCAGGCCGACATCACCCTGACTGCTGCGAATGCCGGCACGCGTCACTTCGAGGCTGTTGGGGATCGCTTCACCGCTGACACTCAGGTCGCCAGCCGAACGAATCTGCACGCCATCACGCCCGGCCACTTGCACCGCACCCACACGCACGCCCGCGCCTTCGGCAGTGCTGACGATATTGATGCGTCCGGCCTGCATCGCACCGAACAGGCTGGCGTCGATGCGTTGATCTTTCGTGTTGCCCGCTGGATCCACGGCGTTGACCTGACCGCTGGCGTAATCCACCTGATTGCGTCCGACCGTGAGGTTCAGTTGATCGCGGGCATCGATGCGGCCCTGGCTGTCGATACGCGGGGCGATCAGGTTGACCGAACCTTCGGCGTTACGCAGGCCACCACTCTGGATCTGCAACTGACCGCTGGCGTCGCGGGTGTTCAAGGCTTGCAGTTTGCCGTCGTTCAACTCCGGACGACCGACCAGCAGACTGGCGTTCGGCGTATTGATAAAACTGCCGCCGTTCACCGAAATGCCGTTGGGGTTGGCCAGCACGTAATCGGCGGCGCGGCCGAAAATTTCCTGGGCACCGTTGATGGCCGAAGGGTTGCGGCTGATCACCTCGTTGAGGATCACGCTCGCCGCCTGGCCCTGCAGTTGCGGGTTGGCCGCCAGTTGCCCGGCGAGCTGCGATTGCCCGGCCTGCAAGGCGTTGTTCAGCACCAGGCCCTGACGGTCGACGTTGTAGTCGAGGAACTGGTTGTGCGACAGGCCCGAGCCGTTGGGCGCGACGATATTGACGATGGGCACGCCGCCCTGGGTCTGCAATTGCGCGGTGCCGCCGGGGCCGGGCGCAACCACCACACCGCCGGCAATGGCGCTGGGCAGGTGCACGGCGAAGAACAGGCTGGCGATCGCCCAGCGCAATTTGCCCCGAGGAGAAAGATGGAATGCAAAGGTGTGTGCTGGCATAAAAACGTCTCCATGTAAGTACGGCATCACGGCGCGCGATTTGGTCTTGGCCGTGGCTGTCGCGCTCAGATCCGACGGCTGTCTGTTCACTGCTTGATGAGTTTCGGTGCTGCTCATATCTGCAACCCCACGCGCATCAGCCAGGTCTCTGGCTCGTGCTGCAAACCGCTGGGGGTGTTGAGGGCGCGTTGGTAATCGACGTCCACTTGCAGATTCTTCCAGCCCAGGTTCAGCCCGACACTGGCGCCGCTCAGTCGTTGGCCTTGAGCACCGTGGTCGGCCTTTAGCCAGCCATTGTCCAGGCCCACACGCGGGGTGATCTGCAGCGGCCAGTCGGTACGCAGCGGCAGACGTAGCGTGTTGCGCCAGATCGCGCCGCTGGCACCGGATGCACTGCTCACCCGATAACCGCGCACCGCCGAATCGTCGGTGCCGAGCAACTGTTCGATGGCCGGTAACGGGTCGGGGCTGTATTGCAGATTGAGCTGGCTTTGCCACTGCCACGCTTGCGTGCCGAACTGGCCGTTGCGCCATTGACTGAGGCCGGCGCGGTACTTGCGAAACTGCGCTTTGGGCAAATTGTTGACCGCATGATTGGCGTCGTCATCGGCGCCCAGCCAGCGCAGGCCTTGCGAATAGGTGAAGTCGAGGTTCCACACCGCACGGTCGAGCCAGAACAGATTGAGCCCGGCTTCGGCCACGGTCAGGGTCGGGCTTTGAATGCCCAGGCGGACATTTTCCAGATAGCTGTCGACGTCCTTGTGCGCCAGTTGCAGGTTGGCGCTGAGCTGGCGGCTCTGGTCGCGCCACAACACGCGGTCGGCGCGCAGGCTCAATTGATCGGTGATGCCGGTGCTGTACAAGGTCGTGCTGGGCAGTTTGAACGGCGCGCGGTATTCGGCGTGGCTGGCGAACGCGCTGTAGGTCCAGTAGCCGTAGGGGATCGCGTAATACAGGCTGGCGTTGCGACTGTAGCGGTCGCCCTGATTCAACGTGTCGCTGGCGCTGAGGCTCAACAGATCGTTGAGTTGCAACGGGCTGTCGAAGCTCAGGCTGACGCTGTTGCGATCGCGTCCGGTGCTGGCGCTGCCGAGGTTGTCCATGCCCAGGCCCAACGCCCAGCGCGACTGGCCCGAGGTGCGCGAACGCAGGATGATTCGCGAGGCGCCGGGCTGGCTGCCGGGGGCGATGTCGGCGGTCAGGTCGATCGAACGCAAGCGGTTCAGTTGATCAAGGCCCTGCTCCAGATCGCGCAGGTTCAGCGGCTGGCCGAGCATGTGCGGGAATGCGCCGCCCAGAGAAACGGGCAGGCTCTGATCGGCCAGTTCGATGGACTCGATGTAGCCCTCGTCGATCATGATGTCCAGCGACTGCCCCGCCGCCGGCGCGCTCAACAGGTACGGGCGGCTGGCGATGTAGCCTTGCTCGACGTAGATCGCGGTGATGGTCGCCAGCAGATGATTGATCTGGCCGACACCCATGCACGGCGCCAGCAGCGGTTTGATCCGCGCGTTGAGTTTGTCGCTGTCGAACAGGGTGACACCACCAATGCGCGTGCCACTTAGCGGCCAGCAGCGCTCATCAGGCGTGACGGTTTGCGGCATCGCCGGGGTGACCGGCGCCGGGCCGAACGCACCGCGCTCCAGTTGGCGCTTGCGTTGTTCCAGTTGCAGTTGTTGCAGATCGCGCTGTTGCTGTTGCTGCTGGCGCAGCACTTCCTGGCCCGGCGCAACAGGATCAGCCGCTTGAATCGAAGAGGCACACACACTCAACACAAAGGCCGACAACAGCGGGCAAAGCGTGGAACGAAGACGAAAAACAACGCGAAGCGAATACGGCACGCAACATCCTTGCAATCATAAAGTAGCGTAATGCCACCTCATCAATGCGAGTGATAGTCAGAGTCTTCCTACACAAATGCAAGACGCTTCCTACGCTGCTTACATTTCTTAAACAATTGATTTATCAGCCTTGATCGTCAGCAGCAAAGCCACGCCGTTGCACGCTATCAGGGTTTCCCCGAGGGCCTGGGCCCAACCGGCGAGCATCAGTCCCGCGCCGATCAGCAGGTAATAAATCAGTCCCAGAAGTGCTCCGGCGGTGCCCAATCGGTCGCTGTAATTAACCAATGCCGAGCCGAGAATATTCGGAATCGCCATGCCGAAGGCCAGTACCACCAGCAACATTGCCAGCACGAACGCGCCACTGTCCTGCATCAGCCACACACCCAGACCACCGAGCAAGCCGATGACTGCGGCGAGGCGAATCAGTTGCAGCGCGTGACAACCGCGGCGCAGCAAGCGCTGGTTGAGCCATGCTCCAAACCCTGAGCCCAACGCCAGAATTACGCCGCTGTAGCCGAACTCCGCGCCACTCAAGCCAAGTCGTTCGAACAGGAACGGACCAAGGCTGTAATAGCTGAACAGCGCCACGTTGAACAGGGCGATCCACAGTGCCGAACGCCAGATGCCGAGATCACCGAGCATGCGCGCGAGGGTTTCCAGCAGCCCCGCCGAGGCCAGTTCGGTCGTGCGGGTTTCGGGTAAAGCGCACCAACTCCATGACCACAGCGCCAAAGCGATCAGCAGCAATGCCGCGAGCACCCCGCGATAACCAAACCCCTCCACCAACCCTGCGCCGCTGAACAAACCAATTGCCGGGCTGGCTGCCAGCGCCATGCCCACCAGGGAAAACACCTGCGCCAGTTCCGCGCCTTGAAAGCGGTCACGCAACAGTGTCTGGGTGACCACCGAACCGACCGCCGCGCCAAATGCTGCCAACGCCTGGGCCATCAATAATGTGTTGAAACTACGCGCACTCAAGCCGATGACGCAGGCCAGCATGTAGAGCGCCAGACCGGCAAGCATCGAAGGGCGCCGGCCGATGCGGTCAGACACTCGCCCCCAGGTCACCACGCCAAAGGCGAACGCCAGGAAATACACCGACAAGGTCTGCGCAGCCACGTGCGGCCCGACGCCGAACGCTCGGCCGATATCGCCGAGCGCCGGGCTGTAGAGGGTCTGGGCGATCTGCGGAAACATCAGCAGGGCAATCGCCAGCAGCAATAAATGTCGGTTGTTCATAATGTTGACTCCTCATGTGAAAACGCCGAGGAGTCTAAAAAGTCTGGACTGACGTATTATCCGAGCCTTGCCAATTTATCGTTGAAATCGGACAAAACATGGCCTGGCTCGACGCCCACGCATCCTTCGACCCTGATCACTTCAGCGCGCCGGTCATCGGCATCGCCTCCACCCTCGGCGATCACGACTCCGGCCTGCACAGCCATCAGCGCGGGCAATTGCTCTACACCCGGCAAGGCTGCACACGCATCACCCTCGCGCAGCAGTTGTGCCTGCTGCCGCCGTCGCGGGCGGCGTGGATTCCCGGCGGTGTCAGCCATCGCGCGGTGATGCAGCACAGCGTCGATTACCGCTCGATCTGGCTCGCGCCCGAGCTGTGCCGCGAATTGCCGCAGCAGGTGTGCGTGATTGAAGTCAGCCCCTTGTTGCGCGCGGTGCTGGAGCCGATGGCGCAGGCTGATTTCGACAGCGACTGGCAGCACGGCAGACTGTTTCATCTGCTGGGCCTGTGCCTGAGCGAAATTCGGGAAGCCGCTCAGCAACCGATGCTGCTGCCCCTGCCCCGGGACAAACGCCTGGCCCCGTTGCTGTCGACACCCGAGCAACTGCCGCCGGAACTGCAAGCGCTGGAGCAGCAGATCGGTGCCAGCAGCCGCACCATCGGGCGGATCTTCCAGCGGGAAACCGGCATGAGCTACCAGCAATGGCGCCAGCAGTGGCGGCTGATGCGCGCCATGGAGTTGCTCGCCACCGGGCGCAGCCTCAGTTACTGCGGCTACGCACTGGGCTTCGCCAGCGACAGTGCGTTCATCGCTTTCTTCAAATCCACGAGCGGCACCACGCCCGGCCAGTGGCTCAAATAAGCAACTGACGATCGGCACAAAAATTCAATTGCCACAAAATATTACTCGCGTCATATTACAGCCGTAATAACGACTTGATTTGCGCAGGTATTACGCCATGACCAGCATGCCCACCCTTGAGCCCGACCTGTCTGCTGCGCTCCCCACCGCCAAACCGCCGCTGCGCAAACGCCTGCTGCTGACCGGTGCCGGCCTGATCGCGCTGGTGGTGGTCGGTGTGTACGCCGCGCACTGGTGGGGTACCGGGCGTTTTCTCGAAGAGACCGACGATGCCTACATCGGTGGCGACGTCACGGTGATCGGGCCAAAGGTCGCCGGCTACATCGAAGAAGTGCTGGTCAGCGACAACCAATCGGTCAAGGCCGGCGACGTGCTGATCCGCCTCGACGCGCGCGACTATCGCGCCAACCTCGCCAAGGCCGAGGGCGCGGTCGCCGCTGAAGAAGCCCTGCTGTCCAACCTCGACGCCACTGAACAACTGCAGCAAGCGGTGATCGGCCAGGCCCGGGCCGGCATCGATGCTGCCGGTGCTGAAACCGCCCGCTCGCGGGATGACAATGCGCGCTACAAACGCCTGGTGAGCACCAATGCCGTGTCGGTGGAAAGCGCCCAACGCGCCGACGCCACCTTCAAGACCGCCCAGGCCCTGAGTGCCCGTGCCCAGGCCGAATTGCTCGCCGCCCAGCGCCAACTGGCGGTGATCGACACCCAGAAACAACAGGCCCGCGCCGCCCTGCAACAAGCCAGGGCCGAGCGTGATCTGGCCCAATTGAACCTCAGCTACACCGAACTGCGCGCGCCGGTCGACGGGGTGATCGGCAACCGCCGCGCGCGGGTCGGCGCCTATGCCCAGGCGGGTTCGCAGCAGTTGTCGGTGGTACCGGCCAGCGGTCTGTGGGTGGATGCCAATTTCAAGGAAGACCAGCTGGCGCGGATGCAACCCGGGCAACGGGTGAGCATCCGCGCCGACGTGCTCTCCGGCCAGGAATTCCATGGCCGCCTCGACAGCCTCGCCCCCGCCACCGGCTCGCAATTCAGCGTGCTGCCACCGGAGAACGCCACCGGCAACTTCACCAAAATCGTCCAGCGGGTGCCGGTGCGGATCCTGCTTGATCCGGCTGACGGCGTGCTCGGCCATCTGCGGCCGGGGCTGTCGGTCACCGCAGAAGTCGACACCCGCGCGCCAACTCAAACCAGCGCCGTGGCCGTCGCGCCATGAGCACCGCCCTCACCGCCGCGGCGCAACCGTTCAACGCCGCCGACATGGCCACCGCGACCAAGGTCTTCGCCTTCGCCACCATGTGCATCGGCATGTTCATCGCGCTGCTGGACATCCAGATCGTCTCGGCGTCGCTGCGCGATATCGGCGGCGGACTCTCGGCCGGCACCGACGAAACCGCGTGGGTGCAGACCAGTTACCTGATCGCCGAAATCATCGTGATTCCGCTGTCCGGCTGGCTGTCGCGGGTGTTCTCCACGCGCTGGCTGTTCTGCGCCTCGGCGGTCGGTTTCACCCTGGCCAGTCTGCTCTGCGGCGTGGCCTGGAACATCCAGAGCATGATCGCCTTTCGTGCGCTGCAAGGCTTTCTCGGCGGCTCGATGATTCCGCTGGTGTTCACCACCGCGTTCTTTTTCTTCACCGGCAAACAACGGGTGATCGCCGCCGCGACCATCGGTGCGGTGGCTTCGCTGGCGCCGACGTTGGGGCCGGTGATCGGCGGCTGGATCACCGACATTTCCTCGTGGCACTGGCTGTTCTACATCAACCTGCTGCCGGGGATTTTCGTCGCGGTGGCGGTGCCGATGCTGGTGAAGATCGACCAGCCGGAACTGGCGCTGCTCAAGGGCGCGGACTACCTGAGCATGGTATTTCTCGCGCTGTTTCTCGGCTGCCTGGAATACACCCTCGAAGAAGGCCCGCGCTGGAACTGGTTCAGCGATCAAACGATCCTGACCACGGCATGGATCAGCGGTCTGGCGGGTCTGGCCTTCATCGGGCGCACCTTGCACGTGGCCAATCCGATCGTCGATCTGCGCGCGCTCAAGGATCGCAACTTTGCCCTGGGCTGTTTCTTTTCCTTTGTCACCGGGATCGGCCTGTTCGCAACGATTTACCTGACCCCGCTGTTTCTCGGACGGGTGCGTGGCTACAGCGCGCTGGACATTGGTCTGGCGGTTTTTTCCACCGGGGTGTTCCAGATCATGGCGATTCCGCTGTACGCCTTTCTCGCCAATCGCATGGATCTGCGCTGGATCATGATGATCGGCCTGGGCTTGTTTGCCGTGTCGATGTGGGAATTCAGTCCGATCACCCACGACTGGGGCGCCGGCCAGTTGCTGCTGCCGCAAGCGCTGCGCGGGATCGCCCAGCAACTGGCGGTGCCACCGGCGGTGACACTGACGTTGGGCGGCTTGGCACCGGCACGCTTGAAACACGCTTCGGGGCTGTTCAACCTGATGCGCAATCTGGGCGGAGCTATCGGGATTGCCGCGTGCGCGACCATTCTCAATGACCGCACCAACCTGCACTTCACCCGCCTGGCCGAGCATTTGAACAGCAGCAACGAGGCGCTGAATCAGTGGCTGGCGCAGGTCGGTGGCAACCTGGCGACACTGGGTCAGAGCGGTGACGTCGGCGTCACCGCCGGCCTGCGTCAGCTGTGGCTGCTGACTTACCGCGAGGCACAGACCCAGACCTACGGCGATACCTTCTTGATGATCATGTTGTGCTTCATCATCGCCACGGCGATGGTGCCCTTGATGCGCAAGGTACAACCACCGACGGCGCCGAGTGCGGATGCGCATTGATCCAGACTTCCAAAACGACCGGCCCCTGTAGGAGCTGCCGAAGGCTGCGATCTTTTGACTTTGATTTTTAAAAACAAGATCAAAAGATCGCAGCCTTCGGCAGCTCCTACAGGGGGTTATGTGTTGCGGCTTAGAGCTGTGGGGTTTTGCGGAAGCCCACCGCCAGACGGTTCCAGCTGTTGATGGTGCTGATCGCCACGCTCAGGTCGACCATCTCCTTGGGCGTGAATTGCGCCGCGACGATGTCGTAGTCTTCGTCCGGGGCGTGAGTCAGGCTCAGTTGGGTCAGCGATTCGGTCCACAGCAGCGCCGCACGTTCACGCTCGGTGAAGAATGGCGCTTCACGCCACGCGGTGACGGCGAACAGCCGGCGCGGAGTTTCGCCGCCCTTGATTGCATCAGCGGTGTGCATGTCGATGCAGAACGCGCAGCCGTTGATTTGCGAAGCGCGCAGCTTGACCAGTTCC
Organism: Pseudomonas sp. LF020; assembly: GCF_053456425.1. Lineage (NCBI taxonomy): Bacteria > Pseudomonadati > Pseudomonadota > Gammaproteobacteria > Pseudomonadales > Pseudomonadaceae > Pseudomonas > Pseudomonas sp. LF020. The sequence continues at coordinate 231,425 of NZ_JBRFIX010000005.1, forward strand.
ACCAGAGTCTTTTCCAGCGGCAGTTTCGAGACCGCGGTCTCCAGGGCGATCATCGCTTTCAGGGCGTCTGGAGAAGCGGTGTAGAAATCGGTACGAGCTTTCATGATTGAATTTCCGGGGCCAGTGAATGTGTGACTAAGGTAGTCCCGCCACTGCCCCGGACAAATAGCCAATCTCCCGGAAGACGAGTAGACCACCCGTCACACGCGATTGCGCAACCAGTGCAGGAACCCGGTTTTCGCCACCACGACCGGCACGTCCTGCGTCAGGGTCTGGGCCTTGTGCAGGCGATAATCGAGCAAGGCTTTCATCGCCTCGTTGATGTCGTGGCGGGCATCCAGACACGGCTTCAGGTAGGTCTTCTCGATGCGATACAGCGCGCAGAAGGTTTTCGCCGCGAAGGTCGCCGGCACTGACGAATCGGAGAGGATGCCGGCCTCGCCGATCACCTCCCCCGGCCCCATGCGCCCGGATTCGAACGGGCTGCCATGGCGGGTCAAGGTCACGGTGACCACACCCGATTCGATGATGAACAAATGATCACTGACCTCCCCGGCCTCGAGAATCGTCTCGCCGGCACGGAAGGTTTGCAGGGTCATGTTCTGGCTGAAGGTGTCTTTCTCTTCCTGGCGCAGGGTGGAGAAAATCGGCGAACTGTCGAGCAGCGCCCGTGGCCGCGAGAGGTTGCCGGCGACGATCGGTTCGACACTCGACAACAGATTGACCCCGGATGCCTGCAGATGCCGATAAGCCAGATCGAACAGCTGATTGCGCACCGAGCGCTTCTGATCCATCGACGAGACGAAACCGCTGATTTCATATTCCGCGCCGGCGCTGCCGGAGCTTTTCAGCGCGACACTCGGCGAGGGATTGTCCAGCAGCGGGCGGCAACCCTGCATCGCCCGCTCCAGCGCATCGATCACCGTATTCGGACGCGCGTGCGGGCTGACCTGGACGCTGACGGCCACCCCGAACATGTTGCTCGGTCGGCTGAAGTTGATGATCTTGGCCTTGGCCGCCAGCGAGTTGGGAATCACCGCCATGCTGCCCTGGCTGGTCTGCAGACGCGTGGCGCGCCAGTCGATGTCGATGACCCGGCCTTCGGTGCCGTCGATCGAGATCCAGTCATCGATCTGATAGGGCTTGGTGGTGTTGAGCACGATCCCCGAGAATACGTCGCTGAGGGTGCTCTGCAACGCCAGACCGACGATGATCGCCAGGGCCCCGGACGTCGCCAGGACACCTTTGACCGGCAGATCCAGCACGTAGGCCAGCGCCGCGATAATGGCGATCAGGAAAATCACCGCACCGAGCAGATCCTGCAACAGCCGCCCGGTGTGCCCGACGCGCTGCATCATCACCGCGCCGATCAGCACGGTCAGGGTGCGCGCGCCGAACAGCCACCAGCCGATCTGCAAGCCGGTCGCCGCCAGGTGCAGCGGCACGTTGTCGGCCCATGGCGCCGGCTCCATCGGATTGAGGCCTTCGTTGAACAACAGCACGCTGAACAGGCTGAAAATCAGCACCCGCACCAATAGCTTCCACTCGCTGCCACGGGAGCTGATCAGGCGCCACAAGCCCAGATCGAGGAGGATCAGGATCAACGCACAAAACAACGGATGTTCGGTCAAAAAAGACAACATCAAAGCACTCCGACAGGGCCCAATCGCGAGAAGATCGCACAGATTGGGCAAGTGTAGGAGTAATTGATTTCAGCGGATGAACGCCCGCGCAAAAACACCCGGAAACCAATGTGGGAGCGGGCTTGCCCGCGAAGGCGGTGGGTCAGCCAAATAAGCATCGACTGACCGTACGCTTTCGCGGGCAAGCCCGCTCCCACAGGGGATCAGGGTCTGGGTTGGGATTTGTGGCTCGCTGCAGTGCCCGCTCCCACAAAGGCCAATCAGCCGTGCATCTGGCCAAACCGCCCGGACTGGAAGTCAGCGAATGCCTGGTGAATTTCCTGCTCGGTGTTCATCACGAACGGGCCATGGCCGACGATCGGCTCGTCAATCGGTTCGCCGCTGAGCAGCAGCACCACGGCGTCTTCACTGGCCTCAAGGGTCAACTGACGACCGTCGCGCTCGAACAGCACCAACTGCCCGACACCTGCAGTTTCCACACCGTTGATCTGCACCGCCCCCTTCAACAGCACCAGCGCGGTGTTGCGCCCCTCGTGCAGATCCAGCGTCAGCAACTTGCCGGCGTTCAACCGCAGGTCCCAGACGTCGATCGGCGTGAAGGTCTGCGACGGCCCTTTATGCCCCTCGAACTCACCGGCGATCAGGCGCAGATTGCCGGCATTATCCTTCAGCGCAATATTCGGGATGTCGCGATCAACAATGGTCTGATAGCCGGGCGCGGCCATTTTGTCCTTGGCCGGCAGGTTGACCCACAACTGCACCATCTCCAGCTTGCCGCCGGTTCTAGCGAAATCATCCGAGTGAAACTCTTCATGCAGGATCCCGGATGCAGCCGTCATCCACTGCACATCGCCGGGGCCGATGGTGCCGCCGCTGCCGGTCGAGTCGCGGTGCTGCACCTCGCCGTCGTAAACGATGGTCACCGTTTCGAACCCACGGTGCGGATGCTGGCCGACGCCACGCCGCTCGGTAGTCGGGGTGAATTCGGCCGGACCTGCGTGATCGAGCAGCAGGAACGGGCTGATGTGTTTGCCCAGGTTGTCATAGGAAAACAGGGTGCGCACCGGGAAACCATCGCCGACCCAATGGCCGCGAGGGCTGGTGTAGATACCGATGATGTTTTTCATGGTTGCCTCCAAAAGGTGGGTGACGCAATGGATTAAGCTTAAATCCATGACAGCTGGAGGACTAGACGGCAAAAACCAGCTTCAGTGTTCCATCTGCAGAACAGTGATGCGCCCTTCCCGAGCGATTCACAACCCCTGTAGGAGCTGCGGCACGCTGCGATCTTTTGATCTTGTTGTTTAAATCAAAAGATCGCAGCGTGCCGCAGCTCCTACAAGATTCATGACTTCTGCTCAACAGTGCTTTGCCCCACCAGCGGTTTTTCTCAAGGACACAGACGCGGATACTCCTGCCCATTCCCACTGCAACCCTGGAGTCATCAATGTCTGTTCCCGCTTTTGGTCTGGGTACGTTTCGCCTGCAAGGTCAGGTGGTCATCGATTCGGTGCGCACCGGCCTTGAACTCGGTTACCGCGCCATCGACACCGCGCAGATCTACGAGAACGAAGCCGAGGTCGGTCAAGCCATCGCCGCCAGCGGCATTGCTCGTGAAGAGCTGTTCATCACCAGCAAGATCTGGATCGCCAACTTCGCCAAGGATCGTCTAATCGAGAGCCTCAAGGAAAGCCTGCAGAAGTTGCAGACCGACTATCTCGACCTGACGCTGATCCACTGGCCGTCGCCGGAAGATCAGGTGCCGGTCGCCGAATTCATGGGGGCGCTGCTCGAAGCCAGGCGTCTGGGCCTGACCCGGCAGATCGGGGTGTCCAACTTCACCATCGAGCTGATGCAACAGGCCATCGCCGCGGTTGGCGCAGACAACATCGCCACCAACCAGATCGAACTGCACCCGTACCTGCAAAACCGCAAAGTGGTCGAGTTCGCCCGCAGCCAGGGCATTCAGATCACCTCCTACATGACCCTCGCCTATGGCGAAGTGCTGAAGGATCCGGTAATTCAGCAGATTGCTGAACGTCTGCAAGCGACGCCGGCGCAAGTCACTCTGGCCTGGGCAATGCAGTCGGGTTACGCGGTGATTCCATCGTCGACCAAACGTGCCAACCTGCAAAGCAACCTCGGCGCCACGACGCTGACCCTGAGCGAACCCGATATGGCGCTGATCGCCGGTCTGGAGCGCGGCCATCGTCTGACCAGCCCGAAAGGCATCGCCCCGCAGTGGGATTGATCGCTCAGTCCTGAAGCCGCTGCGCAAGGCCAAGCATGGCCGTGCGCAGCGCAGCCACCGAGCGGTGGACAGCCAGGGTTTCGGCGTCGCGGCACGCCTGTTCAAGATCCGTGCACGCCGCCGCCACTCGCGCCGCACCGACCATTTGCGCACCGCCCTTGATGTGATGCGCCAGTGTCCGCAACCCGTCCAGATCCTGTGGCTGACGCGCCGCATCCAGCCGTTGCAGATCGTCGTGCAAGCTGCGCAACACTTGTTCGCGCAGGCGTTGCATCACCGCATGATCGTCTCCGGCCATCTGCTCCAGCGCGCTCAGGTCGATCTCAGTCAACGTCACTGCCGGGGTCGGCAGGTGATCGATGTCTCCGTGACTGGCCAACTGCAACGCCTGTTGCAGATCATCCAGGCGAATCGGCTTGAACAAACAATCGTCCATGCCGGCTTCCAGGCAACGAACCCGTTCCTCGACTTGCGCGTTGGCAGTAAACCCGAGGATCAGGCAATGCCCCCGGCCGCTCGCCGCCTCTTCGTCACGGATCGTCCGGGCGAGTTCGTAGCCATTGCGCCGCGGCATGTTGCAGTCGGTGATCAGCACATCGAAGGCCTGTGCCCGCCAACGCTGCAAGCCCAGCTCACCGTCCTCGGTGTCGACCGTGCGGTGGCCGAGTTCACTCAGTTGCCAGCACAGCAGCAAGCGGTTGACCGGATGATCGTCCACTACCAGCACGCTCAATGAACGCACCGGCGTGTCCGCCACTGCGGGGCTTGCCGCCTCGGGGGCGAGCGCGGCCAGAGGCAGCAATTGCAGATTTATCTCGACCCGCGTGCCATGCCCCGGCTCACTGTCGAGGTGCAGTGTTCCGTCCATCATTTCGCAGAGGTTGCGGCTGATCACCAGTCCCAATCCCGAGCCGCTGCGCGCTGACTGGCCATGATTGCCGACCTGGACGAACGGACTGAACAGGCGTTTGCGGTCGTCTTCACTGATGCCGATGCCGCTGTCCTCAATCACTACTTTCACGGCCGACTGGCCGAGCGCTGTCCTGCTCACGGCCAGTTGCAGAGTGACCTGACCGTGCTCGGTGAACTTGATCGCGTTGCTCAACAGGTTCGACAGCACTTGCTTGAAGCGTGTCGGGTCGAGCATGACCTCGACGTCGCTGTGCGCATCCAGTTCGACCTGCCACAGCAGGCGTTTCTCGCGCGCCAGCCCCTCGAATACCCGGCACACCGAGTTCACCAGTTCACGCAGATTGACCCGTTGCGGCGCGAGGGACAGATGCCCGGACTCGATGCGCGCGATGTCGAGAATATCGCCGATCAACCCCAGTAATTGCTGGCCGGCAGCGGACGCGACCTCGATCGCCAGCTTGTCGGTGACGCCCTCCTCGGCACGCTTCAGGGCGAGTTCGAGCATGCCGATCAGGGCGTTCATCGGCGTGCGGATTTCATGGCTCATGGTCGCCAGAAACGTGGTCTTGGCCCGGTTGGCGTCGTCGGCGGCATCCTTGGCCTGCTGCAACTGCTGCAACCACTGCTGACGCTGGCGCAACTGCCAACGCTGAAAAGCGATCCAGGCCAAGGCCAGCAACAGCAGCCCTGCCGCACCGGCAAACGCCACAAGGATTTCGTGGCGATGACGCTGCCAATAGCTCTCTTCCACAACCACGTCATGGCTCCAGCGCTCGACCAGTTCGTCCATCTGTTGTGGCGCGATGCTCAGCAGCGCCTTGTTCAGAATCGTGTGCAGCGCCGTATCTTGCGCTGCGGTCGCCAGGGCGATCCGCGCCGGTTGATCGCCGATCGTGTTGGTGATGCGCAGGCGCTCGCGGTAATGGCGGGCGATCAGAAAGCGCGCCACCAGCAGCGAGCTGACGGTCGCGTCGGCCTGCCCCTTGGCGATCAGTTCCATGCCCTCGGCCGGGCTGCGCACCTCCACCAGGCGGATCCCGGGCACTCGCTGCAAAATGTAGTCGCGCAACGGATGACCGCGATAAATCGCCAGGCGCTTGCCCGGCAGATCAATGAGGCTGCGCGGACTACCCGCGGTTGTCGCACTGACCAGCACGAACGGGTTGTTCAGGTAGTAGCGGGTGAATTGCAGCTCGGCTTCGCGTTCGCTGCTCGGGGTCACCACCGGCAGCACGTCGAGCTCACCGGCCTTGAGCTGTTCGATCTGGCGGTCCAGCGAACGTCCACGAATCACTTCGAATTGCAGCCCGGTACGCTGACCGATCAGGTTGAGCAACTGCGCCGACAGCCCATTGAATCGCCCGTCGGCATCAAAGAACGTCAGCGGTGCGAAGTCCTCGATCACACCGACCCGCACCCGCGGATGTTGCGCCAGCCACTGCTGCTCGCTGGCACTGAAGCGCACCCGCGACTGCGCGGCCATGTGCGCGCGCCCCGCGCTCCAACGCTGCTCGATCAGTTGACGACGCTCCATGGGAATCGCCGCCAGCGCCTTGTCGATGATGCGTTTGAGGCGTACGTCACTGCGCAGCAGGGCGAAACCGAAGGGATTGGCATCCAGCCCGGAAGGCCCGGCCAGTTGCAGGTCATTGCGATAATTGGTGTTGATCAGGTAATTGGCACTGATCAGATCACCGAGGTAGCCGTCATCGACGCCGAATGCCACCGCACCCAGCGCGTCCATCGCCGAGGGATAGCGCTGCACCTTCGCCTCGGGGTAGAACGCCTGCACGCTGGTCAGCGGCAGATAATCCTCGACCATGGCGATGCGTTTGCCTGCCAGGTCCGCCGGCAATGTTTCGTCGAGCCGGGTGACCAGCATCGGCTGATCTTCAGCGTAGGGGCGCGACAAAATGAAATCCGCATCGGCCAGTTCGAAATTGTTCGAGGTGCCCAGCAGATCGAGTTCGCCGCGCTTGAGTGCACTCATCAGCGCGTCGCGATGGGTAAAGCGTTGCACCTCGATCCGCACACCGAGCAGTTGCGCCAGCAGCTCCGCGTAATCGGCGGTCAGCCCTTCCAGCTCCAGCCGATTGCGGGTGATTTCAAACGGTGGGTAATCGGCGCCGGAAATGCCCATGCGCAACCGGGGGTGCTGGCGCAGCCATTGGCGATCCTGCTCGTCGAGCGGAACCCGGATATTTTCCAGTGCCGCCTGGCTCAACAACTCCAGAGGCTGTGGCGGCTCACTGGCCCAGCAGGTGGCCGTGATGCTCAACCACAGCACGCACCACCAGCGTCGCAGATTCATTTTCCACTCAGATCAAATGGTTGCGCTTGGCGAATTCGCGCAAGTACACCGCTGACTTTGAGTGCAGACCCAGCTTTTTTATCAAGCGGGTTTTGTAGGTACTGACGGTCTTGTGGCTGAGGAACATTTCGGCCGCGATATTCTTGTTGGGCTTGCCCAGAGCCAATTGCTCGAGAATGCTCAGTTCACGGTTGGAGAGCTCGTCGATCAGCTGCTTTTCGCTGCGGTGCGACGGCGACGACACCGGGCCGCTATCAGGCAGTGCAGCAAAATAGGAGTAGCCCGACATCAGCGCCTGGACAGCCTTGTGCAATTGCAGCAACTGGTTGGTTTTGGCCACGTAACCCATGGCGCCGCTACGCAGACAGCGATCCTGATAGTGCAGCGGATCCTGAGAGGTAAAAATCAGGACCCTGCACTCGGGATCAGTGGCCTTGAGCCGCTCCAGTACCTCCAGTCCGCCGAGCCCCGGCAGCTTGAGATCGAGTACCACCAGTTTCGGCTTGTGCTCCCGGCTCAGCGCCATGGCTTCGCTGGCGCTGGATGCTTCGTGAATCACCTTGAACCTTTCGGTTTCGAGGACAAGTTTCACGGCAGCCCTTACCACCGGATGATCGTCGACGATCAGCGCTGACTTCATGACCGCTCCCAGTGCAAAAACAGGACGATGGATAGCGCCACCCGCTGTTCCCGCCGGGGTGGCTGCGCAAAGACTGTTACACGGGAAGCAAAGCGTATCTACCTGTCAGATCTGACAGTTGCGCCAAAGGGAAATCCATGCTCAAGCCCCGGTGCTGCGAGGCTGGCGCCGTTTCCCATGTGTTCGCCGCGCAAACCGGGGCAACATCGACCCGCGCCATCAGGTGCTTGATCGCGGCCGCATTGGGCAAGGCGACAGGGCTGATCTGCAGGTTTTCCTGAGCGAAGCCAGCAGGCGTCAGTGCGGGTGCGGAGGGTTCGTTATAGATAAGGACCTGGCGCACCTGCGGGTTGTGGAGGAAAAACCCCGGCAGGTCCAGCGCTCCGGCCGCCAGCTCGGCGTTGATGACCACGACGTCGAACGGTGCATAGCCGTAGTCCACCAGGGTCAGCAGCTCAGGCAGACTCTGTACCGGAGCGACGCGGAAGTAGTCGAGGCCATTGAACAGGCGCTCGATTTTCATCCGGTGAAAATGCTGCGGATCGGCAATCAGGATGCGCAGGGATTTATTGATCATGCTCGATCTCGGGGCGGTGGATGGGTGCGCCAAGACTACGCAAGCCTCAGGAGCAGTTCTGTAGGACTTTTCCTAAAAAACCGGTCATTCATCCCCACCCTTGAGCCATGCCGAAGGGCTGTCCGAGGTTGTTGCCTTATTCCGTCGTACTCGGACTCCAGAACGCCTGCACCACCAGCGCTGAAGTCGAGATCCGCGCCACCAGGGCATCCAGCTCGTCACCGTCCACCGAGGTGGTAGCCAGCGTGGCTTCGATCTCGATTTCGTCGGCACCGAAGGCGTGCACATCGACGTCGCTGGCCGGGTAGTTGCTGCGTTCCAGCTCGGCTTCGAGCAGGGCGAACACGGCTTTCTGCTGCGAACGCCGGGCGATCACGTAAACGATGTTGGTGACTTCCGCCGAGACCACGTCCAGCGGCTGGCGGTTGATGTTGTTGACGATCGGCCGCAGCAAGGTGTTGGCGGCCAGAATGAACAGCGTGCCGAGCACCGCTTCGGCCAGCAGGTCGGCACCGGCGCAGGCACCGACGGCGGCGGAAGTCCACAGAGTCGCGGCGGTGTTGAGGCCGCGCACATTACCCTCCTCGCGCATGATCACCCCGGCACCGAGAAAGCCGATGCCGGAAACCACGTAGGCGACCACCCGCACCGCACCTTCAGCACCGCCGAGACGGTTGGCCATGTCGACGAATATTGCCGCGCCGACCGCCACCAGCACGTTGGTGCGCAGGCCTGCCGTGCGTTGCCGGTACTGGCGCTCGAAACCGATCAGGCCACCGAGGATGAAGGCGGCGCTGAGGCTGACCAGGGTGTCGAGCAAGGAAGTCAGGTTGAGGTTGTTGATGGCTTGCATGATGAAGCTCCTTGAATAGATCACAGTCCCTTTGTTGGGCTTGCTGCCAATTCACTTGAAATAGCCGATCCCTGTAGGAGCTGCCGCAGGCTGCGATCTTTTGATCTTGTCTTGTAAAAACAAAATCAAAAGATCGCAGCCTGCGGCAGCTCCTACAGGGTTGCAGGTGAAGGTTGCAGCCTGCTGTTATTGCCAGCCGAACCGGCGGATGTAGAAACCTTTCACCGCCTGGGTCAGCGCCATGTACGCCAGCAGGATCACCGGCAGGAACACGAAGTACAGCGACGGCAGCGCCTGCAGTTTGAAGTAGTTGGCCAGCGGCCCCATCGGCAGGAAGATCCCCACCGCCATGATGATTCCGGTCATCACCAGCAGCGGCATGGCTGCGCGGCTTTGCAGGAACGGAATCTTCGGCGTGCGGATCATGTGCACGATCAGCGTCTGGGTCAGCAGCCCCACCACGAACCAGCCGGACTGGAACAGGGTCTGGTGGTCCGGGGTGTTGGCATCGAACACATACCACATCAAGGCGAACGTCAGGATGTCAAAGATCGAACTGATCGGGCCGAAGAACAGCATGAAGCGCCCGACATCAGCCGGCTGCCAGCGCTGCGGCTTCTTCAGCATCTCCTTGTCGACGTTGTCGAACGGAATCGCGATCTGCGAAATGTCGTAGAGCAGGTTCTGTACCAGCAGGTGCATCGGCAGCATCGGCAGGAACGGAATGAACGCACTGGCCACCAGCACCGAGAACACGTTGCCGAAGTTGGAACTGGCGGTCATCTTGATGTACTTGAGCATGTTGGCGAAGGTCCGGCGCCCTTCGAGCACGCCCTCCTCCAGCACCATCAGGCTCTTTTCCAGGAGGATGATGTCGGCGGCTTCCTTGGCGATGTCCACCGCGCTGTCCACCGAAATCCCGATGTCGGCGGTACGCAGCGCCGGCGCATCGTTGATGCCGTCACCCATGAACCCGACCACGTGCCCGTTGCCCTTGAGGATGCGCACGATGCGCTCCTTGTGCGACGGCGTCAGCTTGGCGAACACGTTGGTGTTCTCCACCGCCACCGCCAGTTCGGCATCGCTCATGCGCTCGACATCGTTGCCCAGCAGCAAGCCCTGTTGCGCCAGACCGACTTCACGGCAGATCTTCGCGGTCACCAGTTCGTTGTCACCGGTCAGCACCTTGACCGCCACGCCGTGCTCGGCCAGCGCTTTGAGCGCCGGTGCGGTGCTTTCCTTCGGTGGATCGAGGAACGCCACGTAACCGATCAGCGTCAGTTCCTGCTCATCCGCCAGGCTGTAGGTGTCGCGACCTTGCGGCATCAAACGGGCAGCCACCGCCACCACGCGCAAGCCTTCAGCGTTGAATGCTGCGGTGACCTGACGAATCCGGGTCAGCAATTCATCGCTCAAGGCTTCCTCGACATCGCCGTGCTGCACACGGGTGCACACCGCCAGCACTTCTTCCACCGCACCTTTGCAGATCAGTTGATGTGGCTGACCACGCCCTTCGACCACCACCGACATGCGCCGGCGATTGAAGTCGAACGGGATTTCATCGACCTTGCGAAACGCCGTGCCGACCTTCAGTTCGCGGTGGATTTCCACGTGCTCCAGCACCGCCACGTCGAGCAGGTTTTTCAGTCCGGTCTGGTAGTAGCTGTTGAGGTAGGCCATTTCCAGCACGTCATCGGAATCTTCACCCCAGACATCGACATTGCGCGCGAGGAAGATCTTGTCCTGGGTCAGGGTGCCGGTCTTGTCGGTGCACAGCACGTCCATGGCGCCGAAGTTCTGGATCGCATCCAGACGCTTGACGATGACTTTCTTGCGCGACAGGAACACCGCACCTTTGGCCAGGGTCGAGGTGACGATCATCGGCAGCATTTCCGGGGTCAGACCCACGGCAATCGACAGCGCGAACAGCAGTGCTTCAGTCCAGTCGCCCTTGGTGAACCCGTTGATGAACAACACCAGCGGCGCCATGACAAACATGAAGCGGATCAGCAACCAGCTGACCTTGTTCACGCCCATCTGGAACGAAGTCACCGCGCGATCAGTTGCCCCCACACGTTGGGCCAGGGCACCGAAATAGGTGCTGTTGCCGGTGGTGAGAATCACCGCCACCGCCGTGCCGGACACCACGTTGGTGCCCATGAACAGGATGTTCTCCAGCTCCAGCGGATTGCGCGTGTCACGGTCGGCCTGGCGGGCAAACTTTTCCACCGGCATCGATTCACCGGTCATCGCCGCCTGGCTGACGAACAGGTCCTTGGCGCTGAGCACCCGGCAGTCGGCGGGAATCATGTCGCCGGCTGACAGCACGATCAGGTCGCCCGGCACCAGTTGCTTGATCGGCAACTCGACGCGCGGCTCATCGCGGCGCATCACCGTGGCGGTATTGCTGACCATGGCCTTGAGCGCGTCGGCGGCCTGGTTGGATTTGCTTTCCTGCCAGAAACGCAGCAGCGTCGACAGCACCACCATCGAGAAGATCACGGTGGCGGCTTTCAGGTCTTCGGTCAGCCACGAGATCACCGCCAACAGGGTCAGCAGCAGGTTGAACGGGTTTTTGTAGCAGTGCCACAGGTGGGTCCACCATGGCAGCGGCTGCTCGTGATCGACTTCGTTGAGGCCGTACTGCGCTTGCAGTGCATCGACTTCAAAATCGGTCAGCCCGTCGGTGTGGGTGCCCAGCGAAGACAGCAGTTCACCGCTGTCGCGATGGGCCGCATCGACCAGGGTGTTGGCCAGGGTGGGCGGCACTTCACGGCTGACCGTGGTGTCGCTGATCGATTCCAGCAGCGCCAGACGACGGAAGTGCCGGGCGATGTGGCGTGTACGCAGGAAGCCTGCGAAAAATTCCTTGAGCGTAAGTTTCATGGCTGTTGCCCCTATGGTCAGCCGGGAAACCGTCGAGCAGGTACGACCGCGCCTCGTGCGCCGGAAAAACCGGCACGGCGAGGCTTGGCGCGCCGGTCAGAAAAGACAGGCGTGTCGATAGGTTTGCGATTGCGACCACTAGGTCGAAACCACGCACATTCAGTGTCGATGAGAAGGACGTCGGGACATGACCTTGCTGGTCATGATCGGGATGCCGCTGCTCGCTTTACGGCGAGACAACGGCAGAGAAAGGCTGCGCGTTATCTTGCCGAGAATCTGCCGGTTACCGAGACCGGCCGACAACTGTCACTCGAACAAGTACCCACTGTGGGTCTCCGCTATTGATGAAAACGCGCGAAGCTTACGCCTCGATGATTGGAGAGTAAACCCGTGTAAGGAGGTGTGTCGGGGAATATCGGGGATGTTCAGGAAGGGTTCAGGATTCAGATATTTCGCCGGCCTTCAGGGCCCTATCGCGGGCAAGCCCGCTCCCACAAGAATCTCCAGTGAATACAAGTTTTGCATCCGAAACAGATCCTGTGGGAGCTGGCTTGCCAGCGATTGCGGTGGATCAGGCAATGCTGATTCAGCTGGCAGTCGCCAACAACAGATCCGCCACCGAACGATGCCCACGATGCTTGCCATGCTCATACAGCGAACCGGCAATCTCGTCGGCACGCACCGGCAACACCGACAGCAGCGTGTCGCTCAGACCATGGCTGGCCTGGCAGAAGCCCTGCATGTACAGGCCGGCCTTGCAGCGCTCGTCGGTGATCAGTTTGTAGTTGCGATCGACCTCGAAATCGCCGAGGTATTCTTCCAGTGGCGCCAGCAGTTTGCGGTGCATCTGCCGCTCATAACCAGTGGCCAGGACTACAGCGTCATAGACACGCACGGTGACTTCGCCGGTGGCGTTGTTGCGTACCGCCAGTTCGATGCCGCGCTCGGTGGCGGTGGCGCTTTCGACGGTGGTCAGGGTGCGGAACGCGTGACGGGCGACGCCCGAGACTTTCTGTCGATAGAAGATGCCGTAGATGCGCTCGATCAGGTCGATGTCCACCACCGAGTAGTTGGTGTTGTGGTACTCGTTGACCAAGCGCTCACGCTCGGCACTGTTTTGCTGGAACACCAGATCGGTGAACTCCGGCGAGAACACTTCGTTGACGAACGGGCTGTCGTCCGCAGGCTTGAGGGCCGAGCCGCGCAGGATCATGTCGACCTGCACCGACGGGAACGAATCGTTCAGATCGATGAACGCCTCCGCCGCGCTCTGCCCGCCGCCGATGATCGCAATGCTCATCGGCTGGTTGTTCACACACGGCTGCTTGGCCATCTGCGACAGGTACTGCGAGTGGTGGAACACGCGGCTGTCGCCCTTGAGCGCCTTGAACGCTTCGGGAATACGCGGCGTGCCGCCGGCGCTGACCACCACCGAACGTGCGGTGCGCACGAATTGCTGGCCCTCGGTATCACGGGAGATCACGCGCAGCGCTTCAACCTGGTGGTTGTGCAGCACCGGCTCGATGGTCAGCACTTCTTCGCCATAACGGCTCTGCTCGGTGAACTGCCCGGCAACCCAGCGCAGGTAGTCGTTGTACTCCATGCGGCACGGATAAAAGGTGCCGAGGTTGATGAAGTCCACCAGACGACCATGGGCCTTCAGGTAGTTGACGAAGGAGTACGGGCTGGTCGGGTTGCGCAGGGTCACCAGATCCTTGAGGAAGGAAATCTGCAACTCGCTTTGGGTCGACAGGGTGTTGCCGTGCCAGCTGTAGTTGGCCTGTTTGTCGAGGAACAGCACATCCAGCTCGCCGTGGGTCGGGCCGCGCTCTTGCAGAGCGATGGCCAGCGCCAGGTTCGAAGGGCCGAAACCGACGCCGATCAGGTCGTGAACGATGGGCGATGCAATTGCCTGAGTCATTTCCAGTGTCCTCTGGATGAACCCCTCAACAAGGGGAAAGGAGAGCCTAAGTGACCCGACTGGCCTTGAGCAGGACAGCAGGTCGTCTGTTGAGTAGGAACGAGGACAGTGAAATAAAATTTAGCGATGGCGGCTCAATGGGCATCCCATTGTTTGATGCGCAGGCGGCAATGCTTCATCGCATTGACGATGTGCTTTTCCACCAGCGCCTTGGAAATCCCCAGATGTTCGGCGATCTGCGGGTGCGACAGGCCTTCGATCTTGCGCAGCAGAAAACTGTCGCGACACAGCGGCGACAATTCCGCCAGGGCGCGCTGGAGCATCTCCAGACGCTGGCCGTGATCGAGGGTGCCATGGGGCGACGGGGTGAAATAACGCTCTTCGCTGTCGAGCACTTCCAGTGGCTCGACCTGGCGCAAGGCGTTGCGCCGATGATCATCGATCACCAGATTCAACGCGGTGCGATAGAGAAAGGCCCGCGGCTGCTCGATGGGCGTGTCGCTGGAGCGTTCCAGAACCCGCACATAAGCGTCATGCACCACATCTTCGGCGACCTGACGGTTGCCGAGCTTGGCGTTCAGGAAACACACCAGCTCGCGATAGTAGTTTTCCAACATGACTCCCGGCCGCTTCGATGCGGATTCGATCCTTGAGCACACTGATCGACGGCCCGCGAACACGGGTAGCAAGATAGTGGCAACTTGAGGTGCGTAATTTATAGTAATTCTCATATAGATTTAAAGTGGCGTTTGTCGTTGCCCGTCAAATAGTGCCGTTCTATACCTGTAACATCCTGTGTCTTCGCTTAAATTCCCCTCCACATCCATCGTTTACAGGACAGCTCCCCGTGTCTGTCGCGCCCCGCGACAGCGTTCAGCGGCTGCGCGCTGTGGCGTGCAACCGAACGACGGGCCGAATTCCACTGGCCGGAACCCTGCATGAAACGTCCCCGCCCCGCTCGACGCGCCCTGCTCGCAGTCCTTTGTCTGATTCCCGTTGTTGCCTACGCCGCATGGCAAATCATGCCGCCGGGCCGCGAGCGCTTCGCCACCGTGCAAGTCAGCCGTGGCGACATCGAAAGCAGCGTCACCGCGCTGGGCACCCTGCAACCGCGCCGGTATGTCGATGTCGGCGCGCAGGCCTCCGGGCAGATCCAGAAAATCCACGTCGAAGTCGGTGACGTGGTCAAGGAAGGTCAACTGCTGGTGGAAATCGATCCGTCCACGCAGAAGGCCAAACTCGACGCCGGGCGCTTCTCCATCGAAAACCTCAAGGCGCAATTGCAGGAGCAGCGCGCCCAGCATGAATTGGCGCGGCAGAAGTATCAGCGTCAGCAGAATCTCGCCGCCGGCGGCGCCACCCGTGAAGAAGACGTGCAGACCGCCCGCGCCGAACTGAAAGCCACTCAGGCCCGCGTCGACATGTTCCAGGCGCAGATCCGCCAGGCAGAAGCGAGCCTGCGCAGTGATCAGGCCGAACTCGGCTACACCCGAATCTACGCGCCGATGGCCGGCACCGTGGTAGCCCTCGACGCCCGCGAAGGCCAGACCCTCAACGCGCAACAGCAAACGCCGCTGATCCTGCGCATCGCCAAGCTGTCACCGATGACCGTGTGGGCCGAGGTCTCCGAGGCCGACATCGGCCACGTCAAACCGGGCATGACCGCCTATTTCACCACCCTCAGCGGCGGCCAGCGCCGCTGGAGCAGCACCGTGCGGCAGATTCTGCCGGTGCCGCCCAAGCCGCTGGACCAGACCAGCCAGGGCGGCGGCAGCCCGGCCAGCAGCAGTAAAAGCGGCAGCGCCCGCGTTGTGCTGTACACGGTTTTGCTCGACGTCGATAACGCCGACAACGCACTGATGGCGGAAATGACCACTCAGGTGTTCTTCGTCGCCAATCAGGCCAAAGGCGTGCTCACCGCGCCAGTTGCCGCGTTGCAGGGCAGCACCACGGCCAACCTGCAAACCGCCCAGGTGGTGGCGGCCAACGGCGACATCCAGCAACGCGAGGTGCGCACCGGCATCAGCGACCGGCTCAAAGTGCAGATTGTCGACGGCCTCAATGAAGGCGATCACCTGTTGATCGGCCCGGTCGACGGCAGCGGAGGCTGAATGCAAACGCCTCTGATCGACCTGCAGGACATCCGCAAATCCTACGGTGGCGGTGACGCGCCTGAAGTTCACGTGCTGCGCGGTATCGACCTGTCGATCCACGCCGGCGAATTCGTGGCGATTGTCGGCGCTTCCGGCTCCGGCAAATCGACCCTGATGAACATCCTCGGCTGCCTCGACCGGCCGACCTCCGGCGAGTATCGCTTTGCCGGGGAAAACGTCGCTGGCCTCGACAGCGACGAGCTGGCCTGGCTGCGCCGCGAAGCCTTCGGTTTTGTGTTCCAGGGCTATCACCTGATTCCATCCGGCTCGGCTCAGGAAAACGTCGAGATGCCGGCGATCTATGCCGGCACCCCGGCTGCCGAACGTCACGCCCGCGCCGCCGCCCTGCTCGACCGCCTCGGTCTGGCCTCGCGCACAGGCAACCGCCCGCATCAGTTGTCCGGCGGTCAGCAGCAACGGGTGTCGATTGCCCGGGCGTTGATGAACGGCGGCCACATCATCCTCGCCGACGAACCCACCGGCGCCCTCGACAGCCACAGCGGCAAAGAGGTGATGACGCTGCTCGACGAACTGGCGAGCCAGGGCCACGTGGTGATCCTCATCACCCACGACCGCGAAGTCGCGGCCCGGGCCAAACGCATCATCGAAATCCGCGACGGCCTGATCATCAGCGACAGCGCCCGCGATAATCCCCACGCCCAGATCAGCGCCAATCCCGGCGCCCTGCAAGCAGTGGATCTGCGCCAGCGCCTGGCCGTGGGCGCGGACGCCACTGGTGCCTGGAAAGGTGAACTGGTCGATGCCCTGCACGCTGCGTGGCGAGTGATGTGGATCAACCGCTTTCGCACCGCGCTGACCCTGCTCGGGATCATCATCGGCGTGGCCTCGGTGGTGGTGATGCTGGCGGTCGGTGAAGGCAGTAAACGCCAGGTGATGGCGCAGATGGGCGCCTTCGGGTCGAACATCATTTATCTGAGCGGCTCGGCGCCCAACCCGCGCACGCCGCCGGGGATCATCACCCTCGACGATGTGCACGCGCTGGCCAGCCTGCCGCAAGTGCAGCGGATCATGCCGGTCAACGGCGCCGAGGCCGGCGTACGTTACGGTAATGCCGACCACCTGAGTTACGTCGGTGGCAACGACACCAACTTCCCGGCGATCTTCAACTGGCCGGTGGTGCAAGGCAGTTACTTCACCGAGGCCGATGAGCAGAATGCTGCAGCCGTTGCGGTGATCGGCCACAAGGTGCGCAGCAAACTGCTCAAGGATGTGCCGAACCCGATCGGCCAATTCATCCTGATCGAGAATGTGCCGTTCCAGGTGGTCGGCGTACTCGCAGAAAAAGGCGCCAGCTCCGGCGACTCCGACAGCGACAATCGCATCGCCATCCCCTATTCGGCGGCCAGCGTTCGGCTGTTCGGCACGCGCAATCCGGAATACGTGGCCATCGCCGCCGCCGACGCGCGCAAGGTCAAGGACACCGAGCAAGCCATCGAGCAACTGATGCTGCGCCTGCACAACGGCAAGAAGGATTTCGAACTGACCAACAACGCCGCGATGATTCAGGCCGAGGCGCGCACCCAGAACACCCTGTCGTTGATGCTCGGCTCGATTGCCGCGATCTCGCTGCTGGTTGGCGGTATCGGCGTGATGAACATCATGCTCATGACCGTGCGCGAGCGGACTCGCGAGATCGGCATTCGCATGGCCACCGGCGCCCGCCAGCGCGACATCCTCCGGCAGTTCCTCACCGAAGCGGTGATGCTCTCGGTGGTCGGCGGCATTGCCGGGATCGCCCTGGCGCTGATCGTCGGCGGCGTGCTAATCCTCAGCGAAGTGGCCGTGGCTTTTTCCTTGATGGCGGTACTCGGCGCCTTCGGCTGCGCCCTGGTCACCGGTGTTGTCTTCGGCTTCATGCCTGCCCGCAAAGCTGCCCGGCTCGACCCGGTCACGGCCCTTACCAGTGAATGATCGATCTATGAAACCGCGCCTCAGCCTGTTGACCGTGTGCCTGATCCTCAGCGCCTGCGGCAGTCCCGCTCAACGCCCGGACAGCGGTGTGCAGGCGCCTGCTGCCTGGCAATCGCCCCATGGCGCCAGCGTTGCCCGCAACAACCCGCAGTGGTGGACGCAATTTGGCAGCCCGGAACTGGATCGTCTGATCGAACAGGCTCGCGTCGGCAGTTTCGACCTCGCGGCCGCCGTCGCTCGAGTGCGTCAGGCGCAGGCAGGCACTGTCATCGCTGGCGGCTCTCAGTTGCCGGAGGTCAAGGCCGGCCTGAATGCCAATCGGCAGAAACTGCTGCGCGGCAATGGCTACAGCCAACTCGATGCCAACAGCAGCAACAAGGCGGTGGACTATTTCGATACCAACCTGAGCGCCACCTACGAAATCGATTTCTGGGGCGGCAAACGCGCCTCGCGCGACAGTGCGCAGTTCGCTCTGCAGGCCAGCGAATTCGACCGGGCGACGGTCGAGCTGACATTGCTCAGCGGCGTTGCCAGCACGTATGCGCAAACCTTGTCGCTACGCGAGCAGAGCCGCATCGCCGAACTCAATCTGGCCAACGCACAAAGCGTGCTGAAACTGGTGCAGACGCGGTTTGATTCAGGCTCGGCAACTGCGTTGGAACTGGCGCAACAGAAGAGCCTGGTCGCCGCCCAGCAATGGCAATTGCCGCGCGTGCAACAGCAAGCCCAGGACGCGCTGATCAGCCTCGCCGCCCTGCTCGGCCGACCGGTGCAGCAACTGTCGGCGACAGAGTCCTTCGAGCACCTGCAATGGCCAGACATCGCCGCCGGCGTGCCCAGCGAGTTGCTCACGCATCGTCCGGACATCGCACGCGCCGAAGCCCAACTGGCCGCCGCCGAGGCAGACGTCAAAGTCGCTCGCGCGGCCATGTTGCCGACACTGACCCTGACCGCCCAACTCGGCTCGGGCGCCAATCAGTTCGACGATTTGATTCGCAGCCCTTTCTACAACCTGACCGCCGGGCTGGTCGCACCGATTTTCAATAACGGTCGCCTCGGCGCTGAACGCGACAAGGCCACGGCGCGCCAGCAAGAGCTTCTGGAAACCTACCGTGGCGCGATCATCAACGGTTTCGCCGATGTGGAAAAAGCGCTCAATAGCATTCGTCGCCTGGATGAACAACGGTTGTGGCAGGACGAAGAACTGAATCAGGCGCAGACCGCATTCGACATCGCCCAGAGCCGCTACCAGGCCGGCGCCGAAGACTTGCTGACGGTGCTGGAAACCCAGCGCACGCTGTACGCGGCCCAGGATCAGCATGCACAACTGCGGCTGTCACGAGTGCAGGCCAGCATTGCGCTGTACAAGGCACTTGGCGGCGGGTGGCAGACTTTGTAATCGAATCAACACAACAACCCTGTGGGAGCTGGCTTGCCAGCGATGAGGCCAGCACTCCCGACATCAACGTTGCCTGACCCAATGCTATCGCTGGCAAGCCAGCTCCCACATTGATTGACGGTGTTGCCGCTATCTCGGGCTGACACCTGAACCTGTGGGAGCGAGCCTGCTCGCGAATGAACGATGACGCAGCCCTCAAGCCGGGCTGGTCTTAGGCTTCAGATTGCGCGCATACCATGGCCGTTGCGGCACGCGGCGGAACAGGCCGGCGAGTTTTTCCTCGTCGGTGATGAAGGTGATGCGCAGCGCCAGTTTCATGGTTTCCGGATCCATCTCCACTGACTTGCCCATCTGCAATCCCGGCGTGGTGCTGCAGCCATGAGTGATCGGCCCGAGCCACGGGTCGTCGACTTCCACCCAGCGCCCCGGAGCAAACCATGGCACGCCATTGACCTGCAGCCGCGTGACTTCGCCCGGATGGAAACGCTCATGGGCGCGGAACCAGTCCTCGATGCGATCGTCGATCCAGCCATGGAAATGCCAGAACGTCGGGTTGACGTGGGAAGAAAACGGATCGCCGAGGAAATCGTTTTCGGCGTTATACCAACGCGCCGCGAAGTCCGCCGGATCGCGGGCAAACGGTACCGGCTGACCGTTGGACGGATCGCGTGGCACGGAGGCCCAGCGCATGTGCAGCCAGTCATGCAGACCCAACTCGACTTCAGAACCGAACTGGCCGAGGGTGAGCCGGGCCAAATATGCCGGATCGCGATACTGCGACTCCCAGACCTGGAAGTTGCTTTCGTAGGTCTCGGCAGTCTTGATGTCGCTGACCCACTGGCTGAACTCGTCATCGCCCGCCGCCGTCCAGGTGGGCGGCAAGGCCGCGCCGTCGTGGTTGTCGAAATAGCGGGCGAAGCCGACGCGGTCGCGAATCAGCTCCGGCTGCGGCAGCGGGAAAAACGCCCACGACGGTAGATCCTGCATCGAGCGCGCCGTCCCGAGCATGTGCCGGTGCATGAAGAAAAAGTCCACGCCCGAGCCATTGCGATCCTTGCGCGGGCCACGGGCATCGCGCTCCTTGTCGCGCGGGCCGGGCTGCCAGCCAATGCCGCGCAAGGCTTCGCGTTTGTCCTCGGGCAGTTTGTGCCACTTGTCCCGGGTCGCATGCCACAACTGGTGAAACAGGCGATGCTCGGGAGAGATCAACCACGCCAGCAACGTCGGGTTGAGCGGCGTGCGCTCGCGGGCTTCGGGAAACAGCCGCTTGACGGCGACGAAGCGATTGTCCTGCGCCGGCAAGGCCAGCGCTCGATCCAGGCGCAAGGCCTTGCCGCTGAGGGTGCCACTGCCGGCATTGCCGAAGTCGGCCCAGACCTCATCGAGGATCATCTCCAGCTCATAGCTGATCTGGCCGTCGACACCAATCAGGCGCCAGCTCAGCTTTGCCGCATCGGCTTTCGCGAGGTCGCCAAGAATTCGGTAACGCGGTGTTTCAGCGGAACGCAGGCGCTCGGGCGTGTCGAGGAAACCGCACACGCCGCGTCCCTTCTGGCCGATGTCGAGAAACACTTGCAGGCCCTTGGGCGGCAAGCCTTCGAGGCCGGCATCGGCACCTTCGAAACGGATATCCCACACCCCGCGCAACGCATTCGCCAGGCGCTGCCCGGCCCTGTCGGCGACGTCGAAAGACGCTTCGCCCGGAGTGATCGTCGGGTCCGGCTTCGTCCATTCACGATGCCCGAAATACGCCGCAGGCACGGCAGCGCCGGTCAGCGCCAGGCCCGCCATGAACCATCGTCGAGAAATCTTCATTGCCCTACCTGTGTCAGCCATGAAGCAGGCTTTATCCAAGCTAGAACGTTTGCTCCATGCACAAATTTATGGGGGTACCTGAAAAGATCGCAGCCTGCGGCAGCTCCTACAGTGATCGCGTTCCAATGTAGGAGCTGCCGCAGGCTGCGATCTTTTAAGCAGACGAGCTAAATTCCACAGCCAACCACTCGTTCCTCCCAGATAGCGAAGGCCTCCGCGCCTGCAACTCGATGGCGAACCTGACTGAGATGGCAATGACAAAACCACGTTCGAAAAAGGCTCTATTCATCGGCCTGCCGTTGGCTCTGGCGATCAGCGCCGGCGCAGGCTTTGCCGTGTGGCACCACTGGTTCAAGGACGACCTCGGCTACCCGGCCAAAGTCATGAAGCAGGCCGATGAGCTACACGAACGCATGCTCTCTTTCGACAGCCATGTCAGCCTGACGCAAAATTTCGGCACCGATGGCCACGAAGCCGACAAGGACGGCGACGGCCAGTTCGACCTCGCCAAGGCCAACCGTGGGCGCCTGTCCGGCGCCGCCCTGACCATCTTCGGCTGGCCGGAAATGTGGAACGGCCCGAACGCCCCGCACAAGCCGACCCCCGGCTTCGTCGACGAGGCGCGCAACCAGCAGGAAATCCGCTTCAAGATCATCTCCGGGATGGTTCGCGACTACCCCAATCAGGTCGCCATCGCCTACACCCCGGACGATTTCCGGCGTTTGCACGGCGAAGGCAAATTCGCGATTTTCATCAGCATGCTCAACGCCTATCCACTGGGCCACGACCTCAACCTGCTGGACCTGTGGACCGCGCGCGGCATGCGCATGTTCGGTTTCAGCTACATCGGCAACAACGACTGGGCGGATTCGTCGCGGCCGCTGCCATTCCTCAATGATTCGCCGGACGCCCTCGACGGCCTCTCGGATCTGGGCAAGCAAGCGGTCAAGCGCCTCAACGATCTGGGCGTGATCATCGACGTCTCGCAAATGTCGACCAAGGCCCTCGAGCAAGTCGCGCAACTGAGCCGCACGCCGCTGGTGGCCTCGCACTCGGCACCGCGCGCAATGGTCGACATTCCGCGCAACCTCAGCGACAAGGAAATGCAGCTGATCAAAAACAGCGGCGGCGTGGTGCAGATCGTCGCGTTCTCGCAGTACCTGCGTCCGCTCACCCAGCACACCCAGGACAAACTCAACGAGATGCGCAAGGACTTCGACCTGCCGCCGCTGCCGAACCTGGCGATGGCGTTGATGCCGGGCGACCCGATCATTGCGGCGTGGTCCGAGCAGAAGTTTGGCCAGTACGCCAGCCGCCTCTACGGCATCCTCGAAGAAGAACCGAAAGCCAGCCTCAAGGATCTGGGCGATGCCATCGATTACGCGGTGCGCAAGATCGGCATCGACCATGTCGGCATCAGCTCCGACTTCAACGAAGGTGGCGGCGTCAAAGGTTTCGAGAACGTCGGCGAAATTCGCAACGTCACCGCCGAGCTGATCTCGCGCGGTTATTCCGAAGCGGACATCGCCAAGCTCTGGGGCGGCAACTTCCTGCGGGTCTGGGATCAGGTCGAGAAAGCCGCGAAACCGGCCCTGGCCGCCGCGCCGGGAACTGCCAAGCCATGAGCAATCGTCGTGAGTTCTTGAAGCAGGCGGGGATTCTCGCGGCGGCGCTGCCACTGGGCGCGAGCCTGCCGAATGTCGCCGGTGCCGCGAACGCCGCGCCCGTGACCGGCAACAAATGGACGCGGTTGCAGCAGTTGTTCGATCAGGATCCGGCGTATCTGCACTTCTCCAACTTCCTGATCACCTCGCACCCGAAACCGGTGCGCGAGGCGATTGAGCGGCACCGCGCCGCCCTCGACAACAATCCCGGACTGGCCATGGATTGGGACCTCGGCGTGATCGAACAACGCGAAGAGAACGTGCGGGTCTGGGCCGGTCGCTATCTGCAAGCCGACGCCAAACAGATCGCCCTGACTGGCAGCACCACCGAAGGTCTGACGACGATCTACGGCGGCGTGCACGTGCGCCCCGATCAGGAAATCCTCACCACCGAGCACGAGCACTACGCGACCCACACCATCCTCGCCCTGCGTAGCGAACGCGACGGCACCCGGGTGCGCAAGATTCGCCTGTTCAAGGATTCGTACAACGCCAGCAAAGCAGAAATCCTCGCTGCCATCGACGGCGCCATCCGCCCCGAAACCCGGGTGCTGGGCATGTGCTGGGTGCATTCGGGCAGCGGCATGAAACTGCCCATTGGTGAGATCGGCGCCATCGTCGACAAGCACAACCGCGGTCGCAGCGACGCCGACCGCATCGTTTACGTGGTCGACGGGGTACATGGCTTCGGCGTGGACAACCTGAACTTCGCACAAATGAACTGCGACTTCTTCATCGCCGGCACCCACAAGTGGATGTTCGGTCCGCGTGGCACCGGCATCGTCTGCAGTCGCTTCGCCGAGGTCAGGTACGTCACCCCGATCATTCCGACGTTCTCCGAAGCCACGGCGTTTTCCACCACCATGACGCCCGGCGGCTATCACTCGTTCGAGCACCGCTGGGCGCTGGACGAAGCTTTCAAATTGCATCTTGAGCTGGGCAAGGCCGAGGTCGAAGCGCGCATTCACGCGCTCAACAGCTACCTGAAACAACGCCTGCAGCAACGTCCGCAGATCGAACTGGTGACGCCACTGAGCCCCGAGCTGTCCGCCGGTTTCACCTTCTTCCGGGTCAAGGGCAAGGACAGCGACAAGATTGCCGCGCACCTGATGGCCAACCGTGTGGTGGCCGATGCCGTGCACCGTGACGTCGGCCCGGTGATCCGCACCGCACCGGGGCTGCTCAACGACGAAGAGCAAATCGACCGCTTGCTGGCCGTGCTCGATCAGGCCCTTTGACCCGGACGCTCCCTTTTTCCTTTTAGCGAGACTCGCAATGAACAGTGAACTGCGTCGATTTTCCTTGAAAGCGCTGCCGGCGCTGATGCTCACCGCCCTCGCCGCCGGCCTGCTGCCGGGCGCCGCGCAGGCCGCCACCCCGCCTGCGCCGGGCAAGGTGTTCAAGGACTGCAAGGACTGCCCGGAAATGGTCGTGCTGCCCACCGGCACGTTCACCATGGGCACCCCGGAGGATGAGGTCGGCCGCGAGCCGGACGAAGGGCCGATGCACCCGGTGACGTTTGCCAAACCGCTGGCGATCAGCCGCTTCCAGATACTGCGCGGCGAGTGGGACGCCTACCTCAAGGACAGCGGCTACAAGATGCCCGACGGCGACACGCGCCCCGGTCGCGCGTGCAAGGCGGGCATCCCGGATTATCAGGGCAGCGACCCGCGCAAGCAGTACACCGACAAGCACCCGGCGGTGTGCATGGATTTCCCGGAAGTCGAAGCTTACGTGGCCTGGCTGTCGAAGAAGACCGGCCAGCAATACCGGCTGGTCAGCGAGTCGCTGCGTGAATACGCCGCCCGCGCCGGCAGCACAGGCCCGTTCCCCTTCCCGTTCGACGAGGGCAAGGAATACAGCATCGCCAAACACGCCAACACCTACGGCGCCGCCGATGGCTACAACTTCACCGCGCCGGCCGGCAGCTTTCCGGCCAACGCGTTCGGCGTCTACGACATGCACGGCAATATTTATGAGTGGACCGCCGATTGCTACAACGAGAATTACGTCGGCGCGCCAAGCGATGGCAGTGCCTGGCTGAGCGGCAAGTGCGAAGTGCGGCGCATCCGTGGCAACGACTGGGGCGAAGCGCCGGTGTTCTCGCGTTCGGGCAACCGCAACGCCACCTACACCGACACCCGTGGCGACTGGATCGGCTTCCGGGTCGCCCGTGATCTGTAACGCCATCGCCCGGCTAAATTAGCCGTCCTGCCAGTCGTTCTACAGGTGGGCGCGATCCTCCATGGCGCGCCCACCGCCCTCTACGTCATCCAGGCGAACCCCACGCGCAGTGCCGGTGTTCGCCGCTCCTTCAAGCAGGGAACCTCCATGAGCAAACCAACACGCGGGGTGATCAATGAATTGTTCGCCCTGCTCAAACCCTTTCGACTGATCGTCAGCGTGTCGATCCTGCTCGGCATGGTCGGTGGCCTGAGCGTCACCGCGCTGCTGGCGACCATCAACAACGTGCTGCACGCCGAGGGCGCACTGACCAGCACCATGGTCGCGGTGTTTGCCGGCCTGTGTCTGTTGGCCCTGACCAGCTCGATCTTTTCCGACATCGGCACCAATTTCGTCGGCCAGCACATCATCGCCAAATTGCGCAAAGAGCTCGGCGAAAAAGTCCTCTCGGCGCCGATCGAGCAGATCGAGCGCTATCGCAGCCATCGGCTGATTCCGGTGCTGACCCACGACGTCGACACCATCAGCGACTTCGCCTTCGCCTTTGCGCCGCTGGCGATTTCCCTTACCGTGACCCTCGGTTGCATGGGCTACCTGGCGATGTTGTCGTGGCCGATGTTCCTGATGATGGCGGTGGCGATCCTGATCGGCACGGTCATTCAGTACATCGCGCGCGGGCGCGGCATGCAGGGTTTCCTCAAGGCCCGTGACTACGAAGACGAGTTGCAGAAGCACTACCACGCGGTCGCCGAGGGCGCCAAGGAATTGCGCATCCACCGCCCGCGCCGGCATCGCATGTTCGTCTCGGGCATCGAAGGCACGGCCGACAAGATCTGCGACACGCAGGTGCGTTCGGTGAACATTTTCGTGGTCGCAAAGACTTTGGGGTCGATGCTGTTCTTCGTGGTGATCGGCCTGGCGCTGGGCCTGCAATCGCTGTGGCCGAGCGCCGACAAAGCGGTGATGAGCGGCTTCGTGCTAGTGCTGCTGTACATGAAAGGGCCGCTGGAACACATCATCGGCACCCTGCCGATCGTCAGTCGTGCACAAATCGCGTTCCGCCGGATCGCCGATCTGTCCGAGCAATTCTCCTCGCCCGAGCCGCACTTGCTGCTCAGCGATCAGGGCCACCAAAAGACCCCGGTGCACAGCCTGGAACTGACCGATGTCTCGTACAGCTTCCCGACGGTAGAAGGCGCCAAGCCGTTCCGGCTGGGGCCGGTGAACCTGAAAATCGAACAGGGCGACATCATTTTCATCGTCGGCGAAAACGGCTGCGGCAAGACCACGCTGATCAAGTTGCTGCTGGGCCTGTACGCGCCACAGCAAGGCGAAATCCGCCTCAATCAGCAGCTCGTCGACGCCGCCAACCGCGACGATTACCGCCAGTTGTTCACCACGATCTTCGCCGACTATTACCTGTTCGACGACGTGGTCCAGGGCGACACCCATATCCCGGAAGACGCCAACCAATATCTGGAGCGCCTGGAAATTGCGCACAAGGTCAGCGTGCGTGACGGCTCGTTCACCACCACCGACCTGTCCACCGGCCAGCGCAAGCGTCTGGCCCTGATCAACGCCTGGCTGGAAGAGCGCCCGGTGCTGGTGTTCGACGAATGGGCCGCCGATCAGGATCCGACTTTCCGGCGGATTTTCTACACCGAGCTGCTGCCGGACCTGAAGCTTCTGGGCAAGACCATCATCGTCATTTCCCACGACGATCGTTACTTCGATGTCGCCGACCAACTGGTGCGCATGAGCGCCGGCAAAGTGGTCACTGAGCTGCAACCCGCCTGACTGTGAAAAATTTGTAAAAAAAATGGCGTTGAGCTTTCCGGTTTTCGGAAGGCTCAACGTCTTACTAACAGTTAATAGAAATAGTTCTCAGTCAACACTTTGAAGAGTAGAAGAACAATGCCCGCACCGCACGGACTCCACCCGCTCGCCAAGGCTCTGCTGATCCGCCGCTCCTTCCGTTGCACCTTGCCCGCGTTCTGCGCCATGGCCCTGACTGTGCCGATGATCGGCCAGGCCCAGGCCGCCGCCGTGGCGATCAATATTCCTGCCCAGTCGCTGGGGAGCGCCTTGCAGGAATTCGGTCGCCAGACCAACCTCCAAGTGCTGTACAGCCCGGATGAGGTCAGTGGCCTGCGCAGCAGCGCGGTCAGTGGCAACCTGGAACCGACCGCCGCCATCGCGCAACTGCTGCAAGGCACCAACATCGCCTACAGCGTCGAGGGCAACAACGTCGCCTTGCGTTCGCGCAGCACCGGCGGTGCCAGCCTCGATCTGGCCCCGACCAGCATTTCCGCCACCGCCGAATCGGCCTGGGGCCCGGTAGACGGGATCGTCGCCAAGCGCAGCGCCACCGGTTCGAAGACCGATTCGTCGCTCAAGGAAATCCCGCAGACCATCAACGTCGTCACTCAAGACGAAATCAAGATGCGCGGCTCGAAGACCGTCACCGAAGCCCTGCAATACACCCCCGGCATGACCGGTGGTGGTTTCTCGGACCGGGTGAAGATCTTCGACGAACCGACCTCCCGTGGCTTCTCCCCTACTCCGCTGTACCTCGACGGCCTGCACATGCCTTACGGCGGCGGCAGCACCGGCGGTTCGCTGCAGATCGACCCGTACACCCTGGAGCGCGTCGAAGTGCTCAAGGGCCCGGCCTCGGTGCTGTACGGCCAGAACCAGCCTGGCGGTATCGTCAACATGGTCAGCAAGCGCCCGACCGCGACCCCGCTGCACGAAGTGAAGCTCGGTGGCGGCAGCTATGACCGCAAGTACGGTGCCTTCGACCTCGGCGGCCCGATCGATGATCAGGGCGAATTCCTCTACCGCCTGACCGGTGTGGTCAACGACAGCGGCTCGGCCATCGACTACGCCAGCCAGAACCGCATGCTGCTGGCGCCAAGCCTGACCTGGCTGCCCAACGACCAGACCACCATCACCGTGTTCGGTCAGTACCAGAAAGACCACGACGTCCCGGAGGCCCAGGGTCTGCCGGCCAACGGCACAGTGCATCGCAGCCAGGCCGGGCGCATCAGCCGCAGCCTGTTCCTCGGCGAGCCGGACGTGAACAAGTACCACCGCGAGCAGTTCGTCGTCGGTTACGAGATCGCCCACGAACTCAACGACGTCTGGACCCTGAAACAGAACGCGCGTTACGCCGACGTCAACGACCAGTACGTGGCGCCGCTGCACGGTTATTCGTTCCCGACCAATCCGGTTACCGGCCTCAACGACGGCAGCTACCAGAGCCGTTATGCGGTGGACTGGTCGCAGCACAACAAGGTCTACGGCATCGATAACATCGCCCAGGCCAAGTTCCACACCGCCGACGTCGAGCACACCGTGCTGCTGGGTGTGGATTACTACCACTACAATTCGAAATTCCTCGGCCTGTACGACCGCACCGCTCCGGGTCTGGATCTGTACAACCCGGTGTATGGCAGCCAGATCAATTTCCGTCAGCCGTACAAATGGGACAACACCATCACCCAGACCGGCCTGTACGCTCAGGATCAACTGCGTTGGAACCAGTGGTTCCTGACCCTCGGCGGTCGGTATGACTTCGCCGAAACCGACAACAAGCAACCGCTGAGCGGCGGCCACAGCAACCAGAAAGACGAGAAGTTCACCGGTCGTGCCGGCCTCGGCTACGAGTTCGACAACGGCATCACGCCGTACGTCAGCTACGCCGAATCGTTCCTGCCGCAAACCGGTACCGACATGAGCGGCGGCGCTTTCGAACCGACCACCGGCAAGCAGTACGAAGTCGGCGTCAAGTACGAGCCGAAGGCCATCGATGGCTTCATCCAGCTGTCGGCGTACCAGATCGATCAGGACAACATGCTGACCAGCGACCTTGCCAACCCGGGCTTCAGCACCCAGAGCGGCTCCGTGCGTTCGCGCGGTATCGAGCTGGAAGGCAAGGTCAACGTCACCCGCAACCTGCGCGTGCTGGCGGCGGTGTCGCGTAACCAGACCAAGTGGGAGAAAGACAACGACGGTCGTGAAGGTCGCACTCTGGCCATGCGTCCACCGCTGACCGCTTCCGCGTGGGTCAACTACGACTTCGACATCTCCACCGCCCTCGCCGGTTTCGGCATGGGCCTGGGCGCCCGTTACGTGCGCAGCAGCTACGGTTCGGATTACGAGTCGGACTCGTTCCAGATTCCGTCCTACACCGTGTATGACGCCATGGTTTCCTACGATCTGGAGAAATCGCCGCTGCATGTTAAAGGCGTGAAACTGCAAGCCAACCTGCAGAACCTCACTGACGAGAAGTACGTTGCTGCGTGCAACGGCACCCTCGACTGCTATTACGGCGAAGGCCGGACCATGACTGCTGACGTGACTTACAACTGGTAATACGTTTAGCGCTCACTGAAACGCCGGCATTTGCTGGCGTTTTTTTTTGCTGATTAGGGCTTGGCGGCCTTGGGGCCGACCAGGCTCTTGGGGTTTTGGGGGGATATCCGTTGCTGCGGTAACGGCCTCCTAGGGTTCCGCCCTTACGGCGGGTCACTTTTTCCAAACGCCGAAAAAGTAACCAAAAAGGCTTCCCCCGGCGTACGGCACTTCGCTTAGGCTCAGTGTTCCCTCGCTACGGTGTCCATCCGGGGGCATCGCCTACGGTTTGCTTCGCTGCACCTCCTCTCGATGTATGCGGCTCCGCCGCATGGCGCTGCGCGCCTCCCCCCCGGATGGACACCTACGCTCGGCCTGCCGAAGGGGCTGAAGATCAAAAGCTAGAGCCAAGGCCAAAGCCAAAGCCAAAGCAGATCAAAAGATCGCAGCCTTCGGCAGCTCCTACAGGGGATAGGGTGATTTCAGTTGGAGTTTGGTCGGCTGTCAGGCCGCCTTCGCGAGCAAGCTCGCTCCCACAGTGAGATCGGGTGTCATCAGTTAGAGATCGGTCGGCTGTCAGGCCGCCATCGCTGGCAAGCCAGCTCCCACAGTGGGATCGGGTGTATTCAGTTGGAGTTTGGTCGGCTGTCAGGCCGCCATCGCCAGCAGGCTGGCTCCTACAATTTAGAGAGCGTGCACCCCATGCGGCGAAGCCGCCCCACTCAACACAATGAGCGTTAGCTCGAGTAAAGCTTTTGATCTCAGGGCCCGTCGGCAGGCTGAGTGGAGGGATTTATCCGGGGGTGGGAGCGCAGCGACCGTTTGGCGCAGCCAAACACAGCGAGAGGAGGTGCAGCGAAGCAAACCGTAGGCGCTGCCCCCCGGATGAATCCCGCAGCGAAGGAACCCGAGCCTAGGCGAGGGCCGAACGTCAGGGTAAAGCCTTTTTGGTTACTTTTTCGGCGTCTGGAAAAAGTGACCCGCCGTAAGGGCGGAACCCTAAGCCGCCGTTACCGCAGCAACGGATATTCACCCCCCCCACCCAACCACCCCGTCAAGCCAAAGCAAACACCTCTACAAACCGCCCAGCAATCAACCCCAGCGCCTCTTCAGCCTCATCAACAATCGCCCCCATCCGCATAAAGTCATGGGTCATGCCAGCGTAAACCTGCAAATCCACAGCAACCCCCGCCGCCTGCAAATGCCGGGCATAAGCCACGCCCTCATCATGCAACGGATCACACTCGGCCAACACCATCAACACCGGCGCGACATTGGCCGGGACTTCGCCGAGCAACGGCGAAAAACGCGGATCAAGACGATCGCTGGCCTCACGCTGATAGTGCGCGTAGAACCACTGCAGCGAAGCCTTCTCCAGCAGATAACCTTCGGCAAACCGCTCGATCGAAGGCGTACTGCGACTGGCATCGGTGACCGGATAAATCAGCACCTGCAAACGCGGCTGCACAGCGGCATCCGTCAGTTGCGCAGCCAGCACCGTGGCCAGGCTGCCACCGACGCTGTCACCGGCAATCGCCAGCCGCGCCGCATCGATGCCCAGATCGCCCGCACTCGCCACCAGCCACTCCCAGGCATCACGGGCATCATCGGCCGCTGTCGGGAAGCGATGTTCCGGCGCCAGTCGATACGCCACCGACAGCACCACACAATCCGCCAGCGCGGCCAACGCGCGGCACAGCGAATCATGCGAGTCGAGGCTGCCGACCACATAGCCGCCGCCATGGAAATACAACAGTGCCGGACGACCGGCACCCACCTGCAACGGATGATTGCTGTAGATCCGTGCGTTCAACAGTGCACCGTCACGCACCGGCAATTGCAGCTCATCCACTACGGCCAGTTCTTCACCGCCGGCGTCCATCAGCAACGATGACTGATCGAATTGTTCACGGGCCTCGCTCGGGGTCAGCTCATGCATGCCGACGCGTTTGCCACTGGCCCGGCCGTTGCCGACCAGTTGCAGAAATGCGGCGATATCAGGATTCAATGACATTCAAATCTCCAAAGCGATCGGGCGCCAGCAGCGCCCGATCGGTTTTGCTTGGGTTTCACAGCAGGTTTCAGGACATGACTACTGATTCAACGATCTGGCCGAGCATTTCTTCAGCCTCGGACAGGAAAGTTTCATCGCGCGGGATCTGGAAGTGCCCGCAATCCAGCCATTCACCGCCCATGCCCGGCTGGCCGAGTTGCGTCGCCAGCTCCAGAGCCTCGGCTTCGCGACCCAAGGTCCACCAGCACACTGGGTTGACGGTCAGCGGCACACAGCGCTCAAGCTTGAGCGACAACTGCTTGAGCCGGCGCGCCACGCTGAACACCTGCGCCAGTTCTTCGGCGCCCAGCGCCACATAGGTCGACGCCCCGCGCTCGGCGCTCATGGCACGCTGGAACAGCGCACGCAGGTTGTGCGGCGTTTCTTCACCGTCGATGGACAGGCCCGGTGCGGCGTCCGGCAGCGTCACCTGCAGGAAATCGCGCAGGTCGGCTTGCCAGTCATCGACCGCCCCGGCGTCGACCGCGGCCGACGGCACGAAGCTGTCGACCAGCCCGACAAACTTGACCTGTTGCCCGGCCTGCTCCAGTTGCGCGGCGATCAACATCGTCAGCGTTCCGCCCAGCGACCAGCCCAGCAGGTGATACGGCCCCTGCGGCTGTTTCTGGCGAATCTGCGCCAGGTAATCACTGGCCATTTCCTGCAGCGAGGTGTCGTTGAACGTCGGATCCAGCAGCATCCGCGACTGAATCGCCAACAGCTGGCGTTGACCGCTCAAGCGCCGCGCCAGCGGCTCGTAGTCGAACACCGTGCCGAAACCGGCATGAAGGCAGAACAACGGCGCCACGCCCTTGACCTCGGCGTTCATCGCCAGCAACCCGGAGGCTTTTTCCGCCGTGCCCTGAACACTCGCTACCAGTTCGCCGATGCTCGGTTTCTGCATCAGATCGCGCAGTTTCAGGCTCAGGCCCTGAGCCTTGAGCACACGGCTGCGGGCCACCACTTGCAGGCTGAGGATCGAATCGCCACCCAGTTCGAAGAAGTTGTCGCTGAGCCCGACCCGTTCGATTTTCAGCACCTCCTGCCAGATCTTCGCCAGGGCCTTTTCCAGCTCGGTGCGCGGCTCGACGTAGGCCAGACGCTGTTCAGCGTCCGGATTCGGCAGGGCCTTGCGGTCGAGTTTGCCGTTCGGCGTCAGCGGCATGCGCTCAAGCACCATCACGTGTGCCGGCACCATGTAATCCGGCAGGCTGGCCTTGAGTTGCTCGCGCAGACGTTCGCCCAATCCGTCGG
This sequence comes from Pseudomonas sp. LF020, assembly GCF_053456425.1. Lineage (NCBI taxonomy): Bacteria > Pseudomonadati > Pseudomonadota > Gammaproteobacteria > Pseudomonadales > Pseudomonadaceae > Pseudomonas > Pseudomonas sp. LF020. The sequence continues at coordinate 264,229 of NZ_JBRFIX010000005.1, forward strand.
CCGGCGTCTCGGCAGCGGCCAGTACGTAGCCGAACAGTTGCTTGCCGCTGACACCCTCGCGGGCCACCACGGCGGCGTCACGCACGCCCGGCTGCTGCTTGAGGCGCGCTTCGATTTCACCCAGCTCGATGCGGAAACCACGGATTTTCACCTGATGGTCGATCCGCCCGAGGTAATCGACGGTGCCATCGGCACGCTGACGCACCAGGTCGCCGGTGCGGTAGAGGCGACTGCCATCGGCACTGAACGGGTTGGCAACGAAACGTTCGGCGGTGCCACCGGCACGCCCCAGATAACCGCGAGCCAACGCGCCACCCAGGTACAACTCACCGGCAATGCCGGCCGGCAGCGGGTTGAGATCGCTATCGAGCACATAACCGCTGCGCTCGCCGACCACGCTGCCGATCGGCGCATAGGCCGCGCCGCATTGATCGTCGACTGCGGCCTTCCAGATCAACGGCGTGACCACCGTTTCGGTCGGGCCATAGCCGTTGATGATGTACTGCGGTTGCAGTGCGCGTTTGGCCAGTTCGAAACTCGCCACCGGCACCGCATCCCCGCCGAAGCAGTAGATCCGTACCGGCGGCGGATTGCCGTGCTGTTCGGCATGCTCGGCCAGTTGCTGCAGGTACACCGGCGGGAACGCGGCCACGGTCACGCCATGCTGATGCAGGGCGTCGTAGGTCTGTTCGGCCGTCCACAGGCTGTCGTCACGAATCAGCAAACGCGCGCCGTGCGTCAGGGTGGTCAGCCAGCGTTCATGCGCGCCGTCGAAGGCGAACGACATGAAGTGCAACTCGCAATCGGCCGCGCTCATTTCGTAACGCTGACCGATCGCCTGGCAGTGCATCGCCAGTGGCCCGTGCGCCACGCCGACACCTTTCGGCTGACCGGTGGAACCGGAGGTGTAGATCACGTAGGCCAGGTTGCCCGGCTGCACCGCCACTTGCGGCGCCGAATCCGGCTGAGTGCGCAGATCCAACTGATCGAGTTCCAGCACATGCAGATTGGCTTGGGTCGGCAGCACCTGACGCAGACTCGAATCGCTGAGCAACAAGGCGATGCCCGAATCGTGCATCAGATAACTCAAGCGCTCGCGGGGATAGGTCGCGTCCAGCGGCACGTAGGCACCACCGGCCTTGAGCACCGCCAACAGCGCGACGATCATGTTTTCGCTGCGTGGCAGGGCCACACCGACCCGCACTTCCGGACCGACACCTTCGGCGATCAGCGCATGCGCCAGACGATTGGCCCGCGCTTCGATCTGACCGTAGCTGAAAGCTTGCTCATTGAAGATCACTGCGGTTTGTTCGGCACGCTGCGCGGCCCATCCGGCAATGCTCTGGTGCACCAGCATGGTCTGCGCCGGCGCGACAACGTCCGGCGCGGGCGCGACTTGCCCGGTCGGCAGACCGATGCGGCCCAGCGCCTGCCCGGCGTCCTGAACCAGTGCCGTGAGCAGGCCTTCCATGTTGCTGCGGATGCCTTCCACGGTCGCCAGATCGAAGTGTTCGCGCAGGAACATGTACTCGATCACCAGCCCGTCTTCGAGGGTGACCATCAGGTCCATCGGGAAGTTGGTCAGGCCTGAGTTATTGATTTCGCCAAACTTCAGCGAATCATCGCGCCACTCGCGCAGCGCCTGATCGATCGGGTGGTTTTCGAACACGATGATGCTGTCGAACAGCGACTGCCCGGCACGCCCGGCCCAACGCTGGACATCGGTCAGCGGGGTGTACTCGCGCTCGCGCATCTCCAGGTTGAAATCCTGCAACTCGCGCAACCAGGCGCCCACGGCCTGCTCGGCCGGCACGTCCTTGATCACCGGCAAGGTGTTGATGAACAGGCCGAGGATCGATTCCGAGGCCGGCAGGCTCGCCGGACGCCCCGCCACCGTGGCGCCAAACGCCACGCAGCGCTGGCCGCTGTAACGGCTGAGCAGCACCAGCCACGCGCCTTGCACCAAGGTGTTGAGGGTGATCTGCTGCGCCTGGGCAAAGGCTTTCAACTGTTCGGTGCGGGTTGCGCCCAGACGGCTGTACAGCGCCTGGTGACCGCGACCGCTGCCGGTGCGCGTCACCGCGTCCGCCAGATAGGTCGGCTCGTCGAGCCGGCTCAGGTGCTGACGCCAGAAACCTTCGCTGGCATTCGCGTCCTGCTGCTGCAGCCAGTTGATGTAACCGCGATACGGCACTGCTTCGGCCAGTGGTCGTCCGGAATACTGGCTCAGCACCTCACCGATCAACTGCGAACTGCTCCAGCCGTCGATCAGAATGTGATGGTAAGTCCAGATCAGCTGATAGCTGTGCTCGCCGACTTGCACCAGCGTCAGCCGTTGCAGCGGTGGCTGGTCAAGGTCGAAGCCCTTGGCCCGCTCGGCATCCGCCAGACCTTGCAAGGCTTCGGCCGAATGATCCTGCTCACGCCAGTCGAGCAGACTGAACGGCAACTGCGGATCGGCGAGCACGAATTGCAGCGGCTCGGCCATGTCCTGCCAAAGGAAACCGGTGCGCAGAATGTCGTGGCGACGGCTGACGGTTTCCCACGCGGCTTGCAGACGCAGCGGCTCAAGGCCCTGCACCGGAACGCTCAACTGGTTGACGTACAAGTCCGATTCCGGCGAATTCAGGCCGAGGAACAGCATGCCCTGTTGCATCGGCGACAAGCGATAGAGCCCGTCCAGATGCCCCGCCGGCAGTGGCAGTTGCGCGACTTGCGCCTCGCTCAAGCCGTGCAGCGGCAGGTCGATCAGCGCCGGCTCCGGCGCCAAACGCCCTTCGGCAGCCTGCACGCACAGGGCCAGCTGCTGAATGGTCGGTTGCTGGAACAGGTCTTTCGGGCTCAACTCCAGCCCTTGCTGACGGGCGCGACTGACCACCTGAATCGAGATGATCGAATCGCCGCCCAAGGCAAAGAAACTGTCATGGGTGCTGACCTGCTCAAGGCCCAGCACCTCTTTCCAGATCTCCACCAGCGCCTGCTCGGTGGCATTCGCCGGTTCGACATGCAACTGCGCAGCACTCAGCTCCAGTGCTGGCAGGCGCTTGCGATCGATCTTGCCGTTCGGTGTCAGCGGCAACTGCGCCAGCCACAGGCGATGGCTCGGCACCATGTAATCCGGCAGGGTTGCGCTCAGCCAGTTGCCGAGGGTTTGCTGCAGTGCAGCCTGTTGCTCGGCGCTGGCGTCGATGATCGCCGGATCACTCGGCACCAGATAGGCAATCAGTTGCTGACTGCCCGACACTTCGCTGGCCACGACCACCGCTTCACGCACGGCGGCATGCGCCAGCAGACGCGTCTCGATTTCGCCCAGCTCGATACGCAAGCCGCGAATTTTCACCTGATGGTCGATCCGGCCCATGTACTCCAGTTCGCCCTCCTCGCGCTCTCGAATCAGGTCGCCGGTGCGGTACATGCGCTCGCCGTTGCCGACGAAAGGATTCGGCACGAAGCGCTCGGCGGTCATCGCCGCACGCCCCAGATAACCGCGCGTGATGCCGGCGCCGGACAGGTACAGCTCGGCCGAAACCCCTTGCGGCACCGCGTGCAGATCGGCATCCAGCAGATGACTGGCGCTGTGCTCGAGCGCACGCCCGATCCGCGCCTGACCGCCAGCACTGCGGCGGGTCCAGGTCGAATAAGTGGTGTCTTCCGACGGGCCGTACAGGTCGTAGACGTGCTCGACCGTCGACTGCTGGTATAGCGCCTCCACCAGCGCTTGTTTCAGCGGCTCGCCAGCGAGGTTGATAATGCGCACGCTCGGCGGAATCTGCCCCGCACGCTGCAGTGCGGCAATCGCCGACGGCACGGTATTGATCAGGCGCACCTGATCGCGGGCCGGCAGTTGCGCCAGCTCCAGCGCATTACGCGCGATGATCAGCGAGCCGCCGTTGGCCAAGGTGACAAACAGCTCCCACACCGACAGGTCGAAGCACACCGACGTCGAGGCCAGCACGCCTTGGATGTCGTCGCGGCTGTAGACCCTGGCCGACCAGTCGATCAGCGCCATGACGTTGCGATGGGCAATCGCCACGCCTTTCGGTTTGCCGGTGGAGCCGGAGGTGTAGATCACGTAGGCGAGGTTATCGGGCTGCACCGCAGTCTGTGGCGCAACAGCCGAATAGTCGCTCAACGAAACCTGATCCATCAGCAGCACTTGCGTATCGCCCGGCACGCTCAGGGTCGAGGCAACCGCCTGTTCGGTCAGCAACACCCGCGCCCGGCTGTCTTCGAGCATGTAAGCCACGCGATCCGCCGGATAGTCCGGGTCGAGCGGCACGTAAGCGCCACCCGCCTTGAGCACCGCGAGCAAGGCAATCAGCAACTGCTCGGAACGCGGCATCGCCACGCCCACGCGCACTTCCGGGCCGACGCCCAACTCAAGCAGTTTGTGCGCCAGACGATTGGCCTGCGCGTCCAGTTCGGCGTAGGTCAGTTGCGTATGGGCAAAGGTTACCGCCAAGGCATCCGGGTTAGCTGCCACTTGGCGGGCGATGGCTTGATGGATGCACAGATCGGTGGAGAAGTCGGTACTCACCTGCGGGCTGTGCTCGATCAGGTTCAGTTCACTGAGCGAACGCTCCCCCGACTCGCTCATCTGCCCGAGCAAACGCTGCAGATACCCGGCCAGTTGCACCACGCTGTGCGCGGCAAAGCTTTCGCACTGGTAGCTGAAGTGCATCGACAGCTCGTCGCTCAGGTGCACCAGCAGCGTCAGTGGATAGTTAGTCTGCTCATGATTGTGGATTTCGCCGAAGCGCAGTTCTTGTGGTGCGCCCTGCGCCAGGGCCTCGGACACCGGGTAGTTCTCGAACACCAGAATGTTGTCGAACAGCGCCTCACCGTTGCGCTCGGCCCAGCGCTGAATGTCGAACAGCGGGGTGTGTTCATGCTCACGCAAGGCCAGGTTCTGCGCCTGCACGCTCTGCAACCATTCGCCAACGCTCGATGGTGACTGCGGGCTGGCGATGACCGGCAAGGTGTTGATGAACAGACCGATCTGCTGCTCGACCCCTTTGAGCTCGGCCGGACGCCCCGCTACCGTGGCGCCGAACGCCACACACGGCTGGCCGCTCAGGCGTTGCAACAGCAGCAGCCATGCCGCTTGAATCAGCGTATTGAGGGTGACTTTCTGCTGGCGCGCGAACTCGCCCAGACGCCGCGTCTGCTCAGCGTCGAGCACGCAGAAATGTTCACCATGGCCATCGCGCGGTGCATCGCCGCGCTGCGCCTGCAACGCTTGCGCCAGCAAGGTCGGCGCTTGCAGGTCAGCCAGTTGCGCGGTCCAGTAACGCTCGCTGGCCTGCACGTCCTGGCGCTGCAGCCATTCGATGTAATCGCGATAACGTCCGGCCAGTGGCGGCTGGGCAACCCCGCTGTAGCGCTGCAGGACTTCGCCGAGCAACTGCGAGTTGCTCCAGCCGTCCATCAGGATGTGGTGGTTGGTGTAGATCAAGTGGCAACGCTGCTCGTCCAGACGCACCACGAGCATGCGCAACAGCGGCCCCTGGCTCAGGTCGAAACCTTGCGCCTGTTCGGCGGCGGCCAGTGCATTCAGGTCGTTCTGGCAATCGTCACGATCACGCCAGTCGAGCACGCGGAACGGCATGTCCAGATGCTTGTGCACCACCTGCACCGGACGCGCCAGTTCACCCTGCCAGACAAAGCTGCTGCGCAGGATGTCGTGGTTGTCCACCGCCGCTTGCCAGGCCTGCTGGAAGCGTTGCGGATCGAGGCCTTCGACATCGAGCCGGACCTGGTTGATGTAATCGCCGGTGGCCTGCTCGTAGAGGCTGTGGAACAACATGCCCTGCTGCATCGCCGACAGCGGATACACATCGGCGACCTGGCGTGGCGCCAGCGGGAACTGATCAAGCTGCGCCTGCGTCAGGCCGGCCAACGGGAAGTCCGACGGGGTCAGGCCTTCGACGCCCGGGGTCAGACAATGGCCGATCAACGCTGCGAGTTCTGCGGCGTAATCTGCGGCCAGGGCTTCAATCACCGCGCTGTCGAAGCGCTCACTACTGAACGTCCAGCCCACCCGCAGCTCGCCGCCATACACCTGACCGTTGAGGGTCAACCAGTTGCCCAGCGGCGCCTCCGGACTCTGATCGAGGCCGGCGTTGTCCGGCGACGGCACGAACAGCGCCGCCTCGTCGCCGGCGAAACTGCCGTCGAACTGCCCGAGGTAGTTGAAGGTGATGCGCGGGCTCGGCAAGGCCTGCAGGCTCTGCTGCGCCTGCGCATCACCAAGGTGACGCAAGGCGCCGAAACCGATGCCCTTGTTGGGGATCGAGCGCAGTTGTTCCTTGATCTGCTTGATCGACTCGCCGAGCGAGTCTGCTGGCGTCAGGCGCACCGGGAACAGGCTGGTGAACCAGCCCACCGTGCGGGTCAGATCGACGCCGTCGAACAGTTCTTCGCGACCATGGCCTTCGAGCTGGATCAGCGTCGACGCCTGCCCGCTCCAGCGACCAATGACCCGCGCCAGTGCCGTCAATAACAGATCGTTGACCTGGGTGCGGTACGCCGCCGGGGCCTCTTGCAGCAGTTGGCGGGTCAGCTCGGAACCGAGCCGGGTTTGTACGGTCTGGGCCAGACGATTGTCCTGGCTGGCGTCAACGCGTTTGCACGGCAGATCGGTACTCACATCGCTCAGGCAGGCCTGCCAATATTCCAGTTCTGCCTGCAGTGCCGGGCTGTTGGCGTAGCGCTGCAAGTGCTCACCCCAGTCCTTGAAGGCACTGGTCCGGGACGGCAGGCTCAACGGCTGATCATCAAGCAGTTGCTGATAAGCGTTTTGCAGGTCTTCCAGCAGTATCCGCCACGACACGCCGTCCACCGCCAGGTGATGAATCACCAACTGCAGACGCTGTGTGCCATCGGCCAGAGTTGCCAGCACCGCACGCAGCAACGGCCCGTGTTGCAGATCGAGGCTGCGCTGGGCGCGGTTACCCAAGGCTTCAAGGGCGGCGGCATCAGCGACGTGTTCCTGCCAGAGCAGGTTCTGCGGCAGCGCTTCGACCGCGCGGTGCTCGGCCTGCCACACGCCATCGTGCTGGGTGAAGCTCAGGCGCAAGGCATCGTGATGAGCGACCAGTGCGCGCAGTACCTGCTCGAGTTTTTCAGCGTCCAGCGTCTGCCGCGGTTGCAGCAACACCGACTGGTTCCAGTGGTGACGCTGTGGGATCTCGTCGGCGAAGAACTGCTGCTGGATCGGCAGCAGCAACGCTGCACCGCTCGCGGCTTGCTGATCAATCGTCGATTCGTCACCACCCCACTGCGCGACCAGCGCCAGACGCTGTACGGTCTGGTGCTGGAACAGGTCTTTGGGATTGAGGCGGATGCCGGCCTGACGGGCGCGGCTGACCACCTGAATCGAGATGATCGAGTCGCCGCCCAATTCGAAGAAGTTATCGTGGATGCCGACTTGCGGCAGCTTCAGCACGTCCTGCCAGATCGCGGCCAGACCGTGCTCCATTGCGCTTTGCGGCGCCTGATAGGCCTGCTGCGCCTGGCTGGCGTCGGGTGACGGCAAGGCGTTGCGGTTGAGTTTGCCGTTGGCGGTCAACGGCAATTGCGCCAGCAGCAACAGGTGCGCCGGAACCATGTGATCCGGCAGATTGGCCTTGAGTTCGGCGCGCACGCTGTCGCGCCACAGCGCCTGTTCGGCCGGGCTTGCGTCGAGCAGCGCGGCGTCGCCTGGCACCAGATAAGCCACCAATTGCTGACCACTGAGGCCCGGTTGCGCCAGCACCACGGCCTGACGCACGGCAGACTGTTCCAGCAGCTGCGCTTCGATCTCGCCAAGTTCGATACGGAAACCGCGAATCTTCACCTGATGGTCGATCCGGCCGATGTATTCGATCACGCCGTCGGCGCGATAGCGCGCCAGGTCACCGGTACGGTACAGACGCCCGCCATCGGCGGCGAACGGGTCAGGAATGAAGCGCAGGCAGGTCAGATCCGCGCGGTTCAGGTAACCGCGAGCCAGGCCGGCACGACCGACGTACAGCTCACCGATGCAACCTTTGGCGACCGGGTTCAGATCTCCGTCGAGCAAGTACCAGGACAGATCGGGAATCGGTTCGCCGATCGGGCTGCTGGCGTCACGCTGCAAGTCGGCCAGCGAAATCGGCCGGTAGGTCACGTGCACGGTGGTTTCGGTGATGCCGTACATGTTGATCAGTTGCGGTGCCTGATCGCCGAAACGCTCGAACCACGGACGCAGGCTTTTGACCTCCAGCGCCTCACCACCGAACACCACGTAACGCAGCGCCAGCGCTTGCGCCGCGTGCTGCGGGGCGCAGGCCACTTGCATCAATTGCTTGAACGCCGACGGCGTCTGGTTGAGCACGGTGACGCCTTCGTGGCAGAGCAAGGCGAAGAAATCTTCCGGCGAGCGGCTGACCTCGTAAGGCACCACCAGCAGTTTGCCGCCGTACAGCAGCGCGCCGAAAATCTCCCACACCGAGAAGTCGAACGCGTAGGAATGGAACAGGCTCCAGACATCCGTGGCGCCGAAATCGAACCACGCATCAGTGGCTTCGAACAGGCGCAGCACGTTGCGATGCGCCAGCAACGTGCCCTTCGGCTGCCCGGTGGAGCCGGAGGTGTAGATCACGTAAGCCAGGTTGTCCGGGCTCATGCGCACCTGCGGATTGCTGTCGCTGTAGCCTTCCAGACCGTCACGCTCCTGATCGAGCATCAGGCTGCGCAGCGAATCGGGTACTGGCAGACGCCCCAGCAGATGACTCTGGGTCAGCAGCAAGGCAATGCCGCTGTCGCCGATCATGTAGCTCAGGCGTTCTTCCGGGTACGTCGGGTCCAGCGGCACATAGGCGCCGCCGGCCTTGAGAATCGCCAGCAGGCCGACCAGCATGTCGAGGCTGCGCTCCACCGCCAGACCGACGCGCACGTCCGGGCCGACACCGCTGGCAATCAGCTTGTGGGCCAACTGGTTGGCGCGACTGTTGAGCTCGCCGTAGCTGAGGGTCTGTCCGGCACAGCTCACGGCAATCGCTTGCGGGGCGCGGGCGGCTTGTTGTTCGATCCGTTGATGCAGGCACTGCTCGCTCGGGAAATCGCGGATGGCCGGGTTCCACTGCTGCAAGGTCGCCGCGCGTTCGGCGGCGTCATGCAGCGGCAGTTCGGCGATGCGCTGAGCGCTGTCGGCAACGATGCCTTGCAGCAGATGGGTCCAGTGTTGCGCCAGGCGTTCGATGGTCTCGACGTCGAACAGGTCGGTGGCATAGGTCAGCTCGGCCCAGACGTTGTCGCTCGATTCAAAAGTGTTCAGGGTCAAGTCGAACTGCGCTGTATTGGACGCCCAAGGCAAGCCTTCAATTGCCAGGTTCGGCAGCCGCGTGGCGCCCTGCGCCTGACGCACCTGGCTCTGATGGTTGTGCATCACCTGGAACAGCGGGCTGTGGCTGAGGCTGCGCTCCGGTTGCAGCGCGTCGACCAGTTGCTCGAACGGCAGATCCTGATGCGCCTGCGCGCCGAGCACCGTATTTTTCACTTGTTGCAGCAGGCTGCGGAACGTCTGCTGACTGTCGAACTCGGCCTTGAGTACCTGGGTGTTGACGAAGAAACCGATCAAGCCTTCGGTCTCGACCCGGTTGCGGTTGGCCACTGGCACCCCGACACGGATATCGGCCTGACCGCTGTAGCGATGCAGCAAGGTCTGGAACGATGCCAGCAACAGCGCAAACAGCGTGACGTTTTCGCGTTGCGCCAGGTGCTTGAGCGCGGTGGCCAGTTCGAGGCTCAGCGGGATATCGCGACGGGCGCCGCGATAGCTCTGCTCGGCTGGACGCGGACGGTCGGTCGGCAACTCCAGCAGCGGTTGATCGCCATCGCCGAGTTGCGCGGTCCAGTAGCTCAATTGACGCTCGCGTTCACCGGCGTCCATCCACTGTTTCTGCCACACGGCGTAGTCGGCGTACTGCACCGGCAGCGCCGGCAATTGCACGTTCTGGCCCTGGCTGTAGGCGGCATACAACGCCACCAGTTCATCAACCATGACATTCATCGACCAGCCATCGGAGACGATGTGATGCAGGGTGATGACCAGCGCGTGGTCATCGGCGGCCAGACGCAGCAGTTTGACCCGCAGCAACGGGCCTTGCTGCAGATTGAACAGGTGCAGGGTTTCGGCGGCGACCAGCGCTTGCAGCGCCGCCTCGTCGAGATCCGCCGCCACGTCCTGCACCTGCAGATCGAGCGTGCCGTGAGCCTGGATCACTTGCAGGGTCTGGCCCTGCTGTTCGACGAAGCAGGTGCGCAGCGATTCATGGCGCTCGATCAGCGCGTCGAAGCTGCGCTGCAATGCCGACAGATGCAGCTCACCGCGCAGACGCAGCGCCGCCGGCACGTGATAAGCGGTGCTGGTCGGTTCCAGCTGCCAGAGGAACCATTGACGCTCTTGGGCATAGGACAGCGCCAGCGGTTGCTGGCGTGGCAAGGCAACAATCGGCGGCTCCCGATGCGCCTGATCGACACCCAGCGCGGCGACGAAGTCTTCCAGCGTGCTGTGTTCGAACAACGTGCGCAGCGGCACTTGAACGTTCAGCGCCTGACGTACGCGCGAGACCACTTGCGTGACCAGCAACGAGTGGCCGCCCAGTTCGAAGAAGTTGTCACTCAGGCCTACGCGATCAAGCTTGAGCACCGCCTGCCAGATTTCGGCAACGCTGTGCTGAGTGGCGGTCTGCGGGGCGATGTAAGTTGATTGCAAGTGGCTGGCGTCAGGTGCCGGCAAGGCTTTGCGGTCGACTTTGCCGTTCGGCGTCAGCGGCAGTTGCGCGAGGAACAACAGGTGCGCCGGCACCATGTATTCCGGCAGCTCGGCCTTGAGGCTGGCTTTCAATGCGGCGCGCAGTTCGCCTTCATCAATATCGTCGGCGGTCGGCACCACATAGCCGACCAGTTGCGGGCCGGTCGGGCCATCCTGAGCGACTACCACGGTTTCGCGCACGCTATCGAGGGCGAGCAAACGCGCTTCGATCTCGCCGAGTTCAATCCGGAAACCACGGATTTTCACCTGATGGTCGATCCGCCCGATGTACTCGATCACGCCCTCGGCGCGGTAACGGGTCAGGTCGCCGGTGCGGTACAGGCGCGCGCCGGTTTTCGAAAAGGGATCGGGGACAAAACGTTCGGCGGTCAGGCTCGAGCGCTGGAAGTAACCACGAGCGAGGCCGTCGCCGCCGATCAGCAGCTCACCCGGGGCGCCGAGCGGATTGAGCTCAAGGTCGCTGCCGAGGATGTACAACGCGGTGTTGTCGATCGGCGTGCCGAGGAATGGACGGCTGCTGTCCGCACTCAAGGCGTGCTGCGCCGACCAGATAGTGGTTTCGGTCGGGCCGTAGAGGTTCCACACGCTCGGCGTCAGTGCGAGCATGCGTTGCGCCAGTTCCAGCGGCAGCGCTTCACCGCCACAGAGGAACGTGCGGCCCGCCAGGATTGGCGCCTGTTCATTGTCCAGCAGCATGCGCCAGGTCGAGGGCGTGGCTTGCAGCGCCGTCACGCCATGACGCGCGATCAGTTCGAGCAACACTTGCGGGTCTTGATGCACATCCTTGCCGGTCAGCACCACACAGGCGCCGGCCAGCAATGGGCCGTAGATTTCCAGGCCGAAAATATCGAACGAAAAGGTGGTCAGCGACAGCACGCGATCGGCGGCACAGATGCCCGGCTGCTTGATCATGCTCGCGACAAAATTGCTCAGCGCCGCGTGGCGCACCATCACGCCTTTCGGTTTGCCGGTGGAACCGGAGGTGTAGATCGTGTAGGCCAGATGCTCGCCATTGACTGCCACTTCCGGCGCGGTCTGTGGATAAGCCGCCAGCCAGTCGTGAGGCTGATCGAGCAACAGGCTTTGCACGCCCGGCGGGATCGGCAGCTGTGCCTGCAAATGGCTTTGGGTCAGCAGCAATTGCAGGCCGCTGTCTTCGATCATGTAGGTCAAGCGATCCTGCGGATACGCCGGATCCAGCGGCACATAAGCACCGCCAGCCTTGAGGATCGCCAGCAGGCCGACGATCATTTCCACACTGCGCTCGACGGCGATGCCGACCAGCTGCTCCGGGCCGACGCCGGCCTCGATCAGCTTGTGCGCCAGTTGACTCGAGCGGGCATCCAGCTCGCCGTAGCTCAGCACGTCTTCGCCGATGATCAGTGCAGTGGCCTGCGGCGTTTGCTGCGCACGCCGGGAGAAATCCTGCTGCACGCATTCGGCTTGCGCGCTGCGGTCAGCGCTGCGCAACCAGTCCTGCAACAGCACGCCGTGTTCGGCGCTGTCCAGCAACGGCAATTCGCCGACGCGCTGGCTCGGTGCGGCGACAATGCCGCGCAGCAGGTTCTGCCAGTGACGCGCCAGACGTTCGACGGTTTCAGCTTTGAACAGGTCAGTGGCGTAGATCAGCTCGGCGGCAAAGCCGTCGCTGGATTCGTAGGTATTCAGCGTCAGGTCGAACTGCGCGGTGCGCCCTTCCCACTGCACATCCTCGACACTCAGCTGCGGCAACTGCGCCGCGCTACGTCCCTGATCACGGCTGGTCTGGTGGTTGAACATCACCTGGAACACCGGACTGTGGCTCAGGCTGCGCTCCGGTTGCAGGGCTTCGATCAGTTGCTCGAACGGCAGGTCCTGATGCGCCTGCGCATCCATCGCCGCCTGCTTGACCTGAGCCAGCAACTGGTTGAACGGCAACTGCCCGCTGACCTCGGCATTCAGCACCTGCGTGTTGACGAAGAAGCCGATCAGGCCTTCGGTCTCGACACGGTTGCGGTTGGCGGTCGGCACCCCGACGCGAATCTGCGCCTGACCGCTGTAGCGATGCAGCAACGCCTGGAACGACGCCAGCAACAGCATGAACAGGCTTGCGCCTTCACGCTGCGCCAGTTGTTTCAGGGCGTCGCCGAGGTCTGCCGGCAGGTTCAGCTCCAGCCGCGCACCGCGCAGGCTTTGCACGGCCGGACGCGGGAAATCGATCGGCAGTTCCAGCACCGGCTGCTCGCCGCCCAGGGTCTTGACCCAGTAGGCCAACTGCCGCTCACGCTCGCCCGCTTCCAGCCAGTGGCGCTGCCAGATCGCGTAGTCGGCGTATTGCACTTCCAGTTCCGGCAGGCTCAGCGGCTGCCCGGCGGTGTCGGCGGCGTAATGCTGGATCAGCTCGTTGACCAGGACTTTGATCGACCAGCCATCGGCGATGATGTGGTGCTGGATCAGCACCAGCACATGGTTGTCCGGTGCAACTTCGAGCAGCGCCACCCGCAGCAGCGGGCCTTGCTGCAAATTGAACGGGCGTGCGGTTTCGCTCTCGACAAAGGCCTTGATCGCCGCGTCTTCCCCGGCGGCATCGAGGCTCTCCGGCAATGCCGTCAGGCTGATGCTCAGCGGCAGCTGCGGATGAATCACCTGGCAAAAGCTTTCACCCTGTTCGGCGAAAGTCGTGCGCAGGCTTTCGTGGCGCGCCGCCACCGCGTTGAAGCTGCGTTGCAGCGCCGCCACATCCAGCCGGCCCTTGAGGCGCAGGGCGCTGGGGATGTGATACGCGGTGCTGTGCGGATCCATTTGCCAGAGGAACAGTTGCCGTTCCTGAGCGTACGACAGAGGAATCGCCGCAAACCCGGAACGTGTTTCCGGGATCGGCAGGTTGGCCGGAGAGACGCCCTCTTCGAGCATCTTTTCCAGGTACAGCTTACGTTTGTCCAGCGGCAGAGTGATAAAGCGCTTGGCTACCCTCAAAGCAACACTCTTGTCCATCAGACTTCCTCCATATCGTCAAGCAGGGCTTCCAGCTTGCTCAGTTTCTGTTCGTTGATTGCCCCGCCTCCTGTATCGAGTCGAGCGACAAAATCGCTCAGGACGGGGTGCTGGAATAACAGTTGCGGGGTCAGCGTCAGGCCCAGTTCAAGGGCCATGCGCGACACCACGTTGACCGCCAGCAGCGAGTGCCCGCCGAGTTCGAAGAAGTGATCGTTCAGACCGATGCGTTGCACTTCGAGCACTTGCTGCCAGATCGCCGCGACCTGCTGCTCAAGCTCACTGTGCGGCGCGACATAGGCGGCCTGCATCTGGCTGGCATCGACCGCCGGCAGGGCCTTGCGGTCGAGTTTGCCGTTGGGGGTCAGTGGCAACTGCTCAAGGAACAGCAGGTGCGCGGGAATCATGTAGTCAGGTAACGAAGACTTGAGGCCAGTCTTTAGTCCCTCGCGCAGTTGCCGCTGCGCGTCCCCGTCGTGCATCTCCAGTTGCGGAGCGACCACATACGCCACCAGTTGCGCGCCGGTGTCGCTTTCGACGGCCAGCACCGCCGCCTCGCTGACTGCCGGTTGCGTGAGCAATCGCGCCTCGATCTCCCCCAGTTCGATGCGGAATCCACGAATTTTCACCTGATGGTCGATCCGGCCCATGTACTCCAGCTCGCCCTCCTCGCGCTCTCGAATCAGGTCGCCGGTGCGGTACATGCGCTGGCCGTTGCCGACGAAAGGATTCGGCACAAAGCGCTCGGCGGTCATCGCCGCACGCCCCAGATAACCGCGCGTGATGCCGGCGCCGGACAGGTACAGCTCGGCCGAAACGCCTTGTGGCACCGCGTGCAGATCGGCATCCAGCAGATGGCTGGCGCTGTGCTCGAGCGCACGCCCGATCCGTGCCTGACCACCGGCGCTGCGGCGGGTCCAGGTCGAATAGGTGGTGTCTTCCGACGGGCCGTACAGGTCGTAGACGTGCTCGACCGTCGACTGCTGATACAACGCCTCCACCAGCGCTTGTTTCAGCGGCTCACCCGCCAGGTTGATGATGCGCACGCTTGGCGGAATCTGCCCGGCACGTTGCAGCGCGGCGATCGCCGATGGCACGGTGTTGATCAGGCGCACCTGATCGCGGGCCGGCAGTTGCGCCAGCTCCAAGGCATTACGCGCGATGATCAGCGAGCCGCCGTTGGCCAACGTGACGAACAGCTCCCAGACCGACAGGTCGAAGCACACCGACGTCGAGGCCAGCACGCCTTGAATGTCCTCGCGGCTGTAGACCTTGGCCGACCAGTCGATCAGCGCCATGACGTTGCGATGGGCAATCGCCACGCCTTTCGGTTTGCCGGTGGAGCCTGAGGTGTAGATCACGTAGGCAAGGTTGTCCGGTTGCACCGCAGTCTGTGGTGCAACAGTCGAATAGCTGCTCAGTGACAGCTGATCCATCAGCAGCACTTGCGTATCGCCCGGCACGCTCAGGGTCGAGGCAACCGCCTGTTCGGTGAGCAACACCCGCGCCCGGCTGTCTTCGAGCATGTAAGCCACGCGATCCGCCGGGTAGTCCGGATCCAGCGGCACATACGCACCACCGGCCTTGAGCACCGCCAGCAAGGCAATCAGCAACTGCTCGGAACGCGGCATGGCCACGCCCACGCGCACTTCCGGACCGACGCCCAGCTCGACCAGTTTGTGCGCCAGACGATTGGCCTGCGCGTCCAGCTCGGCGTAAGTCAGTTGCGTATGGGCGAAGGTCACCGCCAAGGCATCCGGGGTCGCCGCCACCTGACGGGCGATGGCTTGATGGATGCACTGCTCGGTGGAGAAGTCGGTGCTCACTAGCGGGCGGTGTTCGATCAGGTCCAGCGCGCTGAGCGTGCGCTCACCGGCATCCGCCATCTGGCTCAGCAGACGCTGCAGGTGCGCGCCCAGCTGCGCCACGCTGGCCGCCGCGAAGCTGTCGCGCTGATAACTGAAATGCACCGACAGTTGCGCGCCCATGTTCACCAGCAGGGTCAGCGGATAGCTGGTCTGCTCCTGATTGGCCACCGCACCGAAGCGCAGACCCTGCGGCGCGCCACGCTCCAGTGCTTCGCCGATCGGGTAGTTCTCGAACACCATCAGGCTGTCGAACAAGGCGTCACCGCCCTGCCCGGCCCAGCGCTGAATATCCGCCAGCGGCGTGTGTTCGAACTCGCGCGAGGCGAGGTTCTGCGCCTGCACCGCTTGCAGCCAGGCGATCACGCTCTGCTGCGCGGACGGCGCAGCGATCACCGGCAGCGTGTTGATGAACAGGCCGATCTGCGCTTCGGCACCCGGCAGGTCTGCCGGGCGCCCGGCGACGGTGGCGCCGAACGCCACGCAATCCTTGCCGGTGTAGCGCTGCAACAGCAGCAGCCACGCCGCTTGCACCACGGTGTTGACGGTGACTTTCGCGGCCCGGGCAAACTCGCCCAGGCGCTGGCTCAGCTCAGCGTCCAGCACCTGGTAATGATCGCCGTAACCCACGCTCGGCAAACCGGCCTGCGGCCGCGCGATGGCATTGGCCAAACGCGTCGGCTCCTGCAGATTGCCCAGCGTCGCCAACCAATAGGCTTCAGCCGCCGCGCCATCCTGACGTTGCAGCCAGGCGATGTAATCGCGGTAGCGACCTGCGCCACGGGCGACCGCTTCGCCGCTGTAGTGCTGCAACACTTCGCCGAGCAACTGCGCGCTGCTCCAGCCGTCCATCAGGATGTGATGGTTGGTGTAGATCAGGTGATAACGCTCGGCTGCCGTGCGCACCAGCACCAGACGCATCAGCGGCGCACAGCTCAGGTCCAGACCCAGTGCGCGCTCTTCATCAGCGAGGGTTTGCAGCGCTGCCTCCAGATCAGTCCTGCCGTGCCAGTCGAGCACGCTGAACGGCACTTCGACCTGACGCTGCACCACTTGCACCGGTTGCGGCAGATCGCCTTGCCAGAAGAAGCCGCTGCGCAGGATGTCATGCGCATCCACCGCCGCCTGCCACGCTGCGCGGAAGCGTTGCGGATCGACACCGTCGACGTCCAGGCGCATCTGGTTGATGTAGTCGCCGTTGCCGTGTTCGAGCAAGGTGTGGAACAGCATGCCCTGCTGCATCGGCGACAGCGGATAAATGTCGTCGATGCCTTGCGGTTCCAGCACCAGCGCATCCAGTTGCGCTTGCGACAGTTGCGCCAGCGGGAAGTCCGACGGCGTCACGCCACGGTTGCCAGTGTCGCAGCAGTGGCCGATCAGCGCGGTCAGTTCCTGCACATAGTCGTCGGCCAGACGCTGAATGGTGGCTGTGTCGAACATCGCGCCGCTGTAGGTCCAGCTCAGGTCCAGCTCACCGCCGAACACCTTGCTGTTAAGCGCCAGCGGATTGCCCAGCGGCCCTTGCAGATTGACCTCTGCGCCGCCGGACTCGCTGGTCGGCACGAACAGAGCATCGCTGGCGGCAGCGAAGCTGCCATCGAACTGGCCAAGATAGTTGAAGGTCAGGCGCGGCGCCGGCAAGGCTTGCAGGGTGGCACGCGCCGACTCATCACCGAGGTGCGCGAGTGCGCCGAAGCCGATGCCTTTGTGGGGGATCGCCCGCAGCTGTTCCTTGATCTGCTTGAGCGAGGTGCCGAGTTCGGCGGCCGGTGCCAGGCGTGCCGGGAATACGCTGGTGAACCAGCCCACTGTACGGGTCAGATCGATGTGTTCGAACAGGTCTTCGCGACCATGGCCCTCAAGCAACACCAACGCATTGTCGTCACCGGTCCAGCGCACCAGCACCCGCGCCAGCGCGGTCAGCAACAGGTCGTTGACTTGGGTGCGATAGGCCGCCGGAGCTTCCTGCAGCAGCTGCCGGGTCAGGGTCTGATCGAGTTTGCTGCGCAGAGTCAGCGCCTGATCGTGTTGCTGCCCACCCTGCGGACGGTCGTAAGGCAAGGCCGCCGAAGCGCCCTGCAACTGCTGCTGCCAGAAGCCCAGTTCGGCCTGTAACGCCGGGGTTTTGGCGTAGTCCTGCAACGCCGCCGCCCAGGCTTTGAGCGCACTGGTTTTCGCCGGCAATTGCACGGGCTTACCTGCGCGGAGCTGGCGATAGGCGTTTTGCAGATCTTCGAACAGAATCCGCCACGACACGCCATCGACCACCAGGTGATGAACGATCAGCAACAGGCGCTGACTGCCATCAGCCAGGTTCGCCAGCACCGCGCGGATCAGCGAACCGCCGCTCAGTTGCAGGCTGCGCTGGGCCTTGTTGCCCAGCGCCTCAAGGGCGGCGAGATCAGCGACCTCGACTTGCCAGAGAATGGTTTCCCCCGCTTGCGTGGCGACGTCGCGGTAATGCGCCGACCAGCCAGCGGCCTGCTCGACAAAATCCAGACGCAAACTGTCGTGCTGAACCACCAGCGCATCCAGCGCTTGCTCCAGTACCTGAGCGTCCAGCGCCTGCGTCGGCTTGAGCATCACCGACTGGTTCCAGTGGTGACGGTCGGGAATCGCCTCGGCAAAGAATGTCTGATGAATCGGCAGCAACGCGGTTTCGCCGGTTTGCGCGCGCTGATCGATGGGCTGCACGACTTCGCCAGTCTGCGCGACCGTGGCCAAGGCCTGAATCGTCTGGTGCTGGAACAGGTCTTTGGGGCTGAAGCGAATCCCGGCCTGCCGCGCCCGGCTGACCACTTGAATCGAGATGATCGAATCGCCGCCCAGTTCGAAGAAGTTGTCGCTGACACCCACTTGCTCAAGCTTGAGCACGTCTTGCCAGATCGCCGCCAGTTGCTGCTCCAGCGCGCTCTGTGGGGCGACATAGGTTTGCTGCAGTTGGCTGACATCCGGCTTCGGCAGGTTCTTGCGATCGAGCTTGCCGTTCGGCGTCAGCGGCATGCGCTCAAGACGCAGGACATACGCCGGCACCATGTGCGCCGGCAGGCTGGCCTTGAGCTGCGCGCGCAGGTGGTCGGTGAACTCGGCACTCGCTGAATCACCGACCACGTAGGCCACCAGACGCTTGCCACTGCCGGCGCTGCCTTCCTGCGCCACGACCACCGCTTCGCGCACGCCGTCGAGGGCTTGCAGCGCCGCTTCGACTTCGCCCAGTTCGATACGGAACCCGCGAATCTTCACCTGATTGTCGATGCGATCCAGATAGTCAAAGGTACCGTCGACACGCTGGCGCACCAGGTCGCCAGTGCGATAGAGCAAGCCGCCATTTGCGCTGAACGGGTCGGCGACAAAACGCTCGGCGGTCAGCCCCGGACGGTTCAGATAACCCCGCGCCAACCCGGTACCACCGAGGTACAACTCACCGGCCATGCCTTGCGGCAACAGGTTCAAATCGGCGTCGAGCACATAGGCGCTGCGGTCGCCGATCCGGCTGCCGATCGGTGCGTAAGCGGCACCGCATGGCACCTCGCGCCCGGCTTTCCAGATCAGCGGGGTGACCACGGTTTCAGTCGGGCCGTAGCCGTTGATGATGTAGTCCGGATCGAGCGCGCGCTTGACCCGCTCGAAACTGGCGTTCGGTACCGCATCGCCGCCGAAGCAATAGATCCGCACCTTCGGCGGGTTGCCGACACGCTCGGCGTGTTCGGCCAGTTGTTGCAGGTACACCGGAGGGAACGCGACCACGCTCACGCCGTGTTCGATCATCGCGTTGTAGGTCTGCTCCGGCGTCCACAGCGTGTCGTCGCGAATCAGCAGCGAAGCGCCGTGGGTCAGGCTGGTGAGCCAGCGTTCGTGGGCGCCGTCGAAGGCGAACGACATGAAGTGGAATTCGCAGTCGCTGTCGCGCATTTCATAGCGCTGACCGATGGCCTGGCAATGCATCGCCAATGGGCCGTGGGCAACGCTGACGCCTTTCGGATTGCCGGTGGAACCGGAGGTGTAGATCACGTACGCGAGGTTGTGCGGATCGACTGGCACCTGTGGCGCCGTGCTCGGCAATTCGCGCAGGTCGAGACGATCCAGTTCCAGCAACGGCACCGACTCGTCGACCGGCAATTGCGCCGACACCGACGAATCGCTGAGCAGCAGCGCCAGCCCGGAATCCTCGATCAGATAGGCCAGGCGTTCACGCGGGTAACTGGTGTCCAGCGGCACATAGGCACCGCCGGCCTTGAGCACCGCCAGCAGCGCGACGATCACCGCCTCGCTGCGCGGCAGGGCCACGCCGACCCGAGTCTCGGCGCCGACACCACGGGCGATCAGCGCGTGGGCCAGTTGATTGGCACGCTGCTCGATTTCGCCATAACTGAAGTGCTGACCGTTGAAGATCACTGCGGTGCGCTGCGGACGCTCGGCCGCCAGCGCGGCAATGCGCTGATGCACCGCGATGTCCAGCGGGTACGGCTGCGGCTGGTTTTCGGCTTGCTGGCGGGCATGCTCGTCAGCGCTGGCCAGAGCGATTTCGCCAAGGTTGCGCTCGGCCGACAGCGCAAACTGCTCGAGCAATTGCAGCAGGTGAGCACTGATGCCTTCGATCACCTCACCGGCAAACTGGCTGCGGTCGAAACTGTAGTGCAGCGCCAGTTGCTGTCCGAGGGTGACCGCCACGCTCAGGGCGTAGTGGGTCTGCTCCAGATTGCCGACCTCACCGAATGTCAGGCCTTGCCCGGCCTGGCTCAGCGCCTGGGCGACCGGGTAGTTTTCGAACACCAGAATGTTGTCGAACAGCGCTTCACCGCCCTGCCCGGCCCAGCGCTGGATGTCCGCCAGCGGCGTGTGTTCGAAGTCGCGCAGGCTGAGGTTTTGCGCCTGCACCGCTTGCAGCCATTGGCCAACGCTTTGGTCCGGGCGCGGCGCACCGATCACCGGCAGGGTGTTGATGAACAGGCCGACCTGCTGCTCGATGCCCGGCAAATCCGCCGGACGCCCGGCCACAGTCGCACCGAACGCCACCGCCTCGTGACCGGTGTAGCGCTGCAGCAACAGCAGCCACGCGGCTTGCACGAGGGTGTTGACAGTGACTTTCTGCTGGCGGGCAAACGCTTCCAGCGCCTGAGTGCGCGGCACGTCCAGCGTCAGGTAATGGTCACCGTGGCCGCTGTCGCCTTCGCCGCTGGTGGCGGCGCGGACCAGTCGGGTCGGCTCTTGCAGGACAGCCAATTGGCCGCTCCAGAAGTCCTGACTGAGTTGCGCGTCCTGACGCTGCAGCCAGGCGATGTAATCGCGATAACGCCCGCCGCCATGGGCCGGGGTGCGACCGCTGTAGCGCTGCAACACTTCGCCGAGCAACTGCGAGTTGCTCCAGCCGTCCATGAGGATGTGGTGATGGGTGTAGATCAGGTGCCATTGCTCGGCAGCGGTCTGCACCAGCACCAGACGCAGCAACGGTGCATGGCCCAGATCGAATCCTTGCTGACGCTCGGCATCGGCCAGCGCCGCGAGGGCTGCCGGCTGATTGTCGTGCTGACGCCAGTCGAGAATGCTGAACGGCAACTGCACCTGTTTGTGGACGATCTGCAGCGGTTGCGCCAGTTCGCCCTGCCAGACGAAACCGCTGCGCAGAATGTCCTGCGCATCGACGGTGGCCTGCCACGCGGCGCGGAACCGCTCAGGGTCAAGACCTTGCACATCCACGCGCAACTGATTGATGTACTCACCCGCAGCCTGCTCGTAGAGGGTGTGGAACAGCAAACCCTGCTGCATCGGCGACAGCGGATAGACATCATCGAGCTGACCGGCCGGCACCGGCAGCGCATCCAGTTGCGCCTGGGTCACCCGAGCCAGCGGGAAGTCCGACGGCGTCGCTTGCGCAATGGGTAGCGTGCAGCAGTGTTCGATCAGCGCCTGCAACTCGCTGGCATATTGATCGACCAGGTGCTGCACCGTGGCGCTGTCGAACATCTCGCGGCTGAAGCCCCAGCTCATCGACAGTTCGCCGCCATACACCTGACCTTCCACGGTCAGCCAGTTGCCCAGAGGCGCCGAAGGATCCTGCGCCACGCCGCTGGTTTCAACAGCCGGCACGAACAGCGCCGCCTCGTCGAACTGGCGGTCGAATTGGCCGAGGTAGTTGAAGGTGATGCGCGGTTGCGGCAACGCGGCCAGTTCGGCGCGCACCGACGGTGCGGCCAGATGCCGCAGCACGCCGTAACCCAGACCTTTGTCCGGCACCGCGCGCAGTTGCTCCTTGATCGCCTTGATCGAGCCGTCGAGATCAGCGCTGGCGGTCAGGTTGACCGCGAACAGACTGGTGAACCAGCCCACGGTGCGGGTCAGGTCGACATCATCGAACAGGTCTTCGCGGCCGTGGCCTTCCAGTTCGATCAGCGTGCCCGGCTGCTGGCTCCAGCGACTGATGGTGCGCGCCAGTGCGGTAAGCAACAGATCGTTGACCTGGGTGCGATAGGCGGCAGGCGCCTGTTGCAGCAACTGACGGGTGCGCTCGGCGTCGAGGCGCCATTCGATTTTCTCGCCATGCAGGTTGTGCAGGCTGCCATCCGGGCGGTCGCACGGCAGATCCTCGGCGCCCTGGTGCTGGGCTTTCCAATAACCCAATTGCTCATCGAAGCGCGACGCTTCCTGCGCCAGACGCGCCGTCCAGCTCTGGAACGCGCTGGTCTTCGCCGGCAACTGAATGCCGCCGCCCGCCGCCAATTGCTTGTAAGCCTGCTGCAGATCTTCCAGCAGCACCCGCCAGGAAACGCCATCGACCGCCAGGTGATGAATGATCAGTGCCAGTCGTTGCGAGCCATCGGCCATGGTCACCAGCAACGCGCGCAGCAACGGGCCGTTTTGCAGGTCGAGGCTGCGCTGAGCTTCGTTGCACAGCGCCTGCAACTGTTCGGCAGATTCGGCATCGCGTTGCCACAACTCAGCGCCGTTCAGCAGCGGGCCGTGGCTTTGTTGCCAGCCTTCGCTGCCTTCGACAAAACGCAGGCGCAAGGCGTCGTGGTGATTGATCAGGTGCGTCAGCGCCGCATCGAGCCATTGTGCGTTCAATGCCTCACGCGGGGTCAGCAGCAACGACTGGTTCCAGTGCTCGCGCACCGGCATAGCGCGGCTGAAGAAATCCTGCTGGATCGGCCCGAGCACGGCGTCGCCGGTCACCGGCCCCTGATCTACCGAGGACAGGTTATCGTGGCTCGCGACCAGTGCCAGACTGCGCACGGTCTGGTACTGGAACAGGTCACGCGGGCTGATACGGATCCCCGCCTGTCGCGCACGACTGACCACTTGAATCGAGATGATCGAATCGCCGCCCAGCTCGAAGAAGTTGTCTTCGAGGCCGACGCGGTCGAGGCCGAGCACAGCTTCCCAGATCGCCGCGAGGGCTTTCTGCATGGCGTCCTGTGGCGCCACGAATGCCTGTTGCGGCGCGGCATCCGGTTGCGGCAAGGCCTTGCGGTCGAGCTTGCCGTTGGCGGTGACCGGCAATTTGTCGAGGGTGATCAGGTAGGTCGGCACCATGAATTCCGGCAGGCTGCCGAGCAGCCACGCCTTGACCTCTTGCTGCCACTGCTCGTCGGCCTGCGGGTTTTCCAGCACAAGGTAAGCCACCAGATGCTTGCCGCCCTGCACCAGCACCACCGCCTCACGCACCAGCGAGTGCTGCATCAGGCGGGTTTCGATTTCGCCCAGCTCGATGCGCAAACCGCGCAACTTCACCTGATGGTCGAGACGGCCGAGGTATTCGATCACCCCGTCGGCACGCTGCCGCACACGGTCGCCGGTGCGGTACAGACGCGCGCCGTCATGGAACGGGCACGGCACAAAACGTTCGGCCGTCAGCGCCGGACGCTGGTGATAACTGCGCGCCAGCCCGGCGCCGCCCAGATACAGCTCACCGGCGACACCGCTCGGCACCGGCAGCAACTCGGCATCGAGGACGTGGGTGCGCAGGTTGGCGATCGGCCGACCGATCGGCACACTGTCCGCGCCTTCATCGACACAGGTCCAGTGAGTGACGTCGATGGCCGCTTCGGTCGGGCCATACAAGTTGTAAAGGCTGGCGTTCGGCAGTTTGGCGAAGACTTGCAGCTGCGCATCCAGCGGCAACGCTTCACCGCTGCAGACAATCCGCTTGAGACCGCTGCAGCTTTCCACGCCCGGTTCGTGGATGAACGCCTGCAACATCGACGGCACAAAGTGCAGCGTGCTGATGCCGTGGCGGTTGATGCTATCGATCAGTTGCAGCGGATCACGGTGCGCGCCCGGCGCGGCCACCACCAGCCGCGCGCCGGTCAGCAGCGGCCAGAAGAACTCCCACACCGACACGTCGAAACTGAACGGGGTTTTCTGCAGCACCGAATCACTGGCGTCCAGCGCATAGGCTTCCTGCATCCAGCACAGACGGTTGACCAGCGCCGCGTGGCTGTTGCCGGCGCCCTTCGGTTTGCCGGTGGAGCCCGAGGTGTAAATCACGTAGGCCAGGTTCAGCGGATCGACGCTGACGTCGGGACGGCTGTCGCTATAGCTGTCGAGCAGTCCTGGCTGATCCAGGGTAATGACGTTTACGCCGTCAGTCGGCAGCGTTGCCAGCAGCGCTTCTTGCGTCAGCAGCAAAGTAATGCCGCTGTCCTCGATCATGTAGGCCAGACGCTCCTGCGGGTACTCGGGATCCAGCGGCACGTAGGCGCCGCCGGCCTTGAGAATCGCCAGCAGCGCGACGACCATTTCCACCGAACGCAAGGCGCGGACGCCGACCAGACTGTCCGCCCGCACACCCTGTTCGCGCAACAGATGCGCCAGGCGATTGGCCCGCGCATCCAGTTCGGCGTAACTCAGAATCTGTTCACCGAACAGCAGTGCCGGTGCCTGCGGCGTACGCGCGACCTGCGCTTCGATCAACTGGTGAATCGGCGTGTCGCTCGGGTACTGCGCATGGACGTTGTTCCAGTCGTGCACCAGGGTGCGCTGCTCGTCAGCCTCCAGCAGCGGCAATTCACCAATACGCTGCGACGGATCGGCGACCATCGCCGTCAACAGGCGCAGCCAGTGCCGCGCCATGCGTTCGATGGTCGGTGCATCGAACAGGTCGCTGGCGTAGGTCAGAGCGGCGTGGAGCTTGCCGCCCTTCTCCCAGGTGTCCAGCGTCAGGTCGAACTGGGTGGTGCGACTCTGCCAGTCAAGGCTGTCGAGTTGCAGGCCGGATGCGGTGCTGATGGTGGCGATATCGGCGACGTGCGGCTGATGGTTGTACATCACCTGGAACAGTGGCGTGTGGCTGAGGCTGCGTTCCAGCTTCAGCGCTTCGACCAGTTGCTCGAACGGCAGATCCTGATGCGCCTGCGCACCGAGCGCGGTTTCCTTGACCGCCCGCAACAGTTCATCGACCCGGGTCTGGCCGTGCAGCTGCGTGCGTAGCACCTGAGTGTTGACGAAGAAGCCGATCAGGCCTTCGATCTCGCCGCGATTGCGGTTGGCGATCGGCACCCCGACGCGCAGGTCGGTCTGCCCGGTGTAACGGTGCAACAGCGCATTGAAGGCGCCGAGCAGGAACATGAACAAAGTGACCTGATGCTGTTGCGCAGTGCTGCGCAGCTGCTCGGCGAGTTGGCCGTCGACCGCGAATTCATAGCGGGTGCCGCGATAGCTCGGCATCGCCGGGCGCGAATGATCCAGTGGCAATTCCAGCACCGGATGTTCGTCGCCCAGTTGCGCCTGCCAATAGTCGAGTTGGCGTGCCTGCTCACCGGCTTCCAGCCAGCGGCGTTGCCACAGCGCATAGTCGCTGTACTGGATCGGCAGTGGCGGCAATTGCGGCGCCTGACCGGCGTCGAACGCGTCGTAGCAACGGATGAATTCATCGATCAACACGTTCATCGACCAGCCATCGGACACGATGTGGTGCAGGGTCAGCAGCAGCACGTGTTCCTGCTCGGCAAGCTTGAGCAAGGTCACGCGCAGCAACGGACCGACCGCCAGATCAAAGGGCAGCACCGACTGCTGTTCGGCGGCGCGGATCACCGCCTGCTCGCGCTCGCTGGCCGCCAATGCGCTGAAGTCCTCCCGGACAATCAGCAGCGGCGCGGTGGCCGGCACTTGCAGCAGGCTATCATCGGCCTGGCGCTGGAACACCGTACGCAGGGTTTCGTGGCGCTCCACCAGACTGGCGAAAGCTTGCTCCAGCGCCGCCAGGTTCAGTCGCCCGCTGAGCCGCACCGCACCGGGCAGGTTGTAGGCGCCGCTCTGCGGGTCGAGTTGCCACAGGAACCACATGCGGCGCTGTGCGTAAGACAGCGCCTGACGATCCTCGGCTGCGATGCCGGCCGGTATCGGAAACCGCGCGAAATCCACGCCCTCCTTGTGCAGGGCCGCGAGGAACATCTGGCGCTTTTCCAGGGGCAACCCGATAAACCGGCGAGCAAGTTTCAAGGAGTCTTCAGCATTCATTTCTCAGCATCCGGATCAGTAGGCAGGAAGCACAAAGGCACGTCGTCCCTATAAAACGAATGCAGACCGGAAAAATTAGCGAATGAGAACAACTGTCAGGCGGGAGGCAGAGCGGGGAATTTCCGTCGTATCGCACAACCCTGTAGGAGCTGCGGCACGCTGCGATCTTTTGATTTTAAAGATCAGGATCAAAAGATCGCAGCGTGCCGCAGCTCCTACAGGGAGCGGATCAGGCGGTGATGGCCAGGTTGTGCCGACGATGATGCCCTTCCAGTTGATCCTTGATCACCTTGAGCACTTTGGCCTCATGCTCATGAATAAAGAAATGCCCGCCGGCGAGCATGTCCACCGAAAAACTGCCGCGGGTTTCCTTGCTCCAGCCGATCAGCTGTTCGGTGGTCGCACGATCCGCCTTGCCGCCCAGCACGTGCACCGGGCAGTTGAGCAGCGGCCGCTGCAACGGCTCGAATTTGCCGCAAAGCAGAAAATCCGCGCGCAGGATCGGTAGGGTCAGGCTCATCAGCTCGGC
Organism: Pseudomonas sp. LF020; assembly: GCF_053456425.1. NCBI lineage: Bacteria > Pseudomonadati > Pseudomonadota > Gammaproteobacteria > Pseudomonadales > Pseudomonadaceae > Pseudomonas > Pseudomonas sp. LF020. The sequence continues at coordinate 290,849 of NZ_JBRFIX010000005.1, forward strand.
GTTGGCCAGCACTTCTTCGCTGGTGCCGTTGAGCGTGCGCAACTGATCGATCAGCTCGGCGTCGGTTTTCGGCTCGGCAAAACCGCGATCGTAATCGGCGCGCATCGTCGGCGCCGCCGTGCCCGAGGCAAACAGCGCCACCGGTTCCGGACAGCCCAAGATGCGCAGGGCGTGAGCGATTTCGCAGGCCAGCAGCGCGCCCAGGCTATGGCCGAACAACGCATACGGCACCTTGAGATTGGGCCGCAGTTCCTTGGCCAGTTGCATCGCCAACGCACGCATATCTGTGTGCAGCGGCTCGTCGAAACGCGCGCCGCGCCCCGGCAACTCCACCGGCTGCAGTTGCAGCCATTGCGGCAGTTTTGGCCGCCAGCGGCTGTAGACCATGGCGCTGGCGCCGGAGTACGGCAGGCACAGCAGGGTCAGCTTGTTCACCCGGCTTTCCTCGAAAAATTTGTCTGTAGAGAGAAACGGATTACGCCCCCGGCAAATTAGTCGCGCGCCGGTAAATTGCGCCAACAGGCGCTCGTTAACTGTTCAGGCCAAAACCAATAATGAGGATTCACCGTGGACCTGCAGAGCATCCTGGGCAAGTTGTTCGCCAATGCCGGTGCCGTCGGCATCGAAGGCGTTTTCCAATTCGTGTTTGGTCCGCAGCAGGCCTACTGGTCGGAGGTCAAGGCCAGCAGTCGCACCGCGCCCGGTCGCCACCCCAGCCCCGACGTGACCATTGAAGTCGCCGAGAGTGATTTTCTCGGGATCATGGCCGGCAGGGTCAATGTCGAAGAACTGTTCGCCAGCGGCCGCCTGAAAATCGGCGGCAACATGGGCCTGGCGACGCTGCTGCCGCAGATCATCGAGCATGCGATGCACGGTGGCGCAGTGGTGGAAAAAGTCGACATGAACAAGCGCTACCCGACCCCGCCACGCTTCAGCGAAAAACTCACCGCCGGCCTGCCGGTTCAGACCCGCATCGAGCGCCATGCGCGCAATGATTTGTCGGTCAGCGAATTCAAAAGCAAGTATTTGCCCAACGGCATCCCGGTGGTGATCAGCAATGCCTTGCAGGACTGGCCGCTGTTCAAGCTCAGTCGCGAAGAATCACTGGTGCATTTCGCCGAACTGCAGGGCATCACCCGCCACGGCGATTACGTGAAAAAGACCTTTTCCACCGAACGTGATTTCCGCTCGACGTCGATGGCCGAGTTCATTGCCTCGCTGGACCAACCGGCAGTCAAACGGGCTGACGGCGAACCGCCGGCCTACATGGGCAACAACATCCTGCCGGCGCAATTGCTGCAGCAGATCAAGTACCCGCCGTACTTCGATGCTTCGCTGTTCATCCCGCCACGTATCTGGATCGGCCCCAAAGGCACGCTGACGCCGCTGCATCGCGACGACACCGACAACTTGTTCGCGCAGGTCTGGGGCCAGAAGCAGTTCACCCTCGCCGCCCCGCATCACCGCGAGGCGCTGGGCACCTGGTCGACGGCGCCAAAGGGTGGCCTGGACGGCTGTGACTTCAACCCCGACGCACCTGACTATGAGCGCTTTCCTGCAGCACGCGATGTGACATTCCTGCGCGTGACGCTGGAGGCCGGGGATCTGCTGTTTCTGCCGGAGGGCTGGTTCCATCAGGTGGAATCGGTATCGACGTCGCTGTCGGTGAATTTCTGGGTGAATTCGGGCCGGGGTTGGTAACCAACACCACCAAACGCCTGAAGGTATCAATAACTGTGGCGAGGGAGCTTGCTCCCGCTGGACTGCGAAGCGGTACCAAGCTCTGAGTCTCAATGAGTTCTGAAATCGGGCCGACGGGTTTGCGATTGCTGCGCAATCGAGCGGGAGCAAGCTCCCTCACCACAACAGCTCGCCAAAGCCGGTTTATTTCAGGTGCCGATAACTCTGAAACGCTGACGCCAACACCACCGCCCCCGCCACAATCGCCAGCCAGAAGCCGCTACGCGCGCCAAACGCATCCACCAACGCGCCTGAGCCGGCCGCGCCGATCGCCACGCCGATGCTCAACCCCGTCACCAGCCAGGTCAGGCCTTCAGTCAGTTTGGCCGGCGGCACAATGCGCTCGATTAACGCCATCGCCACGATCAGCGTCGGCGAGAAGAACAATCCCGCGACAAACACCGCCAGTGACAAACCGAAAATATTGCTCGCCAGCAACAGCGGCAGCGTGGTCACCGCCGTCGCCACCCCACCGTAGAGAAACAGGCGCGGCAACGGCAGTTTCGAACGCATCGCGCCAAACGCAATCCCGGCCAGACACGAGCCGATCGCATACACCGACAAGACGATGCTCGCCGCCGCCGGCTGGCCCTGCTGCTGGGCGAAGGCGACGCTGACCACATCGACCACACCGACGATGACGCCCATGGCAAGCATCAACGCCAGCAGCCATTGCACGTCGGTCGAGCGAATGATCGAACCCTGATGCTGCGACTCCTGCGGGTGCACCGCCGGCTCGGTGCTGCGTTGGGCGACAAACGCCGTCACCCCGATCGCCAGCGCCAGCAGCGCGGCCAACGGCCCGGCCTCGGGAAACGCCACCACGCACAATCCCACCGACAGCGGCGGGCCAACGATGAAACAGACTTCATCGAGCACCGATTCCAGCGCGTAGGCGGTCTGCAATTGCGGCTGGCCGCGATAGATCTCGGTCCAGCGCGCGCGCACCATCGCCGACATGCTCGGCATGCACCCGGCCAGCGCGGCGAATATGAACAGCGTCCAGGTCGGCGCCTGCAAGCGCGTGCACAGCAGCAACATCAACAGCGCCCCGCCACCGATCAATGCCGACAGCGGCAGCACTTTGCCCTGGCCGAAACGATCCACCAGCCGCGAGACCTGCGGCGCGCAAAACGCCGTGGCCAGGGCAAACGTCGCCGCCACCGCACCGGCCAGCGCGTACCCGCCCTTGAGTTGCGAAAGCATGGTGATCACGCCGATGCCGGTCATGGAAATCGGCATGCGCGCGATCATCCCGGCCAGAACAAAAGCACGGGCGCCGGGGGCGGTGAATAATTCGCGGTAAGGGTTTGCCATGGATTGCAGCCTCATCAGGGGCGGCCAAGTTGCCACAAAGGCTGATGAGCGTGGAAGCGGGGAATTGTTGGTGGAATGTGAAGGCCCTGAAGAGCAAAAGATCGCAGCCTTCGGCAGCTCCTACAGGTGAACGCATTCCATGTAGGAGCTGCCGAAGGCTGCGATCTTTTGATCTTTGCTCTTGAACTCTCCACGCTTGCGACCAGTCAGCTAAATAGGCCCTCACTCAAGGCACGACTTCGCATGCAAATATCCCTCGCCCGCCAAGTGGCACTGGTCACCGGCGCCAGCGCCGGCATCGGCCACGCCGCCGCCAAAGCGCTGGCCGCTGCCGGCGCAGCCGTCGTCATCAATTACAACCGTCAGGCGGAACCTGCCGAAGCGCTGGCCCGGCAGATCATTGCCGACGGCGGCCAGGCGCTGGCCATCGGCGCCGATATTTCAAAGGAAGACCAAGTCGAACGGCTGTTCGCCGAGACCCTCGATGCCTTTGGCTCGCTGGATATTCTGGTGGCCAATTCCGGTCTGCAAAAGGATGCCGCGGCGGTGGACATGACTCTGGAAGACTGGAACACGGTGATTGGCGTCAACCTCACCGGCCAGTTCCTCTGCGCCCGCGCCGCGCTGCGGATTTTCAACCGCCAAGGGGTGCGCGAAGGCGTGTCCCGCGCGGCCGGGAAGATCATTCACATGAGCTCGGTGCACCAGCGCATTCCGTGGGCCGGGCACGTCAACTATGCGGCGTCCAAGGGCGGCGTCGATCAATTGATGCAGACCCTCGCCCAGGAAGTCAGCCAGCAGCGCATCCGCATCAATGGCATCGCGCCGGGAGCGATTCGTACGGCGATCAACACAGAAGCCACCGAAGGCGCCGCCGGTGAAAAGCTGCTGGAGCTGATCCCCTACGGTCGCATCGGCGATGTCGAGGACATCGCCAACGCGGTGGTGTTTCTCGCTTCCGACGCCGCCGACTACATCGTCGGCACCACCCTGTTCATCGACGGCGGCATGAGTCTTTATCCGGAGTTTCGTGGCAATGGCTGAGCATCATCCTGAACGACAAAGCCCGATCGACGCCCACGGCATCATCGGCGACCTGCGCAGTGCGGCACTGGTCAACGACAAGGGCAGCGTGGATTTTTTCTGCTGGCCGGAATTCGACAGCCCGTCGATCTTCTGTTCGCTGCTCGACACGCCCGAGGCGGGGATTTTCCAGCTCGCCCCGGACTTGCCCGATGCCCGGCGCGAACAGATCTACCTGCCCGACACCAATGTTCTGCAAACGCGCTGGCTCAGCGAACAGGCCGTGGTGGAAATCACCGACCTGCTGCCGATCGGCGACAGTGTCGATGACCTGCCGCTGCTGATGCGCCGGGTGCGAGTGGTCAGCGGGCAAGCCACCTTCCATATGCGCTGCGCGGTGCGCCATGACTACGCCCGCGCCAATACCCGGGCGCAGATGGATGACCAATCGGTGATTTTCAGCGCCGAGGGTCAGCCCTCACTGCGGCTGGTGGCGGATCAGGCGTTGTACCTCGATGGCGAGTCGGCCGTTGCCTCCTTCAGTTTGAAACAGGATCAGCACGCCGAATTCGTCCTCGGTGGCGCCGACGATCCACGCTTCAAGGATGACGGCGCGAAAATGTGCCTGGAGCGCACGCTGAAGTTCTGGCGCGACTGGATCGGTCAGTCCAACTACCGCGGGCGCTGGCGGGAGATGGTCAATCGCTCGGCCCTCGCGCTGAAGCTGCTGACCTCGCGCAAGCACGGCGCGATCCTCGCCGCCGCCACCTTCGGCCTGCCGGAAACCCCCGGCGGCGAGCGCAACTGGGATTATCGCTACACCTGGATCCGCGACGCCTCGTTCACCGTCTACGCGTTCATGCGCCTGGGTTTTGTCGACGAGGCCAACGCCTACATGGGCTGGCTGCGCGGGCGGGTCAGCGATTGCCACGGCCAACCGATGAAACTCAACATCCTATATGCCGTCGATGGTCGCCAGGAGTTGCCGGAAACCGAGCTCACGCATCTGTCCGGTCATGGCGGCGCGCAGCCAGTGCGCATTGGCAATGGCGCCTACGACCAGATTCAGCTGGATATTTTCGGCGAGCTGATGGACGCCGTTTATCTGGTCAACAAGTACGGCGACGCGATTTCCCACCAAGGTTGGAAACACGTGCGCGAAGTGGTTGATCAGGTGTGTGAGACCTGGCAGACCACCGATGTAGGCATTTGGGAAATGCGTGGAGAGCAACATCACTTTCTGCATTCGCGATTGATGTGCTGGGTGGCGCTTGACCGGGCCATTCGCCTGGCCTCGAAACGCTCGCTGCCGGCGCCGTTCGTCCAGTGGGATCAGACCCGGCAGGCGATCTACGCCGACATCTGGGACAACTTCTGGGATGAGGAGCGCGGGCATTTCGTCCAGTACAAGGGCGGCACCGCGCTCGACGGCTCGATGCTGCTGATGCCGCTGGTGCGTTTCGTCAGCGCCAAGGACCCGCGCTGGCTGTCGACCCTTGAAGCGATCGAAAAGACTCTGGTGCGCGACGGCATGGTTTATCGCTATCGCAACGATGACGGCAACATCGACGGTTTGACCGGCACCGAAGGCGCGTTTGCCGCCTGCTCGTTCTGGTACGTCGAATGCCTGGCCCGAGCCGGTCAGGTGGAGAAGGCCCATCTGGAGTTCGAACAACTGCTGCGCTACGCAAACCCGCTGGGGCTGTACGCCGAAGAGTTCGACAGCAAGGGCCGCCATCTGGGCAACACCCCGCAGGCGCTGACGCATCTGGCGCTGATCAGTGCGGCGAGTTTTCTGGATCGGCGTTTGAGTGGGGAAAAGAGTGTTTGGCAGCCGTAATTTCGCCGCACTCTGTCGGAAATATCCCTTCAACTCGGGTTTTGCAGGACGAATTCCTACACAAAAATAAACGTTGGTGAACTTGCGTTGCGCGGGAGCTTGCTCCCGCCGGGTCGCGAAGCGGCCCCAATCCGTGCGCCACCATTTCTCCAGAAGAACCGCATTGTCTGGCTTTGCGCCTGCTTCGCAGCCGAGCGGGAGCAAGCTCCCTCGCCACACGCCAGGTCATTCAGCCCCTACTTCGTCTAAACAATCCCCGCCCAATCCCTCCCCCGCAACCTGCACTTACACCCTGAAATACCCTGTTGCCACCTGTTACATCCCCCCCTACCATCCACCGCAACGGGCACAGCGGAGCTGTCCAATAAAACCCGAATTCAAGGAACCAGAATGACCCAGCACGTCCACCGTCCCATCGCCACGCCCCTGCGCACCGGCCTCACCCGCAGCCAACTCTGGGAAGCCTGCGACAAAGGCCTGATCAAGTGCTGGGAAATCGGCCGCCAGCGCGCCACCCGCTTCCCCGACCTTGCGCAACAATGCCTCGCCGGCGAACTGCCGGTGCTCGGCTGGAAAGGAGGCGTGAGCCGCAGCCTGAAGAAAACCGAGAAATACGGCTCGCTGAAATACCTGGCGCAGTGGCAAGGCTTGCGTGGTGAGGATCTGGATATTGATCTGGCTGAAGAGCGCTCGCTGACCTGCTCGCGGACGAAGATGCGAGTGACGTTTACCCCGGACCGGACGAAGTATTTCAATCAGGTGGCGGAAGCCGAGGCTTAAGGAGAAGCAACGATGGTCGATTTGCATCAGGAATTTCAGAGCAGTGTGTTCTTTCACCAGGCAAGGATCGAGCGGCGCTCGGTCGATGCTCTCATTGGCATCGCAGCCGGGCTTGCCGCAGACGGCACGATCAACCAGCAAGAAGCCGAGTTTCTCAGAACCTGGATTGAAACCCATTTGGTGCACCTGGATGATCCGGTTGTGAACATCCTTTACAGGCGCCTTGCCGACATGCTCAGCGACGGAGTTCTGGACGCCGACGAGTCTGCGGAGCTGTTGGAAATGCTGCATCAGTTCACCGGGCTGCCAGTCGCACCAACACAAACACCCACGTTTGCCGCGCCGACCAGTCTTCCTCTCGACAACCCTGCCCCGCAGTTATCCCTGATTGATCGGGTGTTCCTGTTTACAGGCGTCATGGCCTATGGGCCACGTAAAGAATGTGAGTCGCAGATCCTCGAACGCGGCGGCCTTATTGGCGGTTCCGTCAGCAAAAAAATTCACTATTTGGTAGTGGGGAGCATTGGCAATGATCAGTGGCTTCACAGCTCTTACGGCACCAAGATCAAGAAAGCCGTTGAGCTGAGAGACAGCGGCGTGCCGATCGCGATCATCAGCGAAGATCATTGGCAAAGGGTGCTGTTCGGCTGACCAGGAACGGACGCCGGCAAGTGACGCTCCCCTGTGGCGAGGGAGCTTGCTCCCGCCGGGTTGCGAAGCGACCCCATGCTCCAGTGGACCTGCTGCGCAGGCCTGCGGGAGCAAGCTCCCTCGCCACCAAGGAATGGTCTAATGTTGCCTGACGCCCAATGGCTGTGGAGTCTGCCGTGTCTGACATTCAACGCGTATTGACACCGAACTTGAACGTAGCCTTTGAACAGCACGGCCCGTCCACCGGCGACGCGGTCATATTGCTGCATGGCTTCCCCTACTCGCCCCGGGCGTACGACGAAATCGCCCCGGTCCTCGCCGCCGAGGGTTATCGGGTGATCGTCCCGTATCTGCGCGGTTACGGGCCGACTCGCTTCAACCACCCCGAAACACTGCGCTCCGGCCAGCAAGCAGCCCTCGCTCAGGATTTGCTGGAGTTGATGGACGCACTGGGGATCGAACACGCCACGCTTTGCGGTTACGACTGGGGCGGTCGGGCAGCTTGTATCGTTGCGGCTTTGTTTCCCGAGCGGGTGCGCGGGTTGGTGACGGGGGATGGTTATAACGTGCAGGACATCGCCAATTCGACCCGGCCACTGGATCCCGAAACCGAACACCGCTATTGGTACCAATACTATTTCCACACGCCACGCGGCGTCGCAGGCCTGACGCAAAATCGGCAGGCGTTCTGTGAACTGCTGTGGAAATTGTGGTCACCGACCTGGGCACGTAACGCCGAACGTTATCCGCTGAGCGCACCGGCCTTCGACAACCCAGACTTCGTTGACGTGGTGATTCACTCCTACCGCCATCGCTTCATGTACGCCGCAGGCGATCCGGCGCTGCAATGGATGGAAGACGCGTTGATCAAACAACCGCCGATCAGCGTGCCGACGATCTCCCTGTGCGGTGCCGATGACGGGGTTGGCCCGGCGCCGGAATCAGATGAAGACATTGCACATTTCACCGGCCCCTACGAAAGGCGCGTGCTGCCCGATGTCGGTCACAACATTCCCGAAGAAGCACCGCAGCAAACCCTCAAGGCATTACTGGATCTGCTCCAGCACTGACCGAAAACCGCTCCCGATACGCCTGCGGCGTCACCCCGATCGCGCGCAAAAAACTGCGGCGCAACGTCTCTTCACTGCCAAACCCGCAGTTGGCCGCAATCCGTTTCACCGGCAACCCGGTATCACTGAGCAGACGCCGCGCGGTTTCGACGCGGATCAGCTCGATGGCGCGGGCCGGGGTCTGGCCGGTGTCGGCGCGGTAGTGGCGGATGAAGCTGCGTTCGCTCATGCCGGCCTGTTCGGCCAAGGTCGGGACGCCGAGGTCGCAGGTGAGGTTTTCGGCGATCCAGGCGTGCAGTTCATCAAAGCGATTGCCCTGATTCTGCAGGGCCAGGGTCACGCTGAATTGCGATTGCCCGCCGGGGCGTTTGAGGAACACCACCAGATGCCGGGCGACGTCGAGGGCGATGTCGCGGCCCAGGTCTTCCTCGACCATCGCCAATGCCAGATCGATGCCGGCGGTCACGCCGGCCGAGGTCCAGACCGGGCCGTCGTTGATGAAGATCGGGTTGGCTTCGACCTGCAACTTCGGGTGCTGCTGCGCCAGTTGCTCGCAGCGTGTCCAGTGGGTGACCACGCGGCGACCGTCGAGCCAGCCACTGGCGGCCAACAGGAAGGCGCCGGTGCAGACCGAGGCCACGCGTCGACATTTCGCCGCATGCTCGCGCACCCAATCCACCAGCGGCACATCTTCCGCCGCCAGGTAAATGCCCCAGCCACCGGCGATGATCAAGGTATCGCTGGCCTGCTGTGGCAACGGTTCGGCCAGTACCGCCAGCCCGGCGGACGACATCACCGCCCCGCCCTCGCGGGTAATCACCGAAGGCGCATAAGGCACGGGCAAGCCGCGCTGACGGGCGATGTCGTTGGCCGAGGCAAACACTTGCAGCGGCCCGGTAACGTCGAGGATTTGTACGTTGGCAAACGCGAGTACGTGAATGGTTTTCGGCATTTGGCGTAATTCGTGGGCTGATTGGCGTATGCGCCAAAACCTACGCGCCTACAGTGAAGCCGTCCACCCCTCAAATGGAGAAAGAATCATGACGTTGCAGATCGGTTTTCTGTTGTTTCCGCAGGTGCAGCAACTCGACCTGACCGGTCCCTATGACGTGCTGGCCTCGCTGCCCGACGTGCAGGTGCATCTGATCTGGAAAGATCTGGTGCCGGTCACCGCCAGCACCGGCCTGCTGCTGAAACCGACCACCACCTTCGAGGACTGCCCGAATCTGGATGTGATCTGCGTGCCCGGCGGCGCCGGGGTCGGGCCGCTGATGGAAGATGAGCAGACGCTGGGGTTCATCAAGCGTCAGGCGGCGCAGGCCAAATACGTGACGTCGGTTTGTACCGGCTCGCTGGTGCTTGGTGCAGCCGGACTGCTTCGCGGCAAACGCGCCACCACCCACTGGGCCTATCACGAACTGCTGCCAAAACTCGGCGCAATTGCGGTGCAGGATCGGGTGGTGCGCGACGGCAATCTGTTTACCGGTGGCGGGATCACCGCCGGGATCGATTTTGCGCTGGTGCTGGCCGCCGAACTGGTGGGGGCCGAGGCGGCGCAGTTGATTCAGTTGCAACTGGAATATGCGCCGGCGCCGCCGTTCAATTCGGGCAGCCCTGATACGGCACCGAGCGCGATTGTCGACGAGGCCCGCCTGCGTGCTGCGCCGTCGCTGAAACTGCGCTCGGAGATCACCGAACGCGCAGCCGCGAAACTCAACCTGCACTGATCCTCAGCCACACATAAAACCCTGTAGGAGCTGCCGCAGGCTGCGATCTTTTGACTTTGGCGTTTCAAGATCAAAAGATCGCAGCCTGCGGCAGCTCCTACACAGAGGATTGCGGCGTGTCACCGTTTCCCGCCACACCTTTACTTGTCCCAACGCCCTCACCCGTGTAGAAAGCCCTTCCACAAAATTCTGCACAAGGACTTTCGATGAAGGCGTTGCCATGGCTCTATCTGGCACTTCTCAGCCTCGGTTATGGATTGGCGTTGAGTTTCGGCCAACTCGGCTGGCTCGCGCTGATCTCCTTCGGATTGTTGCTGGTGACCGGTTTCGCCGTGCGCCAACAGCAGGTGCCGGTGGCGCGCCTGTTGGGGCATGCCGTGTTCATCTTCCTCGCGCTGTCGCTGGCACTGCACTGGTTGCCGGGATTCGCCAACGGCCGGGCCATCGCCCCGCTGCGTTTCACCGACGACGCCGTGCCGTTCGCGATGTACCTGAATCTGGACAAACCCCTGATCGGCTTCTGGCTGTTGCTCGCCTGCCCGTGGATTGTCGCGGCACGCTCGCTGCGTCCGACGGTGTACGCCAGCGTCCTCGCCCTGACCTTGAGCGCCGTCCTGGCGCTGGGCGGCGCACTGTTGTTCGGCATGATTGCCTGGGCGCCAAAGTGGCCCGATCAGGCGTGGCTGTGGCTGCTGAACAATCTGCTGCTGGTGACGCTGGTCGAGGAGGCGCTGTTTCGCGGCTATATACAGGGCGGTTTGAGCCGCCTGTTCAAACACCTGCGCCACGGCGACAACCTCGCCCTGCTGCTGGCGTCGCTGATCTTTGCCCTGGCGCATCTGGGCGCAGGCTGGCACTGGGTGTTGCTGGCGGGTCTGGCGGGTGTCGGCTATGGTCTGGCCTACCGTTTCGGCGGGCTGGCGGCGGCGATCGCCACGCACTTCGGGCTGAACCTGCTGCATTTTGCGCTGTTCACCTATCCGATGCTGGCCGGTTGAAGCAAGAGCGGTTTTGCGACGCCGTACTTATATCTGAAAAAAAACTTCAATAATTTCCTGACAGCGCCGACAACCTTTCAAAGCCTTGCGGATTGAAAAACCATGCGTAATAACCAGCCCATTACACAACGCGAACGGACTTTCCCGGCTCAGCAGCGGTTGATTTCCACAACCGACGCCAAAGGCGTGATCACCTACTGCAACGACGCTTTCGTCGAAATCAGCGGGTTCTCGCGTGAAGAGCTGATCCGTGCGCCGCACAACCTGGTTCGTCACCCAGACGTGCCGGCGGCGGTGTTTTCGCACATGTGGGGCACACTGAAACAAGGCTTGCCATGGATGGGCATTGTCAAGAATCGCTGCAAATCCGGTGACCACTACTGGGTGAACGCCTACGTGACACCGGTGTTCGAGGGCAATCAGGTGATCGGTTACGAGTCGGTGCGGATCAAACCCACCGCCGAACAGATCCGCCGTGCCGAAGCGCTCTACCAACGCATCAACCAAGGCAAGTCGGCAATCCCTTCCAGCGACAAATGGCTGCCGGTGCTGCAAGACTGGCTACCGTTCATTCTGGTCAGCCAGTTGAGCTTCGTGATCGGCGCAACCCTGAACTCGCACTGGGGCTTCGCCCTGGCAGCGGGCCTCTCGGTGCCGCTGGGCCTGATGGGCCTGCAATGGCAGCAACGTGGGCTCAAGCGCCTGCTGCGCCTGGCCGAACAGACCACCTCCGACCCGCTGATCGCGCAGATGTACACCGACAGCCGTGGCGCGCAGGCGCGTCTGGAAATGTCGATCCTCAGCCAGGAAGCTCGCCTGAAAACCTGCCTGACCCGTCTGCAGGACACTGCAGAGCACCTGACCGATCAAGCGAAACAGTCCGACGCCCTGGCGCACAACAGCTCCAGCGGTCTGGAGCGTCAGCGCGTGGAAACCGAACAGGTCGCCACCGCCGTCAACCAGATGGCTGCCACCACGCAAGAAGTGGCGAGCCACGTGCAGCGCACTGCCGACGCCACCCAGGAAGCCAATCGCCTGACCGATCGTGGCCGTGACATCGCCGGGGAAACCCGCGAAGCCATCCAGCGCCTGTCGGTGGTGGTCGGCGAAACCGGCCTGACCGTCACCCAACTGGCCAAGGACAGCGACGAAATCGGCGGCGTGGTCGACGTGATCAAAGGCATCGCCGACCAGACCAACCTGCTCGCCCTTAACGCCGCCATCGAAGCCGCACGTGCCGGCGAGATGGGCCGTGGTTTTGCCGTGGTCGCCGACGAAGTCCGTCAACTGGCACAACGCACCAGCGAATCCACCGGCCAGATCCACGCCCTGATCGCCAAGCTGCAACAAACTGCATCCAGCGCCGTACAAACCATGGAAGCCGGGCATCGCCAAGCGGAAGAAGGTGTGGCGCGGGTACTGGAAGCGGATCAGGCACTGGTCGGCATCAGCGAAGCGGTGGCCAACATCACGGACATGACCACCCAGATCGCTGCAGCGACCGAAGAGCAAAGTGCCGTGGCTGAAGAAATCAGCCGCAACATCAGCAACATTTCGGAACTGGCGGACCAGACGTCCGAGCAAGCGCATAACTCGGCATTGCTGAGTGAAGAGCTGACCAAGACGGCGAATACGCAGTATTCGTTGGTGGAGCGGTTTAACCGCTAAAAGCAAAAGATCGCAGCCTGCGGCAGCTCCTACACTGTTTATTGTAGGAGCTGCCGAAGGCTGCGATCTTTTGACCTGGAAGCCCGGACAGCGAAAGCGTCCGGGCTTTTTGTTGCCAGTCTGAAACTGATGGTGTCTGGCAGACCGCATTCGCGAGCAAGCTCGCTCCCACATTTAGTCCTGTGTACGCAGAACCAATGTGGGAGCGAGCTTGCTCGCGAAGAGGCCATAACGGCCAGCAAAATTATTGAGATAACTTCAGCTTATCCAGCAGTCGATTGACCACCAGCTCGTTCAACATGATCAGCTGTTGCAGCGCCAGCAGCGGTTTGCGCTCGGGGCCTTTCACCGAGTTGGCGATATTGCCGGCCATGGCATTGGCTGACGACAGTGATTCACTGGCTTCGACGAGCAGAGTTTCGTCATCGAGCGTGGGATCGACCATGTAGATGGGGCGAGCCTTGGGTGGGAAGTACTTCGGGATATCGGGACCAAGGTAATAGTCGAGTGCGCGGTCGGCGGCGTCTTTTGTCTTTTGGGACTCGAGCTCGGGGTGGCGAGGGGTTGGATCGGTGATTGGTGGGTTGGGTGTGGCTTTGAACATGGATGTAACTCCTATCGCAGATTTCAAGGAGCCATCACCCACGCTACCAAACGATGGGTGGCGGCCATACGCGGGTTGGTAGACCGGCTGCAATAGGAACCCGGCGCTCACGAATGAGCCCCACGCATGACCACCATAAAACCGAGTCCCAAAAAGGGACTGCATAGGTGTTGCCATACGGCTATTACAGACAGGCTACCAAACCCGATCACTGATTTTCAGTGACAGGGAAACGATATAGCCCGGCCCATAGCCGTGTAAGCCGGCGGATTCTGGCGTACGCGTAGGTAACGGCGCAAGGCGTTGTAGCCGTTATGGCGTAACGGTTCGTGTACTTTAAACGTGCTTGCGAGGTTACGTTTATGCGCAGGGAGTGTCGGGTTTTTCCTGATATTTTGATGGTGTCTGGCAGGCAGCTTTCGCGAGCAAGCTCGCTCCCACATTTGGACTGGGTGCGTCAGTAAGGGAATGGTCGGCTGTCAGACCGTCATCGCTGGCAAGCCAGCTCCCACAGGGATTGCATGCAGTCTGCAGGATGTTGGTCAGGTATCAGGGCGCCATCGCGAGCAGGCTCACTCCTACAGTTGGATGGGGTGCATCAGTAAGTGAATGGTCGGGTCGTAGGCCGCCAGGCAGGCCAGCTCCCACAAGATCAAGATCAAAAGATCGCAGCCTTCGGCAGCTCCTACACAAAACCCGCGGCGCAGCCGCCCCACTCCAGGATGAGCGCAAGCTCGGCTGCAGCTCTTGATCTTGATCCACGGGCGACATCGGAAGGCTGAGTGGAGGGATTCATTCGGGCGTGGGAGCGCAGCGACCGTTTGGCGCAGCCAAACACAGCGAGAGGAGGTGCAGCGAAGCAAACCGTAGGCGCTGCGCCCGGATGGATCCCGGAGCGAAGGGACCCCGAGCCCCAGCGAGCGGGCCGAACGCAGGAGCAAGCGTTTTTTTGCTTACTTTTTTTAGGCGTTTGTAAAAAAAGTGAGTCGCCGTAAGGGCGAAACCCTAAGTGGCCGTGACCGCAGCAACGGATATGCCTCCAAACAAAGCCTCACCGAAGAAACCCGGCAACCTTCTCCGCAGCCGACGCCAAATGCTGCTCATGCGTAAACCCGGAAACCTTCAGCGGCTTCAAATCATGATCCCCAGAGGCCAGCCAAAACACCTCAATACTCGGCGATAGATCGTAAGCCTCGACAGCGTCCCGATTGCCAAGCGCATCCCGCTCCCCCTGAACAATCAACGTCCGAGTCCGCAGAGAAGCCAAATGCTCAACCCGCGGTTTCTCAGGTTTCCCCACCGCATAAAACGGATATCCAAGACAGACAAGCGCATCGGCGCCCAATTCGTCAGCCAAAAGACTGGCCATCCGCCCGCCCATGGACTTACCACCGATGGCCAAAATCCCAGCGACATGACGTCGCACTTCAGCGAACACTTCACGCCAACACTGAAGCAGTTTCGGCGCCGGATTAGGCGGACGCTTGCCACCGTCGATACGCCGCTGCGCCATATAAGGAAACTCAAACCGCAACACATTCACCCCAAGTGCAGCAAGGCGCCCAGCCATATCGTTCATCCAGTCGCTGTCCATCGGCGCCCCCGCACCATGCGCCAGGATCAGGGTCGCCGAAGCCTCGCCCGACGCGGCGTCCCAAAGCCACCCACGATCCCGCACGCACTGCGCCCATTGATCCCCGTCAATACTGGCCTTGTGCTGTTTGTCCATGCTTGCCTCGCTTTTAGTCTGCCTATAACTCCAGGCGAAGGATTCGCGGCGTTTTCTGCGCGCGCTCACTTCGGCTGAACCGTGGATGGGGAACCATGAACACTTCTATCAGTACCGCCTACAACTACAAGGTGGTCCGCCAATTCGCCATTATGACGGTGGTGTGGGGCATCGTCGGCATGGGGCTCGGGGTTTTTCTCGCGGCCCAATTGGTCTGGCCGGAACTCAACTTCAATTTGCCCTGGACCAGTTTCGGCCGTCTGCGCCCGCTGCACACCAACGCGGTGATCTTCGCCTTCGGTGGCTGCGCGCTGTTCGCCAGTTCGTTCTACTCCGTACAACGCACCTGCCAGACGCAATTGTTTGCGCCGAAAATCGCCGCGTTCTGCTTCTGGGGCTGGCAACTGGTGATCCTGCTGGCAGCGATCAGCCTGCCACTGGGTTACACCAGCTCCAAGGAATACGCCGAACTGGAATGGCCGATCGACATCCTGATCACCATCGTCTGGGTCGCCTACGCCATCGTGTTCTTCGGCACGATCATGCAGCGCAAGACCAAGCACATCTACGTCGGCAACTGGTTCTTCGGCGCGTTCATCATCACCGTGGCGATTCTGCACATCGTCAACAACCTTGAGTTGCCGGTGAGCCTGACCAAATCCTACTCGGTGTATGCCGGTGCAACCGACGCGATGGTGCAATGGTGGTACGGCCACAACGCCGTAGGCTTTTTCCTCACCGCCGGGTTCCTCGGGATGATGTACTACTTCGTGCCGAAACAGGCCGAACGTCCGGTGTATTCGTATCGCCTGTCGATCGTGCACTTCTGGGCGCTGATCACCCTGTACATCTGGGCCGGCCCGCATCACCTGCACTACACCGCACTGCCGGACTGGGCGCAGTCGCTGGGCATGGTGATGTCGCTGATTCTGCTGGCACCGAGTTGGGGCGGCATGATCAACGGCATGATGACCCTGTCGGGCGCCTGGCATAAGTTGCGCAGCGACCCGATCCTGCGCTTCCTCGTGGTCTCGCTGGCGTTTTACGGCATGTCGACCTTCGAAGGTCCGATGATGGCGATCAAGACGGTCAACGCCCTCTCCCACTACACCGACTGGACCATCGGTCACGTTCACGCCGGCGCGCTCGGCTGGGTGGCGATGATTTCCATCGGCGCGCTGTACCACATGATCCCGAAAGTCTTCGGCAAAGAGCAGATGCACAGCATCGGCCTGATCAACGCGCATTTCTGGCTCGCGACCATCGGCACCGTGCTCTACATCGCCTCGATGTGGGTCAACGGCATCGCCCAGGGCCTGATGTGGCGCGCAGTCAACGAGGACGGCACGCTGACCTACTCCTTCGTCGAAACCCTGGTGGCCAGCCACCCAGGCTTCATCGTGCGTCTGGTGGGTGGGGCGATCTTCCTCAGCGGCATGTTGCTGATGGCTTACAACACTTGGCGCACCGTGCGGGCCTCGCAGCCTGCTGACGTCGTTGCTGCCGCGCAGATGGCCTGAGGAGTCCGCCATGAAACACGAAACGATTGAAAAGAACGTCGGCCTGCTGATGCTGCTGATGGTGTTCGCCGTGAGCATCGGCGGCCTGACCCAGATCGTCCCGCTGTTCTTCCAGGACGTCACCAACAAACCGGTGGAAGGCATGAAGCCTTACACCGCGCTGCAACTGGAAGGCCGCGACATCTACATCCGCGAAGGCTGCGTCGGTTGCCACTCGCAGATGATCCGTCCGTTCCGCGCCGAAACCGAACGTTACGGGCACTACTCGGTGGCCGGCGAGAGCGTGTGGGATCACCCGTTCCTCTGGGGCTCGAAGCGTACCGGGCCGGACCTGGCACGGGTCGGCGCGCGTTACTCGGACGACTGGCACCGCGCGCACCTGTACAACCCGCGCAACGTGGTGCCTGAATCGAAAATGCCGGCCTACCCGTGGCTGGTGACGCAAGCGGTCGACAGCAGCCACACCGAAACCAAGCTCAAGACCATGCGCACCCTCGGCGTGCCGTACACCGACGATGACATCAGCGGCGCGGTCGCCAGCCTCAAGGGCAAGACCGAAATGGACGCCCTCGTCTCCTACCTGCAAGTGCTCGGCACTGCGATCAAGAGCAAGAGGTGAGCACGATGGTCATTGAAATGAGCTCAGGGCTGATTCGCGGCCTCGGCACCGTCGTGGTGTTCGTCGCCTTCGTCGGCCTGACGATCTGGGTGTTCAACCGCAAGCGCACCCCGGAATTCGCCGAAGCGCGCCTGCTGCCGTTTGCCGACGAGCCGCAACCCGACATTACCCAAGCACCTGAACCAAGGAGTACCCGGCCATGACCACCTTCTGGAGTACGTGGATCTGCGTACTGACCATCGGCAGCCTGATCGGCCTGACCTGGCTGCTGATCGGCACCCGCCGGGGCGAGACCAAGGGCAGCGTCGACCAGACCATGGGCCACAGCTTCGACGGCATCGAGGAGTACGACAACCCGCTGCCGCAGTGGTGGTTCATGCTGTTCGCCGGCACGCTGGTGTTTTCCGTGGGCTATCTGATCCTGTATCCGGGCCTGGGCAACTGGAAAGGCGTCCTGCCCGGCTACGAGGACGGCTGGACCGGCGTGCACGAATGGGAAAAGGAAATGAACAAGGCCGACGCCAAATTCGGGCCGATCTTCGCCAAATTCGCCGCCATGCCGGTGGAAGAAGTGGCGAAGGATCCGCAGGCGCTGAAAATGGGTGGCCGGCTGTTCGCCTCCAACTGCTCGGTGTGCCACGGCTCCGACGCCAAGGGCGCGTTCGGCTTCCCTAACCTGGCCGACAAGGACTGGCGCTGGGGCGGTGACGCCGAAACCATCAAGACCACCATCATGGGTGGGCGGATGGCGGCGATGCCGGCCTGGGGCGAAGTGCTCGGTGAAGCCGGGGTGAAGAACGTCGCGGCGTATGTGCGTCACGAACTGGCCGGCCTGCCACTGCCCGCCGACAGCAAGGCTGACCTGCAAGCCGGACAGCAAGCGTTCAGCACCACCTGCGTAGCCTGTCATGGGGCAACCGGCCACGGCACTGAAGCCATGGGTGCGCCGAATCTGACGCACCCGGCCGGATTTATTTATGGCACGAGTCTGACCCAGCTTGAGCAGACCATCCGCCACGGTCGTCAGGGCCACATGCCGGCGCAAAATGAGCTGTTGGGCAACGATAAAGTGCAATTGCTCGCCGCTTATGTGTACAGCCTGTCGCACGGATTGAATACAGAAAAACTTATTACTGAAGACAACAAGCAATAAGCATTGCGTACACTTCTGCCGCACCATTCTCGGTGCGGCAGCATCCCGCCCCTTTGCGACGCATTGTCGCACCCCGTCACACCCTCTCCTTTCGAATCCCCCGAATCGGGTCTACGCTTGCTCGATGCGGACTGGCCCGTGCCGGTTCCAGGTCGACCTTGAGCGATGTGTTCGACAAATCGCCTGACTGACAGGGCGCAAAGCCCGGTAGATACCGGCTGTCGCGCCAATGACCGTCCGTCACCCGATCACTGCGTTCGAACACACCTCGTTACAACTGACCTGAACCCCTCGCTTTTTTCGTCCGCTGCGACATTTTGTCCGAGGCCGATTTTGTCCTTACGCGGCGTATGGAAAGGCCGCAGAATCAGCGTTGGAAAGCATTGACCCAGGTCATGGCGCGTTGCAATGACCCCCTGCTCTCTGCATACTTGCGGCCGATTTTAATCCTAATAAAACACCCAAACCGTGGAACCTTAGAATGAGCACAGCAATCAGTCCGACTGCTTATAACTATAAGGTAGTCCGCCAGTTCGCCATCATGACGGTGGTCTGGGGGATCCTTGGCATGGGGCTCGGTGTCTTCATCGCCTCGCAACTGGTCTGGCCGGAATTGAACTTCGGTCTGCCGTGGACGAGCTTTGGACGCCTGCGCCCGTTGCACACAAACCTGGTGATTTTCGCCTTCGGTGGTTGTGCACTGTTTGCCACTTCCTACTATGTCGTGCAGCGAACCTGCCAGACGCGACTGATCTCCGACAGCCTCGCCGCCTTCACCTTCTGGGGCTGGCAGGCAGTCATCGTCGGCGCAATCATTACCTTGCCGCTGGGTTACACCACCACCAAGGAATACGCCGAACTGGAATGGCCGCTCGCCATTCTGCTGGCCATTGTCTGGGTCTCCTACGGGCTGGTGTTTTTCGGCACCATCACCAAGCGCAAGACCAAACACATCTACGTTGGTAACTGGTTCTACGGCGCGTTCATCGTCGTGACCGCGATGCTGCACATCGTCAACCACGCCTCCCTGCCGGTCAGCTTCTTCAAGTCTTACTCCGCCTATTCAGGCGCGACCGACGCGATGATCCAGTGGTGGTACGGCCACAACGCAGTGGGCTTCTTCCTGACCACCGGCTTCCTCGGGATGATGTACTACTTCGTGCCGAAACAGGCCGAACGTCCGATCTACTCCTATCGCCTGTCGATCGTGCACTTCTGGGCACTGATCACCCTGTACATCTGGGCCGGCCCGCACCACCTGCACTACACCGCACTGCCGGACTGGGCACAGTCGCTGGGCATGGCGATGTCGATCATCCTGCTGGCGCCAAGCTGGGGCGGCATGATCAACGGCATGATGACCCTCTCGGGCGCCTGGCATAAGCTGCGCACCGACCCGATCCTGCGCTTCCTCGTGGTGTCGCTGGCGTTCTACGGCATGTCGACCTTCGAAGGGCCGATGATGGCGATCAAGACCGTCAACTCGCTCTCGCACTACACCGACTGGACCATCGGCCACGTTCACGCCGGCGCGCTGGGCTGGGTGGCGATGATCTCGATCGGCGCGATCTACCACATGATCCCGAAACTGTTCGGTCGCGCGCAGATGCACAGCGTCGGCCTGATCAACGCACACTTCTGGCTCGCGACCATCGGCACCGTGCTGTACATCGCCTCGATGTGGGTCAACGGCATCACTCAGGGCCTGATGTGGCGTGCAATCAACGATGACGGCACCCTCACCTACTCGTTCGTCGAAGCGCTGCAGGCCAGCCACCCGGGCTACATCGTCCGTGCCCTGGGCGGTGCTTTCTTCGCCAGCGGCATGTTCCTGATGGCTTACAACGTCTGGCGCACCGTGCGCGCCTCGAACGCGGCGGAAGCCGAAGCCGCCGCCCAGATCGCTGTTGTTGGAGCTCACTGATGAAGCATGAAGCTGTCGAGAAGAATATTGGCCTGCTGGCCTTCTTCATGGTCATCGCCGTCAGCATTGGCGGCCTGACCCAGATCGTTCCGCTGTTTTTCCAGGACGTCACCAACAAGCCGGTCGAAGGCATGAAGCCGCGTTCGGCACTGGAACTGGAAGGCCGCGACGTCTATATCGCCAACGGTTGTGTCGGCTGCCACTCGCAGATGATCCGGCCGTTCCGCGCTGAAACCGAACGCTACGGCCACTACTCGGTCGCCGGTGAAAGCGTCTGGGATCACCCGTTCCTGTGGGGTTCCAAACGTACCGGCCCGGATCTGGCTCGCGTGGGCGGTCGTTACTCCGATGACTGGCAACGTGCGCACCTGTACAACCCGCGCAACGTGGTGCCTGAGTCGAAAATGCCGGCTTACCCGTTCCTCGTGGAAAACAAGCTCGACGGCAAAGACACGGCCAAGAAAATGGAAGTGTTGCGCACGCTCGGCGTCCCTTACACCGACGAAGACATCGCCGGTGCAAAAGATGCCGTGAAGGGCAAAACCGAAATGGACGCGCTGGTGGCCTACCTTCAGGGCCTGGGCACCATCATCAAAAGCAAACGGTGATTCTTTATGGATATCGGGATGATTCGCGGCCTGGGCACCGTTGTCGTGATGGTGGCCTTCATCGGTTTGGCGTTGTGGGTGTTCAGCCCCAAGCGCAAGTCGGAGTTTGAAGACGCAACCTTGCTGCCTTTTGCGGATGATCCCGAAGCCATCAAGCACGTCGAGCAAGCTTCTAGGAGTAACAAAGAATGACTACATTCTGGAGTCTGTACGTCACAGTCCTCAGTCTCGGTACGATCTTTTCCCTGACCTGGCTGCTGCTGTCGACCCGCAAGGGCCAGCGCAGTGAGCAGACGGAAGAGACGGTGGGCCACTCCTTCGACGGGATCGAGGAGTACGACAACCCGCTGCCGAAATGGTGGTTCATGCTGTTCGTGGGCACCATCGTGTTTGCCTTGGGTTATCTGGTGCTGTACCCGGGCCTGGGCAACTGGAAAGGCCTGTTGCCGGGTTACAACTACCTCGATAACGACAAGCAGACCGCGTTCGCCAACGGCCAGACTGGCTGGACCGGCGTGCACGAGTGGGAAAAGGAAATGGCTCGCTCGGACGCCAAATTCGGTCCGATCTTCGCCAAGTTCGCGGCGATGCCGATCGAAGACGTCGCCAAGGATCCGCAAGCGCTGAAGATGGGTGGCCGCCTGTTCGCCTCCAACTGCTCGGTGTGCCACGGTTCCGACGCCAAGGGCGCCTATGGTTTCCCGAACCTGACCGACGCCGACTGGCGCTGGGGCGGCGAGCCGGAAACCATCAAGACCACCATCATGGGCGGTCGTCACGCAGTGATGCCGGCCTGGGCCGAAGTCATCGGCGAACAAGGCGTAGCCGACGTCGCCGCCTTCGTGGTGACCCAGCTCGATGGCCGCAAACTGCCGGAAGGCACCAAGGCTGACCCGGCCAACGGCCAGAAACTGTTCGCCGCCAACTGCGTGGCCTGCCACGGTCCGGAAGGCAAAGGCACCCCGGCCATGGGCGCACCGAACCTGACCCACCCGGCCGCGCTCATCTACGGTTCGAGCTTCGCGCAACTGCAGCAGACCATCCGTTACGGCCGTCAGGGCCAGATGCCGGCGCAGGAACAACTGCAAGGCAACGACAAGGTGCACCTGCTGGCAGCGTACGTGTACAGCCTGTCCCACGGTGAAAAAGCGCCGGAGGCCGAGGCGCAGTAAGGTCAGGGCTTGATGTAATGAAGAATCCCCCGCCAGCGCTCTGGCGGGGGATTTTTTTATGGGTTACTGGCCCGGATCGACTTCACCGGCACGATGGCCACCGGCGTACGTTTGCGCCACTGATTGTCCTCGACCAGACTCACCTCCAATTGCTTGCGATCCTTGGAAAACGTGGCGGTCAGGTACGTCTGCTGAGAAGCTGAACCGCTGAGAAACATCGGCACGCTCCCCATATAGGTCTGGCTACCACCCTCGTCGTGGAAGTGGCCGGCGAACATCGCCGTCACCTGATACTTTTCAATCATTTCGCGAAAGCGCTTCTCTTGATCCCAACTGCCTTTCCACTCATAGGGCTTGTGCATGTTGATAATGATCGCGTAGCCCTGCGCTCGCGCTATTCGCAAATCATTTTCCAGCCAGTCCAGCGACGCCGTGATATCGAATGTGGTCGGATTCAACGCGTGAGAAATCTTCACCGCATAAGTGGGTTCATTGTTCAACTGCACCAGATGCACTTCACCAATATTCTTTGAATAAGCAAGACTACCCAGATAGTGTTTATTCACAAAACTGCCAGTGACTTCCAGATCAAATTCATCGACTTTACCGACATGATGATCACGGTAATCAACAATACTGCCCGCTGCGCAACTTTCACTGAAACAGTCATTCACGTTGTTCTGGTAGTCGTGATTGCCCAATCCGTAGAGCACGTGATCGCCAAAGTGTTTTTTCAGCATCGAACCGACATAGGAGCGCTGCCAGCCATGGCCGAACGCGGTCATGTCGCCGTTGATCATCAGGGGCACGGCGCCCTGCCCGCCCATCTCGCTGCGAAACTGGGCAATGCTCGCGAACTGGGTTTCCACCAGCCATTTCGCGCGCTTTTCGAAATCCGCGCTCGACTCATCCTCGCCACTGTCCGACTTTTCTGTCCACGGGTATTGCGGGTCTGATGCAAATACCATGTGCTGCGGCATACCTTCATTGGCACTGGCGAGAGAAGTCAGGGACATCAGACACAGACAAGCGAAAAGCTTTTTAACTTCCTTGATTTTCATAACACTCCATTATTCCGTTAAATTTCAAAACATGAACATGCAACCAACACGCTGCAGAACAGCCACTAAGCTATTCGAAAAAAACAGGAAAACAAAAGCCACTAATTAACTAATCATATTTCTGAAATATTAAAATCGCCTTCGAAATTAATACTTTGAGACACATGCCTGATGGACTCGATTCGCTATGCTCTGTAGGGTCGTCCACAGCCCGTTGACCCTCATCGGAGCCACTTCAAGGATGAAGCCGCTATGTTGAATGACAGCACAGACCCTCTGCCGGTTGATCAGAAACTCACAGACAACGATCAGGCAATCGATCCATCGAACCACCCCGTGGAATCGATTGCCGTGACACTGGGTAATCCGTTGCAACCCGACTCCAGAAGCACCACAAAGCCCCACAGAAATACCGGCAGTCTCGAGAGCCTGGGCGGCGGCAGACTTCCCTGAGTCTTGAAGCCACGCCTGAATCAACCCGAGCCGGCCTGCGCCTTGTGCGAGGCTGGCTCGACTAATGCCAGCCACGGACCGACCAACGGACGGCTGAGTCCTGTCTTCCTCGATTGCCGCCCCCAAAGCGAAGTAGTAACGTTGCTACATCTGTATTGCGAGAGGTCAACCATGATGGCAATCACCACCATCTCCAGCCGTGAATTCAATCAGGACACCAGCAGCGCCAAAAAGGCTGCCCGTCTGGGTCCAGTGATCATCACCGACCGTGGCAAGGCCTCTCATGTCCTGTTGAGCATTGAGGAATATCAGAAACTGAGCGGCGCAAACACGAGCATTGTCGATTTGTTGGTCATGCCGGAGGCTGCCGACATCGATTTCGAAACCGAGCGCGCAGTCATCATTCATCGTCCCGTGGATCTGTCCTGATGTACTTACTCGACACCAATGTGATTTCCGAACTTCGCAAGCCGCAAGCCGATGCCAATGTGGTCAGTTGGGCCAAAGGCGTCATCGCCCCGCGCCTGTACATTTCCGCTATTACTTTGAAAGAACTGGAAACCGGAGTACTGCGAATGGAACGGCGTGATCCTGCTCAAGGAAAGCTGTTGCGCAGTTGGCTGACGCGTCACGTCATTCCGGCATTCGAAGCCCGAATCCTGCCGGTCGATGCCGCGGTGGCACTGCGTTGTGCCAGCCTGCATGTACCCGACCAGGCCAATGAAAGCGATGCATTGATAGCTGCCACGGCCCTGGTGCATGGACTCACAGTGGTCACCCGCAATGTCGGTGATTTCCGCTCGAGCGGCGTCACCCTGATCAACCCGTGGGAACAATGAATTAGCCGCCCCCCCAAAACCGTCCATACTCAACAAGTCAATTGATCTGCATCAGGCTTTGCTGCATTCGCTACACCAATAATGCTTTTTCCCCAACGCGACCAAAGGTCGCACCCTTGAGTTAGAGCGACAGGCGTATCATTGCGCCACTGCGACACCCCTTTCTGACCGCGGTCGGCACGTATCGACCGAGGCATTTGTCCACTGCCGTGGGATGCAATGATGAGTAACCAGATTCCGGTACACGACGTCACACCACCGAGCAAAAACGCGAACAACAGCGTCGACCTTTACGCCTCTCGAGAAAAAATCTACACCCGTGCCTTCACCGGCCTGTTCCGCAATCTGCGGATGATCGGCGGCGCCGCGCTGTTTCTGTTGTATTTCGGTACGGTGTGGCTGAGCTGGGGCGGGCATCAGGCGGTGTGGTGGAACCTGCCGGAACGCAAGTTCTTCATCTTTGGTGCGACCTTCTGGCCGCAGGACTTCATTCTGCTGTCGGGGCTGCTGATCATTGCCGCGTTCGGCCTGTTCTTCATCACCGTTTACGCCGGCCGCGTCTGGTGCGGCTACACCTGTCCGCAAAGCGTGTGGACGTGGATTTTCATGTGGTGCGAGAAGGTCACCGAGGGCGACCGCAACCAGCGTATCAAGCTCGATAAAGCGCCGATGAGCGGCAACAAGTTCCTGCGCAAACTCGCCAAACATTCGCTGTGGCTATTGATCGGTTTCGTCACCGGCATGACCTTCGTCGGTTACTTCTCGCCAATCCGCGAACTGGTGTTCGAGTTCTTCACTGGCCAGGCCGATGGCTGGTCGTACTTCTGGGTCGGTTTCTTCACCCTCGCCACCTACGGCAACGCCGGCTGGCTGCGCGAGCAGGTGTGCATCTACATGTGCCCGTACGCACGTTTCCAGAGCGTGATGTTCGACAAAGACACTCTGATCGTTTCCTACGACCCGCGGCGCGGCGAAGCCCGCGGCCCGCGCAAGAAAGGCGTCGACTACAAGGCCATGGGTCTGGGCGATTGCATCGATTGCACCATGTGCGTTCAGGTGTGCCCGACCGGCATCGACATCCGTGACGGTCTGCAGATCGAGTGCATCGGTTGCGCGGCGTGCATCGACGCCTGTGACGCGATCATGGACAAGATGGACTACCCGCGCGGCCTCATCAGCTACACCACCGAACACAACCTGTCCGGCCAGAAAACCCATAAACTGCGACCACGCCTGATCGGCTATGCGGTGGTGCTGCTGGCGATGATCAGTCTGCTGGTGACGGCGTTCTTCATGCGCTCGCTGGTCGGCTTCGACGTCAGCAAGGACCGCGTGCTGTACCGCGAGAACGCCGAAGGCCGGATCGAAAACGTCTACAGCCTGAAGATCATGAACAAGGATCAGCGCGACCACACCTACGTGCTGGAAGCCGCCGGCCTGCCGGATCTGCGTTTGCAAGGCAAACGCGAGATCAAGGTCCCGGCCGGCGAAATCTTCAGCATGCCGGTGGAGTTGTCGAGCGCACCGGAACAATTGCCGTCGAGCACCAACGAGGTGAAATTCATCCTCAAGGACGCCGACGACGACAGTGTCCACGTTGAAGCCAAGAGCCGATTCATCGGCCCACAAACCCGTTGAGAGAACTGAACATGCCTGCAGCAAACGCCGCCAGTCCTTGGTACAAGCACCTTTGGCCATGGATCATCATCGGGATTCTGGCCTGTTCGGTGACCTTGACCCTGTCGATGGTGACCATCGCGGTGAACAACCCGGACAACCTGGTCAACGACAACTACTACGAGGCCGGCAAAGGCATCAATCGCTCGCTGGACCGTGAACTGCTGGCGCAGGATCTGAAGATGCGCGCCAACGTCCATCTGGATGAGCTCACTGGCGAAGTCGACCTGCGCCTGAGCGGTGCCAGCCAGCCGAAAACCCTGGAACTGAACCTGATCTCGCCGACCCAGCCGGAGAAGGATCGCAAGATCGTCCTGACCCGCAGCGAAACCGAGGCCGGTCGTTACATCGGCCAGTTGGGCGACAAGGTCGAAGGTCGGCGTTTTGTCGAATTGCTGGGCACGCAGGACGACCACGTGTGGCGCATGTTCGAAGAAGAACAGGTCAGCCACGACAAGGATCTGCTGCTCGGCGATGAACCGCTGCAGGGCGCCGAAGACCTGGATAAATAAAAAGCTGCGCTGTGGCGAGGGAGCTTGCTCCCGCTGGGGTGCGAAGCGCCCCTATAACCAGCTTCCCGGTTCATTCAGGCAGAATGAGTTCGCTGCCATACGACTGCTTCGCAGCCGAGCGGGAGCAAGCTCCCTCGCCACAATAGATTTGTACGGCATCACAAATGACCACCCCACTTCCCTGCTACCACTGCGCCCTGCCCGTCCCGCCGGGCAGTCGCTTCACCGCCGTCGTGCTCGGGGAGTCCCGCGAGTTCTGCTGCCCCGGCTGCCAGGCCGTGGCCGAAGCCATCGTTGCCGGTGGTCTGGAAAGTTATTACCAGCATCGCAGCGAAGCCTCGGCCAACCCCGAAGCCCTGCCGGTGCAATTGACCGATGAACTGGCGCTGTACGACCGCGCCGACGTGCAACAACCCTTCGTCCGTCACGAGGGCGAACTCGCCGAAACCACCCTGTTGATGGAAGGCATCAGTTGCGCCGCCTGCGGCTGGCTGATCGAGAAACATCTGCGCACTCTGCCGGCAGTGGCCGAGGCACGGTTGAACCTGTCCAACCATCGCCTGCATGTGCAATGGGCCGACGGGCAATTGCCGCTGAGCCAGATCCTCGCCGAACTACGGCACATTGGCTACGCCGCGCACCCGTATCAGGCCGACCGCGCCAGCGAACAACTGGCCAGCGAAAACCGTCTGGCCCTGCGCCAACTCGGCGTCGCCGGGCTGCTGTGGTTCCAGGCGATGATGGCGACCATGGCCACTTGGCCGGAATTCAATATCGACCTCAGCCCCGAGCTGCACACGATCCTGCGCTGGGTGGCGCTGTTCCTCACCACGCCAATCGTGTTCTACAGCTGCGCGCCGTTCTTCAAGGGCGCCATGCGCGACTTGCGCACCCGCCATCTGACCATGGACGTCTCGGTGTCACTGGCGATTGGCAGCGCCTACATCGCCGGGATCTGGACCTCGATCACCGGGGTCGGCGAGCTGTATTTCGATGCGGTCGGGATGTTCGCGCTGTTCCTGCTCGCCGGCCGCTATCTGGAACGCCGGGCCCGCGAGCGCACCGCCGCTGCCACCGCGCAGCTTGTGAACCTGTTGCCAGCCTCGTGCCTGCGCCTCGACGCCGACGGCCAGAGCGAACGCATTCTGCTCAGCGAATTGCGCCTGGGTGACCGGGTGCTGGTGCAACCGGGTTCGATCCTGCCGGCGGACGGCAAGATCCTCGATGGCCAGTCGAGCATCGACGAATCGCTGCTGACCGGCGAATACCTGCCGCAACCGCGCACGCTCGGCGATGCGGTCACCGCTGGCACGCTGAATGTCGAGGGCGCGCTCACCGTCGAGGTACTGGCGCTGGGTCAGGACACGCGCCTGTCGGCCATCGTCCGCCTGCTTGATCGCGCCCAGGCCGAAAAACCGCGACTGGCGGAAATCGCCGACCGCGCCGCGCAGTGGTTCTTGCTGTTGTCGCTAATTGCGGCGGCGGCCATCGGCCTGTTGTGGTGGCAGCTGGATGCGTCGCGGGCATTCTGGATCGTGCTGGCGATGCTGGTGGCGACCTGCCCTTGCGCGCTGTCGCTGGCAACCCCGACGGCGCTGACTGCCTCCACCGGCACCCTGCACAAACTCGGCCTGTTGCTGACGCGCGGCCATGTGCTGGAAGGCCTGAACCAGATCGACACGGTAATCTTCGACAAGACCGGCACCCTCACCGAGGGGCGGCTGGTTTTGCGTTCGATTCGCCCGCTGGGTGCGCTCAACAGCGATCAATGCCTGAGCCTCGCCGCCGCTCTGGAAAACCGTTCGGAACATCCGATTGCCCGCGCCTTCGGTCGTGCGCCACTGGCGGCTGAAGAGGTGCACAGCACGCCGGGACTCGGCCTCGAAGGGCTGGTGGGCGCGCAGCGGTTGCGCATTGGTCAGGCGGAGTTTGTCTGCGCCCTCAGCGGTGCGCCGTTGCCGGCGATGCCGGATGAACCGGGTCAGTGGCTGCTGCTGGCGGATGATCAAGGGCCGTTGGCCTGGTTCGTCCTCGACGACCGTCTGCGCGACGACGCGCCCGCCCTGCTCGCCGCCTGCAAGGCCCGTGGCTGGCGCACCCTGCTGCTGTCCGGCGACAGCTCGCCGATGGTCGCCAGCGTCGCCGCCGAACTGGGCATCGACGAGGCCCGCGGCGGTCTGCGCCCGGACGACAAACTGCAAGTGCTGCAACAGCTGCACGCACAAGGGCGCAAAGTGCTGATGCTCGGCGATGGGGTGAACGACGTACCGGTGCTGGCTGCTGCCGACATCAGCGTGGCCATGGGTTCGGCCACTGATCTGGCGAAAACCAGTGCCGACGCGGTGCTGCTGTCCAACCGCCTCGACGCGCTGGTGCAGGCCTTCACACTGGCGCGGCGCACCCGTCGGGTAATCATCGAGAACCTGCTGTGGGCGGCGCTGTACAATGGCCTCATGTTGCCGTTCGCCGCCCTCGGCTGGATCACCCCGGTGTGGGCTGCGGTCGGCATGTCGATCAGTTCGTTGACCGTGGTGCTCAACGCCCTGCGCCTGACTCGCCTGCCGAGTGCGCCGGTCGCCAGCACCCGCTCAGAAACCCGCCCGTTGCCGGCTTGAGCCGCACGGGCCTGGAGTACCGATGCCAGCTCTTTACGTGATGATCCCGGCCGCCCTGCTGATCGTGGCCATCGCCGTATACATCTTCTTCTGGGCGGTGGACAGCGGGCAGTACGACGACCTCGACGGCCCGGCCCACAGCATCCTGTTCGATGATCAGGACCCGAACCACACCGCCGCCGTGGACGAAGCCAAAGCCGACAAACCGCAGGACAAGGCGCCACCCCATGCTTGAGCTGGCGCCGCTTTTGGTTTCCGCGCTGATCCTCGGGCTGCTCGGGGGCGGGCATTGCCTGGGCATGTGCGGCGGCCTGATGGGCGCGCTGACCCTGGCGATTCCCAAGGAGCAGCGCAGCCGACGCTTTCGTCTGCTGCTGGCGTACAACCTCGGACGGATCCTCAGTTACGCGACCGCTGGTTTGCTGATCGGCCTCGCCGGCTGGGCGGTAGCGAACAGCCCGGCGGCTATGGTCATGCGCATCCTCGCCGGATTGCTGCTGATCGCCATGGGCCTGTATCTGGCCGGCTGGTGGAGCGGCCTGACCCGCATCGAAAGCCTGGGTCGTGGTTTGTGGCGTTACATTCAGCCGGTGGCCAACCGGTTGCTGCCGGTGTCGACACTGCCCCGTGCATTATTGCTCGGGGCGCTGTGGGGCTGGCTGCCGTGCGGACTGGTTTACAGCACGCTGCTGTGGTCGGCGAGCCAGGGCAATGCGCTGGACAGTGCGTTGTTGATGCTGGCATTCGGGCTGGGCACATGGCCGGTGCTGCTGGCGACCGGGCTGGCGGCCGAGCGGGTGACGGCGTTGCTGCGTAAACGCAGCGTGCGCATGGCTGGGGGGTTGTTGGTGATTGTGTTCGGGATCTGGACGCTTCCTGGCCCTCACCAACATTGGTTGATGGGTCACTAAAACTGTGGCGAGGGAGCTTGCTCCCGCTGGGGTGCGAAGCGCCCCCTCCCGATTTGACAGCAAAACCAGGGGCCTGCTGCGCAGTCCAGCGGGAGCAAGCTCCCTCGCCACAAAAACAATCACTACCAATCCGCCGTTGATGCAAATCAACAGCCCCGTCGCCGCACCCCGATAGACTCGCCACACTGCCAGCCTATCCGGGGGAATGCCCGCATGCTCGACGCCATTCGTTGGGACACTGATCTGATCCGCCGCTACGACCTGGCGGGGCCGCGCTATACCTCGTACCCGACGGCCGTGCAATTCAACAGTCAGGTCGGCACCTTCGACCTGTTCCATGCCCTGCGCGACAGCCGCAAGGCGCAGCGCCCGTTGTCGCTGTATGTGCACGTGCCGTTCTGCGCGAACATTTGTTACTACTGCGCCTGCAACAAGGTCATCACCAAGGATCGCGGCCGTGCACAGCCGTATCTGCAACGCCTGGAGCAGGAAATCCAGTTGATTGCCTGCCATCTGGAGCCGACGCAGAAAGTCGAGCAGTTGCACTTCGGCGGTGGCACCCCGACCTTTCTCAGCCACGACGAACTGCGGCAGTTGATGGCGCACCTGCGCAAATACTTCAATCTGCTGGATGACGATTCCGGCGACTACGGCATCGAGATCGACCCGCGTGAGGCCGACTGGTCGACCATGGGCCTGTTGCGGGAACTGGGTTTCAACCGGGTCAGCATTGGCCTGCAGGATCTCGATCCGGCGGTGCAACGGGCGGTCAATCGCCTGCAGAGCCTGGAAGAAACCCGCGCGGTGATCGACGCGGCGCGCACCCTGCAATTTCGCTCGATCAACATCGATCTGATCTACGGCCTGCCCAAGCAGACTCCGGAAAACTTCGCGCGCACCGTTGAAGAAGTCATCAGCCTGCAACCTGATCGACTCTCGGTGTTCAACTATGCACACCTGCCGGAACGTTTCATGCCGCAGCGGCGGATCAACAGCCACGAGCTGCCGAGCCCGGCGCAAAAACTGGAAATGCTGCAGCGCACCATCGAGCAACTGACCGCCGCCGGCTACCGCTACATCGGCATGGATCACTTCGCCCTGCCCGACGATGAGCTGGCGATTGCTCAGGAAGAACAGACCCTGCAGCGCAACTTTCAGGGCTACACCACCCACGGACATTGCGATCTGATTGGCCTGGGAGTGTCGGCGATCAGCCAGATCGGCGATCTCTACTGCCAGAACAACAGCGACCTGAACCAGTACCAGAACACCCTCGCTGCCGCGCAACTGGCGACCAGCCGTGGCCTGGTGTGCAATGCCGACGATCGTCTGCGCCGCGCGGTGATCCAGCAGTTGATCTGCAATTTCAGCCTGGAATTCGCCGAGATCGAGCAAGCGTTCAACATCGATTTTCAGGGTTATTTCGGCGCGCTGTGGCCGCAACTGCAAGGCATGGCCAACGATGAGCTGATCAGTCTGGAGCGCGAGCGCATCGAAGTGCTGCCAGCCGGACGCCTGCTGGTGCGCTCGGTGTGCATGGTGTTCGACGCGTATCTGGAACAGCAGAACCGCCAGCGCTTCTCTCGGGTGATCTAGTTTTTCGTCAGCAACGAGCCGAGCTTGAGGTTTTGCTCGGAGGTGAGGCCGGACTGATCCATGACTTTGGACAGCGCCAGATTGGCGCTGATCAGCCCGGTATTCAGTGCGGCGATGGCACCGCGCAGCGCGGCGAGCATGTTGACCTTGGCTTCGTTGGTCATGGTTTTGTCAGACATGACAGCGGCCATCCGGGCTTTCTTCTCGGCAATCTCTTTTTGCAGTTTGCGGATCATCTTCAGCAACTGCTGGACGTTCTCGGGCAAGCCGCTGTCTTCGATGTCGGCGTTCTCGCCCCCGGCGCTGTAGGATTTTTCGATGGAGGCGCCGGACAGCGACACTTTGACGCCCTCGACCAAGGTCGGGGTTGCCAACGGCGCAGAGGCGGGATTCTGCTCGCTGTCGGTCCCTGTCCTGGCGGTGCTCGGCACAGACGCAACGCCGTTGTTACCGGGATTCAGCGTGTCAATGGCGGCCATCGAGAGGTTCCTTGCATGCGTGTTGATACCTGTTTATCGGCCACTTGCCCTACGGCTTTACGCCCGTGGGACAAACTCGCCACAGGCTGGCCTGAACGTCCTCCCGTGGGTTACCCTTACGGCTTATGTGTGTTTTCCCACAAGGATTTAAGAAATGTCCGAGCCAGTCAAACTGCGCGCTCACAACCAGGCCCATTGCAAGGATTGCAGCCTGGCCCCTCTCTGCCTGCCACTTTCTCTGAATCTGGAAGACATGGATGCGCTGGACGAAATCGTTAAACGTGGCCGCCCGTTGAAAAAGGGCGAATTCCTGTTCCGCCAGGGCGACACTTTCGATTCCGTTTATGCAGTACGCTCCGGCGCCCTCAAGACCTTCAGCCTGAGCGACAGCGGCGAGGAGCAGCTCACTGGCTTCCACCTGCCGAGCGAACTGGTCGGCCTGTCCGGCATGGACACCGAGAAACACCCGGTGTCGGCCCAGGCCCTGGAAACCACCTCGGTCTGCGAAATTCCGTTCGAACGCCTCGATGAACTGGCCCTGCAACTGCCGCAGTTGCGCCGTCAGTTGATGCGGGTGATGAGCCGCGAGATCCGCGACGACCAGCAGATGATGCTGTTGCTCTCGAAAAAAACCGCCGACGAGCGCATCGCCACCTTCCTGGTCAACCTGTCGGCCCGCTTCCGGGCTCGCGGGTTCTCGGCCAACCAGTTCCGCCTGAGCATGTCGCGCAACGAAATCGGCAACTACCTGGGCCTGGCGGTGGAAACCGTGTCGCGGGTGTTCACCCGCTTCCAGCAGAACGAACTGATCGCCGCCGAGGGCAAGGAAATCCATATCCTCGACCCGATTCAGCTCTGCGCCCTGGCCGGCGGTTCGCTCGAAGGCTGATCTCGATCCGCGGTTGAGCGAAGCGTTTCAGCCGCGGGTATACTGCGCCGTTTGCAGCCCTGCCAGGACACCTCGACGATGGTCTTCGACTCCTTCGACATCAAATCCCTGATCCGCCCCGTGATCGACTTCCCGAAACCGGGCGTGATCTTTCGCGACATCACCCCGCTGTTCCAGTCGCCCAAGGCCCTGCGCCTGGTGATGGACAGCTTCGCCCACCGTTATGTGGAAGCCGATTTCACCCACATCGGCGCGATGGATGCGCGCGGCTTCCTGATCGGCTCGGTGCTGGCCTACCAGTTGAACAAGCCGCTGGTGCTGTTCCGCAAGCAAGGCAAACTGCCCGCGGACGTGCTGGCCGAAGGTTACGCGACCGAGTACGGCGAAGCGTTCCTCGAAGTCCATGCCGACAGCCTGTGTGAAGGTGATTCGGTGGTGATGTTCGATGACTTGATTGCCACCGGTGGCACGCTGATCGCCGCGGCCAACCTGATCCGCCGCATGGGCGCGCGGGTGCATGAAGCGGCGGCGATCATTGATTTGCCGGAGCTGGGGGGTTCGCAGCGTCTTGAGGACATGGAAATTCCTACTTTCTGTCTGACGCAGTTTGCCCTGACGGATAAGTAAGCGTCGCATTCACTGGCGCCATCGCTGGCAAGCCAGCTCCCACAGTGATTTCGGTCGTTCACAAATATTGTGTACCCCCCAAAAAACCTGTGGGAGCTGGCTTGCCAGCGATGCCGTCAGCTGCATCACCAATGAATTAAAGCCCCATCTGCTTGCTGATGATCTCGTTCATCACCTCCCGCGTTCCGCCGCCAATCGACAGAATGCGGTTATCCCGATACAGCCGCTCCACCAGGCTCTCGCGCATGTAACCCAGACCACCAAGAATCTGCACCGCCTCCGTGGTGATCCGGTCGGAGGTATCCGTGGCGAAGTTCTTGGCCATGGAAATCTCCTTGATCACGCTCTGCCCCGCCGCCATTTTCGCCGCTTGCCGGTAGGTGAATTCCCGCGAAACTTCCAGCGCCGTGGCCATCTCCGCCAACCGGTGCTTGATCACCTGAAACTTGCCGATCGGCTTGCCGAACGCTTCGCGCTCACGCGCCCACTTCAGAGCTTCTTCGAGGGCCAGTTGTGAAGTCATGTTGGCCATCAGCGCCAGCGCCAGCCGTTCGCTCTGGAAATTGCCCATGATGCAGGCGAAGCCCATGTTCTCCGCGCCGATCAGATTGCCCACAGGCACTCTGCAGTCGTCGAAGAACAGTTCAGCGGTGTCCGAGGCCCACCAGCCCATTTTCTTCAGCTGACGGCCTACGGTGAAGCCTGGGGAGCCCTTCTCGATCAACAGCAGGCTGATGCCGCCGAAACCCGGCGCTCCGGTGCGCACCGCGACGGTGTAGAAATCGGCACGTACGCCGCTGGTGATGAAGGTTTTGCTGCCGCTGACACGATAGAAGTCACCGTCACGCACGGCACGGGTCTGCAGGTTGGCGACGTCGGAACCACCGCCGGGTTCGGTAATCGCCAACGCGCTGATCTTCTCGCCGCTGAGCACTGGCGGCACGACGCGGTCGCGCACCTCGGGCCGGGCCCATTTGACGATCGGGGGCAGGCCGATATCCAGCGAGCCCAGCCCGGCGACCAGGCCGCCGGAGCCGCAGCGCATCAGTTCTTCACTGGCGGCGACCTTGGCGAATACATCACCTTCGTGGCTGCCGCCCAGCGCTTCCGGGTAGCCAATGCCGAGAATCCCCGCCGCCCCGGCCTTCAGGTACAGCTCACGGGGGAAGCTTTCGGCTTCTTCCCACGCATCGATGTCCGGCAGGATCTCGCGCTCGACGAAACGTCTGACGCTGTCGCGGACCATTTGGTGACTGGGGTCGAAGTATTCCTGGAAGGCAGGCATCGGCGAACTCCACTGGAGGGTTGGCCGACGTTAACCGAGCGCTTGCTTGGTTTTCAACAACATTGTGTGAATCAGATAAACCGAGGTGCGCCCATCGCTGGCAAGCCAGCTCCCACAGGTTTATTTGGTGTGCACAACATTGTGAACGACCGAAATCACTGTGGGAGCTGGCTTGCCAGCGATGGGGCCAGATCAGGCACTACACCTGTCAGAGGGAAATCGGTTTACGCCCGGCAAACGAATGCGCCAGCGTCCCGCCATCCACCAGCTCCAGCTCCCCACCCAGCGGCACACCGTGGGCAATCCGCGAGGCGATCAGGCCTTTGTTCTGCAACAACTGAGCGATGTAGTGCGCCGTGGCTTCACCTTCCACCGTCGGGTTGGTGGCAAGGATGACTTCGGTAAAGGTGCCCGCCTCTTCAATGCGCGCCATCAACTGCGGAATACCAATGGCTTCCGGCCCCAGACCGTCGAGTGGCGACAGATGGCCCTTGAGCACGAAGTAGCGGCCACGGAAACCGGTCTGTTCGACCGCGTACACGTCCATCGGCCCTTCCACCACGCACAGCAGCGTGTCGTCGCGGCGCGTGTCGGCGCACTGCGGGCACAGATCGTCTTCGGTCAACGTCCGGCACTGGCGGCAGTGACCCACCCCTTCCATGGCCTGGCTCAAAGCCTGGGCCAGGCGCGTGCCGCCGCTGCGATCACGCTCGAGCAACTGCAACGCCATGCGCTGGGCGGTTTTCTGACCCACACCCGGCAAAGTGCGCAGGGCGTCGATCAGTTGGCGAATCAAAGGGCTGAAGCTCATGGGTAAAAAGTCCGACAAAACAACGAGACGCGGTTTATACCCGCGCCTCTGGCCAGCGTCAAATGCTCAGTCCTGGGCAACCTTCACCACCAGTTTGCCGAAGTTGCGCCCCTCCAGCAGACCGATCAACGCCTCGGGCGCCTGCTCCAGGCCTTCCACGACGTCTTCACGGAATTTGACCTTGCCGTCGCGCACCCACGGCACCATGTGGCTGATGAATTCCGGCTGACGGTCGCCGTAGTCATCAAACACGATGAAGCCCTGAATCCGCACGCGCTTGGTCAGCAACGTACGCTGCAACATCGGCAGACGATCCGGGCCTTGCGGCGCTTCAGTGGCGTTGTAACCGGCAATCAGCCCGCACAGCGGGATCCGCGCCTTGGGGTTGAGCAGCGGCACCACGGCATCGAACACATGCCCGCCGACGTTTTCGTAATAGATGTCGATGCCATTCGGGCAAGCCTTGGCCAGTTGTTCGGCAAAGTCCGGCGCCTTGTGATCGATGCAGGCATCAAACCC
The DNA here is from genome assembly GCF_053456425.1 of Pseudomonas sp. LF020. Lineage (NCBI taxonomy): Bacteria > Pseudomonadati > Pseudomonadota > Gammaproteobacteria > Pseudomonadales > Pseudomonadaceae > Pseudomonas > Pseudomonas sp. LF020. The sequence goes on from NZ_JBRFIX010000005.1 coordinate 327,266, forward strand.
CAGCTCTTCGACCACGTATTTGCATTTGTCGGCGCCACCGGCCACACCGACGGCGCGCAGGCCCTTGATCTTCGCTACCTGACCGACCACCGAGCCGACGGCACCGGACGCCGCAGCGACCACCAGGGTTTCGCCTTCTTTCGGCTGACCGATGTCGATCAGGCCCATGTACGCGGTCATCCCCGGCATGCCCAGCACACCCAGGGCCATCGACGGACTCGGCAGGCCGGACGGGATTGGCATGATGTTACGGCCGTCGCTGATGCTGTGGCTCTGCCAGCCGGTGAGGCCGACCACCAGATCGCCTTGGTGGAATTTCGGATGACGGGAATTCTCGACTCGGCTGACAGCCCCGCCGGTCATCACTTCGCCGATTTGTACCGGCGCGGCGTAGGACGGTGCGTCACTCATGCGTCCGCGCATGTAAGGGTCCAGCGACAGGTACAGGGTCTTGAGCAGTACCTGGCCGTCTTCGAGATCCGGCAACGCTTCGCGCTCCAGACGGAAGTTTTCCGGGGTCGGCGCGCCCACCGGACGCGAGGCGAGGACGAAGCGTTGATTGAGGGTCAGAGGGTCGGACATGTCAGCGTCTCCTGTGAATGGGGAATTCAGGGGTATAGGGAGCAGACCTTGGTGACATCACAGCGTTCGATGTTTCTACTCGACTCCTGTGGCGAGGGAGCTTGCTCCCGCTGGAGTGCGAAGCGCTCCACCTGCTTTCTTTCAGGTATACCGGGTTTTCAGGGTTTACGACGACTTCGTCGCCGAGCGGGAGCAAGCTCCCTCGCCACAAATGAATACGGAACGCCCGAGGAACGGAAACAAAAATGCCAGGCGCAATGCCTGGCATTTTGTGTAGCTCATCCAACCCGCAAAGGCGAATCAGAATGGCAGTTTCATACCCGCTGGCAGGTTCATGCCGGCGGTCATGCTGCCCATTTTTTCCTGGCTGTTGGCTTCGATCTTGCGCACGGCGTCGTTGACGGCGGCAGCGACCACGGCTTCGAGCATTTCCTTGTCGTCTTCGCTCAGGCCTTCAACCAGGCTTGGGTCGATGCTGACGCTTTTCACGTCGTGACGACCGGTCATTACCACGGTGACCATATCGCCACCGGCCTTGCCGGTGACTTCGGCGTTGGCCAGTTCTTCCTGCATCTTGGCCATTTTTTCCTGCATCTGCTGTGCCTGCTTCATCAGGCCGGCCATGCCACCTTTCATCATGGGAATCACCTCAAAAGTACTTGGATCAAAACAGCGCCCGGCGCATAACGCCGAACGCCCTCAGTTATTAGCCTTGGGCGACCAAGGCATCGACAGGTTCAATAGTATCGTGTCGCACCACCGCACCGAACTGCTGAACCATTTGCTGGATGAACGGATCACCGTGGATCGATTCCTCCGCCTCGCGCTGACGGTTGGCTCGACGACGGGACGCGGCCTGCGCCGGGGTTTCCTGCTCGGGCTTGATCAGCTCGATGGTCAGGCTCAGCGTGCGACCGTGGAACTGGTTCAACGCATCGTTCAGGCGCCGCTGTTGCGTGGCGTTGAACAGCGCGCTGTGCGCCGGGTCCAGGTGCATCAGCCAATGGTCGCCATCGACCGCGATCAACGTGCAGTTGGCGGCGATGCTGCCGGTCATGCCGGAGATCGGCAGTTGCGGGAACAATTCCAGCCATTGCAACGCCAGACCGGTGGCCGGCGCGGCGGCAGGTTCCGGCTCGGGTTCCGGGGCCGGCTCGGCGGTGTGTTCGCTGGCCAGATCGTCGAGGTAGCTGTAGGCCGAATCCATGTCCGGCTCGATGTAGTCTTCGTCCAGCGGCGGCTCATCGTCGAGATCCATGCCCGGTGTGGCGGCATCGACGTCGGCGACCGACGGCTCGGGAATCGGCGCGGCCGCCCACTCCGGCGCATCCGGCACCACGCTGTCCGGGGTCGGCAGCGGCATTGGCGGCAACTCGGGCTGCTCGCCAGCGGTTTCCAGCACCGGCTCGACGGCTGGTTGCTGCACCGGCTCGGGTTCTGGCTCGGGTTCGACCGGATCGTTCCACGGCAGGTCGACCACCGCTTCGGCGACGACTGGCTCAGGTTCTGCTTCTGGCGCAGGTGCCGGCGCAGGTGCCGGCGCAGCAGCCACCACCGGCGCTGGCTCTGGAGCCGCGGCTGGCGCTGGCGCTGGCGCAACAACCGCTGCAGGCGCCACAGCCGCAGCGACTACCGGCGCAGGCTTGGGCGCGGCAGCCACTGAGTTTGCGGAATCAACTGTGGCCTGGCTGATCCCCACTGGCTTTAGCGGTTGCCTCGGGGCGTCCGCGGTGTCCGCGGGCCGGAAGGCCAGCATCCGCAGCAGGACCATTTCGAAACCACCACGGGGATCCGGCGCCAGCGGCAAATCGCGGCGACCGATCAGGCCCATCTGGTAGTAGAACTGCACGTCTTCGGCCGGCAGCGCCTGCGCCAGCGCCAATACGCGGTCACGGTCGCCATGACCGTTATCGACACCTTCCGGCAATGCCTGGGCGATGGCGACACGGTGCAGCACGTTGAGAATTTCCGAGAGCACGCCGTTCCAGTCCGGGCCTTGCTCGGCCAGATGGCGCACGGCTTCAAGCAACGCCTTGGCATCGCCTTCGATCAGTGCGTGCAACACGTCGAAAACCTGACCGTGATCCAGCGTGCCGAGCATCGCCCGCACATCGGCGGCCAGCACCTTGCCTTCACCGAAGGCGATGGCCTGGTCGGTCAGGCTCATGGCGTCACGCATCGAGCCATCGGCGGCGCGGCCCAGCAGCCACAGCGCGTCGTCTTCGAACGGCACGTTTTCCGCGCCGAGCACGTGGGTCAGATGCTCGACCACGCGCTCGGGCGTCATGTTCTTCAGGGAGAACTGCAGGCAGCGCGACAAAATCGTTGCCGGAAGTTTCTGCGGGTCGGTGGTCGCCAGGATGAACTTGACGTACGGCGGCGGCTCTTCAAGGGTTTTCAGCAGCGCATTGAAGGAATGGCTGGACAGCATGTGCACTTCGTCGATCAGGTAGACCTTGAAGCGCCCACGGCTCGGCGCGTACTGCACGTTGTCGAGCAGCTCGCGGGTGTCTTCGACCTTGGTCCGGCTCGCGGCGTCGATCTCGATCAGGTCGACAAAGCGCCCTTCGTCGATTTCACGGCACACCGAACACTCGCCGCAGGGGCTGGACGTGATACCTGTCTCACAGTTCAGGCATTTGGCAATGATCCGCGCAATGGTGGTCTTGCCGACCCCGCGCGTACCGGTAAACAGGTACGCGTGGTGCAGCCGCTGGCTGTCCAAGGCATTGATCAGAGCCTTGAGCACATGGGTCTGGCCGACCATTTCGCGGAACGAGCGCGGACGCCATTTACGTGCAAGAACCTGATAACTCATCGAAAACCGTCGCAACGAAGGAAGCTGAAGCGGCTAATGCTAGCGGAGCAGGGGCAAAATTGCATCCGGTGTGCTCGTCTAATCTGGCCAAGCTGTTGTTGGCGGGAAAATTTCGGCTCGGGATCGGGACTGCGACACCCCATAACGCCCTGTAGGAGTGAGCCTGCTCGCGATAGTGTCATGTCAGTCGGCATCGATGTTGACTGAACCGAAGCAATCGCGAGCAGGCTCACTCCTACAGGGGGGAATCAATAGCCGTGCGATTCGCGGAATTTCTGGTAGTCGTGAAATTCGATCCACTCGACCACGTCGTACGGCAGATAAAGCTGCTGCCGGGCGCGGGAGATGGCGATGTACACGGCGCAGATCCGCTGATCGAACGCGTAGGCGTCCTTGAACTGCACGTTGGTCAGCAGCTCGGGGGTCAGCAGAACGCGGTCGAACTCCATGCCACCCGCCTCGTGCGCCTGCATCAGCAGGCAGCTTTTGCCGGGGCCGCCGATCATCCGGTTGAGCCGGGTGAGGTCAGCGACCTTGAAGCCTTTTTCCAGCTCGGCCTCGACCCACAGAAACGCCTCGTCGAACTGGTTGGCATCGCGCACCTGCTGCCACTTGGGCAAATCGCTGAAATAGCGATGCGGCCCCTTCTCGCTGTGCGTGGAACTGTAGTAATCGACCTTGAACAACTCGATGGCGCTGGTCATGAAGTGTTCGAGATCGCGCTGCGCTTTCATGTCGGCAAAGCTGAACAGGCAATTGGCATCGTGCAGCTGCATCGCCCATTTCATGGTGTCCCACGGTGACGCCGTCAGCACCACGCAACCTTCGGGCGGGACAAAACCCTGCGGATAAAACTCGATGCCGACGTCCGCTTCACGCGCGCCTTCAAAGGGCACCTTGCTCTTTTCCGAGTGCCGGGAAATCAGCGGATTGACCAGACGCTCGACATTGCGTCCCGAACGCACCGAGTAGGTGATATCGCTCTGGCGCACTTCACGCTTTCTTTTCACCAGATCGCGCTCGGCGTGCTGGTACTCATCGCCCAGCGTGATCAGTACCTGCCGGCCGCGCTCAATGATCTGCAACAGCGAGGCGGGAATGTCCTGGCTTTCATCGATCAGCACGTGGGTATAACGCGGCGGCACCACGCACCCCGCGAGGCTTGCCCGTTTGATCAGCAACAACGCTTCGAAGCCGCTCTGCCGGCCCCACGCCGGGTTGGCCTCAAGGTAAGTCCAGACGCGGCTCGAATACTCCAGCAGCACCTTGGACTCAAGGCTGGACAAGGACAGCTTGAAATACGGCAGATGATGCGCCGACAGGCTGTAGTCCCGGGATTGGCAATAGCGCTCGAGGGTTTCCAGGCAGACGTTCAGGGTGCGTTGCGCGTCATGCTCGCGAAAGCCGAGGATGTTCAGCTCCTGCGCCAGACTCTGTTTGCTCGCGACTCGGCCGGCGGCGCTTGCCGGCTGTGGCTTGCGCCCATAAATCAGCCCGCGCGCGAACGCCTCAAAGGTGATGCCGGGCTTGCGCTCACTGGTAACGCCCATGCGCTGACACAGGGTCGCGAGTTTTTCCGGGGTACGTGCCAGCAACAGGGTTTTCCCCGGGTCCAGGCACTCGGTCAAGGCACCGACCAGGTGGCTCTTGCCGATCCCGGCATAGCCTTGCACGTGCAGGTCTTCATCGAGGTTGGCGCGGAAGGTTCTGACCAGTTTGTCCTGCGCGGCGCTGAGCCAGCGCTCGCGGTGTGCCGGGCTGATCATCTGCTGGCTGAACGGATTGTTGATTGAGTGGTGGCGCGTCTTGAACTCGTCATCCCACTTGCCATCGGGCAGCAGGTAATCCTGCGCCGCCACCTCTTCGGCCAACAGCAATCGCAGGTTCAATCCCCTGATGGCGTTCAGGCCGAAATACAACTGGCGCGGATCGAACAGCCGTTGCGCCTCGGACAGCAACCCTGCCCCGCCATCGACCGCCCAGGCGATCAGCCGCGCCAGCACCTTCTCCGCTGCTGCGGCGGTGAGATCCTTTTCGGCGGCCTGGGCCAGATTCTGGATGACCAGCACGGCGGCCAGCTGCGCATCCGTCAGCTCGCCGAGGATTTTCGCGCCCTCGGGCTGCAACAGACTGGCGCAGGTCTCGTCCGTCACAGGCAAGTACGCGGCGGTGGATAAATCGTGATGTTCCGGGTGCATACAACCTCGTAGCCAGGGCGCGAACTTGTCAACGACGCGCGCAGCAAGACGGTGGAGTATGCCACTGTTCAGCCTTGGTAGCGGAACAGGCATCGGGGGGACAGCCTTCGCGAGCAAGCTCGCTCCCACAGGGAGCCGGCGTGAAAGCCTAAATCGCAGGCATAAAAAAACCGCAATGGGCGAAACCCATGCAGTTCTGTTGAAGCGCTCAATGTTCGTTAAGGTGGTAACCCCACCAGCCACACCCCGGCACACAATGTTCCCGCTGTGGCTGCTGCCTTCCGGCTCTGACCAGGTTCACGGGTAATCGTTGCGGGGGGACCGATGGGGTCACCATAACGACACTCACCTGTCGGCGAGCCGCGCCATTGTACCTGTCTGAGATGAAGATACAACCGTTGGTTGCAGATAAAAAATATGAACGGGTTCAAGGACATGCGCAGTGCCCGAAAAGATCGCAGCCTGCGGCAGCTGCTACAGGGTCAGCACCTCGTCCGCCTTGCCGCCCGCCTGCTGGATCACCAGATGGATGAAGTGCAACTTGGCAATCGCAGCCGCCGGCAGCACGAACGGATAGAAATCCGGCTGGCCCATGCTGCGTGACAGTTCGTTGAGCATCCCCGCCAGTTCGATCCAGGCATTGACGAACGACAGGAACGCCGCGCCGCCGGGGTGCTCCGGGTCGTACAGGGTGCTGGGTGGAAACGGCTGGTAATCGAAGTCCATTTCCCGTGCGCTCATGCCGAAACCCAGCGCGGTGTCCACTGCGTCCATCATGTGCAGGTAATGCGCCCAGGTTTCGGCCCAGTCCTCCCACGGGTGCATGGTCGCGTAGGCACTGACGTAATGTTGCGGCCAGTCCAGCGGTGCGCCCTGTTGATAATGACGGTCGAGCGCTTCGGCGTAACTGGCGCGCTCGTCGCCGAACAGATTGCGGAACGGTTCAAGCCACGGGCCGTTGGCGATCAGACGATCCCAATAATAATGCCCGACCTCATGCCGGAAATGCCCGAGCAGTGTGCGATAGGGCTCATGCATTGCCGCCCGCACCTGCTCGCGATGGGCGTCGTCGGCTTCTTTGATGTCGAGGGTGATCAGGCCGTTGGCGTGGCCGGTCATTGGCGCGTTGCCCTCAAGGTCGACGCCGATGAAGTCGAAGGCCAAACCGGTGGCCTCATCCACGGTTTTCGGGATGACCGGCAGGCCGAGGGTGATCAGTTGCGCCACCAGTCGGCGCTTGGCGATCTCGACCTTGCGCCAGCGTTCGGAGTTTTCCGGCACTGAGAGGTCGGGGATGGTGCGATTGAGGCTGCAGGCGATGCACAGGCTGTCATGGCCGTTATCCGGCAGCAGCCAGTTGCACGCGGCGGGAGTGTCGAGGTTGGCGCAGCGACGAAACAATCCGGCGTCGGGATCGGCATCGAGTGTCCAGCTGCCGTCCTGCGGCCCCGGTTGCAGCGAGGTCAGGCGACTTTCTTCAGGCTGATAGCCCAACAGGGCGCTGCAAGCCAGGCACTGGCTGTTGCGAAAGAACAGCGACTGGCCGCAGCGGCACGGCCAGATTTTGCTGTTGCGTGAAGATTCGCCCATGAACGGCGCGACGATGCGAGAACTGAGCTGCTCGAAAAAGCGGTACATGGCGATCTCTCCCTGGGGCTTGCCAAGACTAGATCATTGCCGAGCCAACATCGTTCCCGAATACCGAGCTGCTCCCGCGTGACACTACCGATGTGGCGAGGGAGCTTGCTCCCGCCGGGTTGCGAAGCAGCCCCCCAAAACCATGCGACCTCATTTACCCTGAAATACCGAGGATGGTGGTTTTGCGACGACTTCGTCGCCGAGCGGGAGCAAGCTCCCTCGCCACAAAAGCAGACTACCGAACTAAACGGTATCAGGCAGAAATGCCATGGGTTTTGAGGAATGCGATAAACGCCTCTTCATCCATCACCTTCACCCCCAGCTCATTGGCCTTGGTCAGCTTCGAGCCAGCGCCCGGCCCTGCGACCACGCAATGAGTTTTCGCCGATACCGAGCCGGCGACCTTGGCGCCGAGGCTTTCCAGATGTTCCTTGGCCACATCACGGCTCATCAACTCAACCTTGCCGGTCAGCACCCAGGTCTCACCGGACAGCGGCAGGCCTTCGACGACTTTCTTTTCGCTCAACCAGTGCATGCCGAAATCCCGCAGCTGTTTCTCGGCGGCCTCGGCGATCTGCCGGTGCTCAGGCACAGCAAAAAACTCGCGCACCGAATTGGCCTGCTTCTCCGGTAGCGCCTGACGCATGTCCAGCCAGTCGGCATTCATCACCGCGTCCAGCGAACCGAACTTGTCCGCCAGTTTCTGCGCACCGCCCGGGCCGACAAAGGGAATGTGCAGCTTGTCGAGCAGACCGCCGAGCGTGGTGCTGGCGGCGAACTCGGCGCCCAGCTCACCCTGATCCTGAATCTGCAGACCATGCCCCAACAACTCGGCGATCACCTGCTGGTTGTGCGCATCTTCAAAGAAGCTGTGAATCTCGTGGGCTACTTCCAGGCCGATGTCCGGCAGGTAGGTCAGCACTTGCGGCAACGCCTGCTGCACGCGCTCCAGCGAACCCAGCGAGCGCGCCAGCACCTTGGCCGTCTCCTCGCCGACGTCGGGAATGCCGAGGGCGTAGATGAACCGCGCCAGCCCCGGCTGCTTGCTGTCCTCGATGGCCGCCAACAGTTTGTTGCTGGAGACTTCGGCAAAGCCTTCCAGATCGACAATGTCGTCGAACTTCAGCGCATACAGATCCGCCGGCGAACTGACCAGACCTTCATCGACCAGTTGCTCGACGCTCTTGTCGCCAAGGCCTTCGATGTCCATCGCCCGGCGCGACACGAAGTGAATGATCGCCTGCTTCAGTTGCGCGCCACAGGCCAGACGACCGACGCAGCGGTACACCGCGCCTTCGCTGAAGGTCTCCTTGCCTTTGCTGCGCTTGACCAGTTGCGTGCGTTCGACATGCGAGCCGCAGACCGGGCAGTTCTCGGGAATCTGCACCGCGCGCGCTCTCTCGGGACGACGGTCCATGACCACTTGCACCACTTGCGGAATCACGTCACCGGCGCGGCGGATGATCACCGTGTCGCCGATCATCAGGCCCAGGCGCGCCACTTCGTCCATATTGTGCAGGGTGGCGTTAGCCACGGTGACGCCGGCGACCTTGACCGGTTTCAATCGCGCCACCGGGGTGACGGCGCCGGTGCGACCGACCTGGAATTCCACGTCGAGCAACTCGGTGAGTTCTTCCATGGCCGGGAATTTGTGCGCGATCGCCCAGCGCGGTTCGCGGGCACGGAAGCCCAGCTCACGCTGATCGGCAATGCTGTTGACCTTGAACACCACGCCGTCGATTTCGTAGGCCAGCGCGTTACGACGCTCACCGATGTCGCGGTAGTAGTCCAGGCACTCGCCGATGCCTTTGGCCAGTTTCAGTTCATGGCTGATCGGCATGCCCCACTTCTGCAATTGTTTAAGGTTACCGATGTGGGTGTCGGAAATATCGTGGGAGACCTGGCCGATGCCGTAGCAGCAGAACTCCAGCGGACGGTTGGCGGTGATCTTTGAATCCAGCTGACGCAGGCTGCCGGCAGCGGCGTTGCGCGGGTTGGCGAAGGTCTTGCCGCCGACTTCCAGTTGCGAGGCGTTGAGGCGCTCGAAACCAGCCTTGGACATGAACACTTCACCGCGCACTTCGAGGGTCGCCGGCCAGCCTTCGCCATGCAGCTTCAGCGGAATGTTGCGCACGGTGCGCACGTTGACGCTGATGTCTTCACCGGTGGTGCCGTCGCCGCGAGTAGCGCCGCGCACCAGCACGCCGTCCTGATACAGCAGGCTGACCGCCAGGCCATCGAGTTTAGGTTCGCAGCTGTATTCCACCGCTGCGCCGCCACCGAACAGATCACCGGCCGGCAGATCCAGTCCTTCGGTCACTCGGCGGTCGAATTCGCGCATGTCGGCTTCTTCGAAGGCGTTGCCGAGGCTGAGCATCGGCACTTCGTGACGCACCTGGGTGAACGCGGTCAGCGCCACACTGCCGACACGCTGGGTCGGCGAGTCGCTGGTGATCAGTTCCGGATTGGCCGCTTCCAGCGCCTTGAGCTCGTGGAACAACCGGTCGTACTCGGCGTCCGGAATGCTCGGCTCGTCGAGGACGTGGTAACGGTAGTTGTGCTGATCGAGTTCAGCGCGCAGCTCTAGAATGCGGTTTTTGGCGGCGGTCATGGGTGTTCTCTCATAAAGCAAAAGAGCAGCCGAGGCTGCTCTATCTCAATACATCATCGGCAGCAGAAGCAAAGATCGCAGCCTGCGGCAGCTCCTACAGAAAAGCGCGATTCCTGTAGGAGCTGCCGAGTGAAACGAGGCTGCGATCTTTTGATCCTGGCCTTAGCGCTTCTGGGTCAGGGCGCGGCGTTCGAATTCGACGATGCGCTGACGGTAGTGCTCGATGGTCTGCGCGGTCAGCACGCTGCGTTGGTCGTCTTTCAGCTCGCCGTTCAGTTCCTGCGACAGCTTGCGCGCTGCCGCCACCATCACGTCGAAGGCCTGCTTCGGATGACGCGGGCCTGGCAGGCCGAGGAAGAAACTCACCGCCGGGGTGCTGAAATGGTCGATGTCGTCCAGATCGAAGATGCCCGGCTTGACCGCGTTGGCCATGGAGAACAGCACTTCACCGTTGCCGGCCATGCTTTCGTGGCGGTGGAAAATATCCATCTCGCCAAACCGCAGACCGCTTTCCAGAATGTTCTGCAGCAGGGCCGGGCCTTTGAAGCCGGCGGCGTCGCGGCAGATCACGCTGATCACCAGGACTTCTTCGGCTTGCGGCTGATCCTTGTCGGCCACGGCCGGCGCAGGCTTGCTGTCGTCGACGAAGTCATCATCACGGCTGCTGAAACTCGGACCGCCATCCAGGTCCAGATCGAGGTTCAGGTCGCCCTGGGCCGGACCGTTGCTGCCGCGCTTGCCACGTTTCGAACCGGATTCGCGAGGCTCGCGTGCTTCGCGGGCCGGCATGCTCACCGACGGCAGATCGTGTTCGTCCAGTTGCGGCTCTTTGTGCGTATCCAGCACGCGGGCCGGGCCCAACAGCTCGGCGCTGGTGTCCTCGTCCGGCAGGTTGGACAGACTTCGGTCAAGACGGAATTTCAGTTTTCCCTTGCCGCCGCGCATGCGGCGCCAGCCATCGAAAAGAATACCGGCTATCACAATGATGCCGATGACGATCAGCCACTCGCGCAGACCGATTTCCATGTAATCCCGTGCCTCTATAAAAAATGCTGAAAAATAAGGGGTTTACATTGTGCAAACCGCTTTAAAACGTGGCGCCAACTCTATGTTCTGACAGGCGTTTTGCCCACGTATACGAAAAATTGACATTAAACTAGCACGACCAAAGACAACTTTACACCGTCTGTCACATTGGCTTGCGCGAATATGTCGATTGGCCAGCAAGTCGAAGTCGGTAAAAAAGTCCTACAGACTACTCATACCCTTCCGACACCACGCTGACTCAGGCGTCCACCATCGCCATCGCCTCCTCGACATCCACTGCAACCAGTCGCGAACAACCCGGCTCGTGCATCGTCACCCCCATCAGTTGATCGGCCATTTCCATGGCGATCTTGTTGTGGGTGATATAGATGAACTGCACGGTCTGCGACATCTCTTTGACCAATCGGGCGTAGCGTCCAACGTTAGCGTCATCCAGTGGTGCGTCAACTTCATCGAGCATGCAGAACGGTGCCGGATTCAATTTGAAGATGGCAAAAACCAGTGCCAGTGCGGTCAGGGCTTTTTCCCCGCCGGAGAGCAAATGGATCGTGCTGTTCTTCTTTCCTGGCGGCCGCGCCATGATCGTCACCCCTGTATCGAGTAGATCTTCGCCCGTCAGTTCCAAATACGCGCTGCCACCACCGAAAACTTTCGGGAAAAGTGCCTGTAATCCGCTATTGATCTGATCAAAGGTATCTTTGAAGCGATTACGGGTTTCCTTGTCGATCTTGCGAATGACGTTTTCCAGAGTCTCCAGTGCTTCCACCAGATCGGCATCCTGCGCATCCAGATAACGTTTACGCTCGGATTGTTGCGTGTATTCGTCGATGGCCGCGAGGTTGATCGCGCCCAGACGCTGAATACGCGCATTGATCCGTTCGAGTTCTTCTTCGGCGGCGCGTTCACTGGCCTCAGGCGTCAAGGTCGCGAGCACGCCATTGAGATCGTAGCCGTCTTCGAGCAATTGATCCTGCAACGCCTTGCGCCGCACGGTCAGCGCTTGCCACTCCATGCGTTGCTGTTCGAGCTGGCCGCGGATCAGTTGCGATTGCTGCTCGGCCTGGGTCCGGCGTTTTTCCGCCTCGCGCAGTTCGCGGTCGGCGTCTTCCAGCGCGATCTGCGCGGTCTTCAGCTCTTCGTCGACGGTCATGCGTTTGTCGAGCAGTTCTTCGAGTTTCAGGCGCAGCTCTTCCAGCGGTGCCTCGCCCTCCTCCAGATTCAGACTCAACTGTTCGCGTTTTTCGGTCAGGCGCTCGGCCTGCATCTCCAGACGCTCCAGCGCCTGACGCGTGGAATCGTGCTGCGCGCGCAACGAGCCGAGACGCACCGCCAGTTGATGGGCGTGATCCTTGTGCTGACGGGCTTCCTGACGCACGCGATCGAGGCGTTCGCGCAGGCTGTCACGCTGAGCCAGCAGCAATTCGCGCTGCTCGGTGTCCAGCGCCATGGCGTCGAGCGCTTCCTGCAATTGCATGCGCGCTTCGCCGACCTGCTCGTGCTCCAGCTCGCGCTGCTCGCCGAGTTCGATCAGCTCCTCATCGAGGCGGGTGCGGCGCAGCGTCAATTGTTCGGCCTTGGCTTTACCGGCGGACAACTGGGCTTTCAATTCACCTTGGGAGCGGGCTTCGTCCTGCAGCAAACGGCGCAAGTGTTCGCGGCCGTTTTCCTGCTGCCGCTGTTGCGCCCGCAGGGTTTGCAGACGGGTTTCCATGGCTTCGACCGTGGCTTCGCGCTCTTCGCGTTCGGCCTGCAGCGTCTCGATTTCCTGGCCCCGGGCGAGCATGCCGCTCTCGGCTTCACTGGCGCGACGCACCCGCAGGAAGTGTCGGCCAACCCAGTAACCGTCGCGACTGATCAGGCTCTGCCCGGCACTCAACTGGCCGCGCAGGGCCAAGGCCTGCTCAAGGCTGTCGACCGGCTTGACCTGGCCGAGCCATGGCGACAGATCGATCTGCGCCTCGACTTTATCCAGCAGACTGCCCGCTACCCGCACGCCATCGTCGGCGGGGCTGAGCAGGCGCAGATCACCTTGGGTGAACCCGGACAGATCGAAACCGCTGAAATCATCCACCAGCACCGCTTGCAGGTCGGCGCCGAGCACGGTTTCCACCGCCAGCTCCCAACCCGCCTCGACCTTCAGGCCTTCGGCCAGACGCGGCCGTTCGGCGAGGTTGTGTTCCTTCAGCCATTCGGCGGTGCCGGTGCCCGGGTCGAGCGCGGCTTGCTGCAAGGCTTCCAGCGACGCCAGTCGCCCGTTGAGGCGCTGCAAATCGCCCTGCGCCTGTTGCTGCGCGGTCAGTGCCTGCTGCAGTTCCTGACGCAGTTGCTCCAGTTTTTCGACCTGCGCTTCTTCGCTGGTCTGCAAATCTTCGAGGGTCGCTTCGGACTCGGCGAGCTGCTCGTTGAGCGCCATGATCGCCGCGTCTTCCGGGTCGGCGGAAAGCAGATCGCGCTCCTCGGCCAGACGCTTTTGCCGATCGGCCAGACGCTCCATGCTGGTTTCCAACTGCTGGATCCGCGACTGCTGTACTTCGGCCTGGCGCCGCGGTTCGGCGGCGGTCAGATTGAAGGTGTCCCATTGCTCCTGCCAGCCGTGCATGACGCTTTCGGAATCCTCCAGCGCAGCGGCGGCTTCTTCGGCGGCGGCGCTGGTGACTTCCTGCTCGGGGGTGAGCATGTCCAGCTCTTCGCCGAGGGTCAGCAGCAGCGTGCGGTCGTGGCCCAGGTGCGATTCGGTTTCCAGGCGCGCGCGTTCGGCTTCTTTCAGATCGTCCTGCAACTGGCGCAGGCGTTGCTGGCCGTGCTGGATGCTCTGCTCGACCCGGGCGATGTCGCCGCCGACCGAATAGAAGCGCCCCTGCACCAGATTGAAGCGTTCGGACAGTTCATGGTGCCCGTCGCGCAGGCGCTCGATAGCCGCATCGGCATTGCGCTGCTCGGCGACCAGTGCTTCGAAACTGACTTCCTGGTTGCCGATGATCGACTCACGCTGGCCGACCTGATCGTTCAGATCCTGCCAGCGCAGGGCCGACAGTTGCGCCTTGAGCTGACGCTCTTCGGATTTGTATTCCTGGTACTTCTTGGCGGACTCGGCCTGACGGTGCAGTCGTTCGAGCTGACGCTCCAGCTCTTCGCGCAGGTCGGTCAGACGCGCAAGGTTTTCGTGGGTGCGGCGGATGCGGTTTTCCGTTTCGCGCCGGCGCTCCTTGTATTTGGAGATGCCCGCCGCTTCTTCGATGAAGTTGCGCAGGTCTTCCGGTTTGGCTTCGATCAGCTTGGAGATCATCCCCTGCTCGATGATCGAGTAGCTGCGCGGGCCGAGGCCGGTGCCGAGGAAGATATCGGTGATGTCGCGACGGCGGCATTTGGCGCCGTTGAGGAAATAGCTGTTCTGGCTGTCGCGGGTGACCTTGCGGCGGATGGATATCTCCGCGTAAGCCGCGTACTCGCCGACCAGCGTGCCGTCGGAGTTGTCGAACACCAGTTCGATGCTCGCCTGGCTCACCGGTTTGCGGCTGGTCGAGCCATTGAAGATGACGTCGGTCATCGACTCGCCACGCAGGTTCTTCGCCGAACTTTCGCCCATCACCCAGCGTACGGCGTCGATGATATTCGACTTGCCGCAACCGTTCGGCCCGACGACCGCCGCCATGTTACTGGGAAAGTTCACCGTGGTCGGGTCGACGAAGGACTTGAACCCCGCCAGTTTGATGCACTTCAGCCGCACGCTCAGGCAACCGTCAGGGCGGAGACCACCAGATCGCAGCTGCGCTGGGCGTAAGCCGTCAGCACGATGCGGATCTGCGGCAAATCACGGGCGAGCACAGCGGCCAGCAGGCGCTCGAACAGTTCGAGGAACTCGCTCATTTCGGCCTTGCGCTGTTCGAGGGCGAGGAAATACGCACGGCTCATGGCCGGCTGCAGGTTCTCGACGGTCTCTTGCAGGTACGGGTTGTTGGCGAACGGGTACGCGGCGCGCATCACGGCGAAGCTGTCGTCGACGAAGGTGCGGATGTCCTGACGCTCATAGCTGGCGGTCAGGCGCTGCTGGATCTGCACGAACGGCGCCATGTCGGCCTGGGTCTGCCAGCCATTGGCGACCGCGTTGCCGAGCAGGATGTACAGCTCGCTCATCAGCGTGCACAGGCTCTGCACCTTGTGCGCGGTGAGTTCGGTGACATGGGCGCCCCGTCGCGGCAGGATCGCGATCAGGTGGCGGCGTTCGAGGATCAGCAGGGCTTCGCGGACCGATCCGCGGCTGACATTGAGGGCCAGCGTGACCTTCTGTTCCTGGATGCGCTCTCCCGGCTTCATTTCGCCACGAATGATGCGTTCGGCGAGGTGGTGAGCGATTTGCTCGGCGAGGCTGTCCGGCGCCTTGAACGTCATGGTTGTCCTTCAAACTCTTCGATCTGCACAAGCGGCGCAGTGTAGCGCAAATGCACGGTCATGGCGGAGTGCCCGCAGCGCGGTTTTTGGCACGATTCAAGCAAAAAAAGCAGTGGATCCGCTCAGGGTCAATACTCAATAGAGCACGCGTTAATCGACAAAACCGCTTTTCCTGACCTTTAAGTCAGAAAACCATTGACCGAAAAGTCAGACCTGCTAAATTCGGCTCAAGTCGGTTAACAACAATAATGAGTCTGCGAGGCCTTCCGTGATCCAGTTTTTACTTAACCAGGAACTCCGTAGCGAGCACGCCCTGGACCCGAATCTGACCGTGCTCAATTACCTGCGCGAACACGTGGGCAAGTCCGGCACCAAAGAAGGTTGCGCCAGCGGCGACTGTGGCGCCTGCACCGTGGTGGTCGGCGAGTTGCAAACGGATGACAACGGCCGCGAACACATTCGCTATCGCAGCCTCAATTCGTGCCTGACCTTTGTGTCGTCGCTGCACGGCAAACAACTGATCAGCGTCGAGGACCTCAAGCACCAAGGCGAATTGCACAGCGTGCAGAAGGCCATGGTCGAGTGCCACGGCTCGCAATGCGGTTTCTGCACCCCCGGTTTCGTCATGTCGCTGTTCGCCCTGCAAAAGAACAGCGATGCACCGGATCACGCCAAGGCGCACGAAGCGCTGGCCGGCAACCTCTGCCGCTGCACCGGTTACCGGCCGATCCTCGCCGCCGCCGAGCAATCCTGCTGCGGCAAGCAACCCGATCAGTTCGATGCCCGCGAAGCCGAGACCATCGCCCGCCTCAAAGCCATCGCCCCGACCGATATCGGCGAACTCAACAGCGGCGACAAGCGCTGCCTGGTGCCGCTGACCGTCGCCGATCTGGCCGACCTTTACGACGCTTACCCACAAGCGCGGCTGCTGGCCGGCGGCACCGATCTGGCGCTGGAAGTCACCCAGTTCCACCGCACCCTGCCGGTGATGATCTACGTCGGCAACGTCGCCGAGATGAAGCGCATCGAAAGCTTCGACGACCGTATCGAAATCGGTGCCGCCACCGCCCTCTCCGACTGCTACGAAGCGCTGACTGCAGAGTACCCGGACTTCGGCGAACTGCTGCACCGCTTCGCCTCGCTGCAGATCCGCAACCAGGGCACCCTCGGCGGCAACATCGGCAACGCCTCGCCGATCGGTGATTCGCCACCGTTGCTGATCGCCCTCGGCGCGCAGGTCGTACTGTGCAAGGGCGAAACTCGGCGCACGCTGAACCTGGAAGATTATTTCATTGACTACAAGGTCACCGCCCGTCAGGAAAGCGAGTTCATCGAGAAGATCATCGTCCCCCGCGCCACCGCCGAACAGCGTTTCCGCGCCTACAAGGTCTCCAAGCGTCTGGACGATGACATCTCTGCCGTCTGCGCCGCCTTCAATCTGCGCGTGGAAAACGGCGTGATCAGCGACGCGCGCATGGCATTCGGCGGCATGGCCGCGATCCCGAAACGCGCCGCCCACTGCGAAGCCGTGCTGCTCGGCCAACCGTTCAACAGCGCCGTGGTCGAACGCGCCTGCGCAGCACTGGCCGAAGACTTCACGCCGCTCTCGGACTTCCGCGCCAGCAAGGAATATCGCCTGCTCAGTGCGCAGAACCTGCTGCGCAAATACTTCATCGAACTGCAAACACCGCACATCGAGACTCGGGTGACCGCTTATGTCTAACCATCACGCCGTAGAGAAGACTCAAGCTGAACTGGCGGAACTGTTCGCCAGGGACCTGACCACCGGCGTCGGCCGCAGCGTCAAGCACGACAGCGCCGCCAAGCATGTGTCCGGTGAAGCGCAGTACATCGATGATCGCCTGGAATTCCCCAATCAGTTGCACGTTTACGCACGGCTGTCGGACCGCGCCCACGCGAAAATCATCAGCATCGACACCAAGCCCTGCTACGCCTTCGAAGGCGTGCGCATTGCGATCACCCACGAAGACGTGCCGGGCCTGAAAGACATCGGCCCGCTGCTGCCGGGCGATCCGCTGCTGGCCATCGACGACGTGCAATTCGTCGGGCAACCGGTACTCGCCGTGGCCGCCAAGGACTTGGAAACCGCGCGCAAGGCCGCCATGGCCGCGATCATCGAATACGAAGATCTGGAACCGGTGCTCGACGTCGTCGAAGCCCTGCGCAAACGCCACTTCGTGCTCGACAGCCACACCCACCAACGTGGCGATTCGGCCTCGGCGTTGGCGACCGCTGAACACCGCATTCAAGGCACGCTGCACATCGGCGGCCAGGAACACTTCTATCTGGAGACGCAGATCTCCTCGGTGATGCCCACCGAAGACGGCGGCATGATCGTCTATTGCTCGACGCAGAACCCCACCGAAGTACAGAAACTGGTGGCCGAAGTGCTCGACGTGTCGATGAACAAGATCGTCGTCGACATGCGCCGCATGGGTGGTGGTTTCGGCGGTAAGGAAACCCAGGCCGCCAGCCCGGCGTGCCTGTGCGCGGTGGTCGCGCACCTCACCGGTCAGCCGACCAAAATGCGTCTGCCACGGGTCGAAGACATGCTGATGACCGGCAAGCGCCACCCGTTCTATGTCGAATACGACGTCGGCTTCGACAGCAGCGGACGTCTGCACGGGATCGCCATGGACCTGGCCGGCAACTGCGGCTGTTCGCCGGACCTGTCGGCGTCGATCGTTGACCGGGCGATGTTTCACTCGGACAACTCGTACTACCTCGGTGACGCGACCATCAACGGTCACCGCTGCAAGACCAACACCGCGTCGAACACCGCTTACCGGGGTTTCGGCGGCCCGCAAGGAATGGTCGCCATCGAAGAAGTGATGGACGCGATTGCCCGCCACCTCAATCTCGATCCGCTGGCCGTGCGCAAGGCCAACTACTATGGCAAGACCGAGCGCAACGTCACTCACTACTACCAGACCGTCGAGCACAACATGCTCGAAGAGATGACCGCCGAACTGGAAGCAAGCAGCCAATACGCCGAACGCCGCGAAGCGATCCGTCGCTACAACGCCAACAGCCCGATCCTGAAAAAAGGCCTGGCGCTGACCCCGGTGAAATTCGGCATTTCCTTCACCGCCAGTTTCCTCAATCAGGCCGGCGCGCTGGTGCATGTCTACACCGACGGCAGCATCCACCTCAACCACGGCGGCACGGAAATGGGCCAGGGCCTCAACACCAAGGTCGCGCAAGTGGTGGCCGAAGTGTTCCAGGTGGAAATGGATCGGGTACAGATCACCGCGACCAACACCGACAAGGTGCCGAACACCTCGCCGACGGCGGCCTCCAGCGGCGCCGACCTCAACGGCAAGGCCGCGCAGAACGCTGCCGAGATCATCAAGCAGCGTCTGGTGGAATTCGCCGCGCGGCACTACAAGGTCAGCGAAGAAGACGTGGAATTCCACAACGGTCATGTGCGCGTGCGTGACCACATCATGACCTTCGAAGCGCTGATTCAACTGGCGTATTTCAATCAGGTCTCGCTGTCGAGCACCGGTTTCTACAAGACCCCGAAAATCTACTACGACCGCAGCCAGGCCCGGGGTCGGCCGTTCTATTACTTCGCCTTCGGCGCGGCGTGCTGCGAGGTGATCGTCGACACCCTCACCGGCGAGTACAAGATGCTGCGCACCGACATCCTCCACGACGTCGGCGCCTCGCTGAACCCGGCGATCGACATCGGTCAGGTCGAGGGTGGTTTCATTCAGGGCATGGGCTGGCTGACCATGGAAGAGCTGGTCTGGAACAACAAGGGCAAGCTGATGACCAACGGCCCGGCCAGCTACAAGATCCCGGCGGTGGCGGACATGCCGCTGGACCTGCGGGTGAAGCTGGTGGAAAACCGCAAGAACCCGGAAGACACGGTGTTCCATTCCAAGGCCGTGGGCGAGCCGCCGTTCATGCTCGGGATTGCGTCGTGGTGTGCGATCAAGGACGCGGTGGCCAGCCTTGGCGACTACAAGCATCAGCCGAAGATCGATGCACCGGCGACCCCGGAGCGGGTGTTGTGGGGGTGTGAGCAGATGCGTCAGCTGAAGACTGTGAAAGCGGTCGAAGCTGAAACCGAGTTGGCTCCGCTCTAGGACCGAGGTGCGGCTTATCGCTGGCAAGCCAGCTCCCACAGTGATCTGTGGTGATTTCAGGATTTGCGGTACACCACAAAACCTGTGGGAGCTGGCTTGCCAGCGATGAGGCCCGAACAGACAACGAAGATGTCGAGGTGAACATGTACAACTGGATCGACGCCCTCGCCGACCTGCAGAACCAGGGCGAACCCTGCGTTCTGGTGACGATCATCGAAGAACTCGGCTCGACCCCGCGCAATGCCGGCTCGAAAATGGTCGTCAGCGCGAAACAGACCTTCGACACCATCGGTGGCGGGCATCTGGAATACAAGGCCATGCAGATCGCCCGCGACATGCTCGCCAGCGGCAAGCAGGACACCCATCTGGAGCGCTTCAGCCTCGGCGCCAGCCTCGGCCAGTGCTGCGGTGGCGCCACGGTGTTGCTGTTCGAACCGATGGGCCAGGTGCAGGCGCAGATCGCCGTGTTCGGCGCCGGGCATGTCGGCCGCGCGCTGGTGCCGCTGCTCGCCAGCCTGCCGTGCCGAGTACGCTGGATCGATTCGCGGGAGGAGGAATTCCCCGAACAGATCCCCCACGGCGTGCGTAAAATCGTCGCCGAAGAGCCTGTGGATGAAATCGACGACTTGCCCGCCGGCAGCTACTGCATCGTCATGACCCACAATCATCAGCTCGACCTGGAACTCACTGCCGCGATCCTCAAGCGCAACGACTTCGCTTACTTCGGCCTGATCGGTTCGAAGACCAAACGGGCCAAGTTCGAACATCGCCTGCGTGATCGCGGTTTCGACAGCGGCGTCGTGCAACGCATGCGCTGCCCGATGGGCATTGGCGAAGTCAAAGGCAAACTGCCTGTGGAAATCGCCATCTCCATCGCCGGCGAAATCATCGCCACCTATAACGCCAATTTCGGCCAGCACAGCGCCAGCGCCGAACCGATTGCCAGACTGCTGCCGGTTTCCCGGCGCAGTCAGGCCGCCACACTCAAAGCCTCAAACTGATTAGAGAACCCTCATGCCTCTGACTCGCAAAGCCTACCGCGCCGCCATCCTGCACAGCATCGCCGACCCCGCCGAAGTCGGGATCGAAGCCTCCTACGAATATTTCGAAGATGGCCTGCTGGTGGTCGATGGCGGCAAGATCAGCGCCCTCGGCCACGCCAGCGAACTGCTGCCGACCCTGCCGGCGGACATCGAGATCACCCACTACCAGGACGCGCTGATCACCCCGGGCTTCATCGACACCCACATCCACCTGCCGCAAACCGGCATGGTCGGGGCCTACGGCGAGCAACTGCTGGACTGGCTCAACACCTACACCTTCCCGTGCGAAAGCCAGTTCGGTGACAAGGCCCACGCCGATGAAGTGGCGGATATTTTCATCAAGGAACTGCTGCGCAACGGCACCACCACCGCGCTGGTGTTCGGTAGCGTGCACCCGCAATCGGTGAATTCGTTCTTCGAGGCCGCCGAGAAGCTCGACCTGCGGATGATCGCCGGCAAGGTGATGATGGACCGCAACGCGCCGGACTATCTGACTGACACCGCCGAATCGAGCTACGTCGAGAGCAAGGCGCTGATCGAACGCTGGCACGGCAAGGGCCGCCTGCACTACGCGGTGACCCCGCGCTTCGCCCCGACCAGCACCCCGGAGCAGTTGACCCTCGCCGGCCAACTGCTGACCGAATACCCGGATCTGTACATGCAGACCCACATCAGCGAAAACCTCAAGGAAATCGAGTGGGTCAAGGAGCTGTTCCCGGAGCGCAAGGGCTATCTGGACGTTTACGATCACTACCAGTTGCTCGGCGAGCGCTCGGTGTTCGCCCACGGCGTGCACCTGTGCGATGACGAGTGCGCGCGTCTGGCGGAAACCGGCTCGGCGATCTCGTTCTGCCCGACCTCGAACTTCTTCCTCGGCAGCGGCCTGTTCAACCTGCCGATGGCCGAGAAGCACAAGCTCAACGTCGGTCTCGGCACTGACGTCGGCGGTGGCACCAGTTTCTCGCTGCTGCAAACCCTGAACGAAGCCTACAAAGTCATGCAGTTGCAGGGCGCGCGGTTGAGTCCGTTCAAGTCGCTGTACCTGGCGACCCTCGGCGGTGCGCGGGCGCTGCGTCTGGAAGACAGGATCGGCAACCTGCAACCGGGTTCCGATGCGGACTTCCTGGTGCTGGACTACAACGCCACGCCACTGCTCAGCTATCGTCTGAAACAGGCCAACAACATTGCCGAAACGTTGTTTGTGCTGATGACGCTGGGCGATGACCGCACGGTGCAGCAGACGTATGCGGCGGGGGCTTTGGTGCATCAGCGCTGAGTTTTTCCGAGGCATAAAAAAATCCCCCAGCGCTTTTCAGCCTGGGGGATTTTTGTTGCCTGTCAGATTGCTATCGCTGGCAAGCCAGCTCCCACAGGTTTCTCGGTGTATCGCAGATTCGGTGAACCCCACAAATCCCTGTGGGAGCTGGCTTGCCAGCGATTGGGGCAACTCGGTCTACTTTAGAGCTTGGCGCTTGGACGCCCAGGCTTCTTGGTCTGCAACAAATGCGAGAACACCGCATGCAGATCATCCGACGCACTTTCCTCATCGAGGTTGAGCTTGCTGTCGATGTGATCCATGTGATGCATCATCAGGTCCACGGCCAGTTCACCGTTGCGCGCTTCGATGGCGTCGATCAACTGGGTGTGTTCGTCGTAAGAGCAATGCGAGCGGTTGCCGCTTTCGTACTGGGCGATGATCAGCGAGGTCTGCGACACCAGGCTGCGCTGGAAGCTGATCAGTGGCGCGTTTTTCGCCGCTTCCGCCAGTTTCAGGTGGAATTCGCCCGACAGACGGATACCGGCACCGCGATCACCACGGGAGAAACTGTCGCGCTCGTCGTTGACCATCTGCCGCAGTTCGGCGATCTGCTCGGCGGTGGCGTGCTGCACGGCCAGTTCGGTGATCGCGCGCTCCACCAGACGCCGGGCCATGAACACCTGACGCGCTTCTTCAACGCTCGGGCTGGCGACCACGGCGCCACGGTTCGGTCGCAACAGCACCACGCCTTCATGGGCCAGACGCGACAGCGCACGGCGAATGATGGTGCGGCTGACCCCGAAGATTTCCCCCAGCGCTTCTTCGCTCAACTTGGTGCCGGGCGCCAGACGCTGTTCGAGGATCGCCTCGAAGATATGCGCGTAGACAATATCGTCCTGGGTTCCGCTGCGGCCGGCTTTGCCTGCTCGCGGTTGTTTCTTGAGGGGTTGCAACTGTTCGTTCATGGGCACTCGAGTCGGGAGAACTGCGGCGAATAGACCGTGACTGTAATACGGCACAGTAGGTCGCTGGCAAGTATCGCGTAAAAAACAGCGCGATTGTACACAATGGATGGTGGCAACACGACTGTATGGCTGTTTGTGACCACGGCTGTATTGCAACGATCCGTTACGATTGAGTTTAGGCTTAAACACCAAAACCGCCGCCGTACTCAACATTGTGGCGAGGGAGCTTGCTCCCGCTCGGCTGCGCAGCAGTCGTAAACCCAGGCGACGCAAGTGGATTGAAATACCGCGTCGCCCATATTGGGACAGCTTCGCTGCCCAGCGGGAGCAAGCTCCCTCGCCACAAACAACCGGGCACGCACACAGACCTGCTGGATTTACTGCTTTCCATAAGAAGGAACACCGCCGTCATGAACGACGCCACCTACACTCGCCTGCGCCCCCTCGCCGACACTTCGCCTTCGGCGATCGTCGCCGGTTTCATTGCGATGATGACCGGCTACACCAGTTCCCTGGTGCTGATGTTTCAGGCCGGGCAAGCGGCGGGCCTGAGCAGCGGGCAGATTTCTTCGTGGATCTGGGCGATCTCGATCGGCATGGCGGTGTGCTCGATCGGTCTGTCGCTGCGCTATCGCACGCCGATCACCATTGCCTGGTCGACACCCGGCGCGGCCCTGCTGATCACCAGTCTGGGCGGCGTCAGCTACGGCGAGGCCATCGGCGCCTACATCACCTGCGCAGTGCTGGTGACCATTTGCGGCCTGACCGGCAGCTTCGAACGCCTGGTGAAAAAAATCCCGGCGTCGCTGGCGGCGGCGTTGCTGGCGGGGATTCTGTTCAAGATCGGCAGCGAAATTTTCGTCGCCGCGCAGCATCGCACCGGGCTGGTGCTGGGGATGTTCTTCACTTACCTGCTGGTCAAACGCCTGTCACCGCGTTACGCGGTGCTTGCCGCGCTGCTGATCGGCACCGCGCTGTCGGGCTTCATGGGCCTGCTTGATTTCAGCGGTTTTCATCTGGAAGTGGCAACGCCGGTGTGGACCACGCCGCACTTCTCGCTGGCGGCGACCATCAGCATTGGCATCCCGCTGTTCGTGGTGGCGATGACCTCGCAGAACATGCCCGGCATCGCCGTGCTGCGCGCCGACGGCTACCACGTCCCGGCCTCGCCACTGATCACCACCACCGGCATCGCCTCGCTGTTGCTGGCGCCATTCGGCTCCCATGGCATCAACCTGGCAGCCATCAGCGCAGCGATCTGCACCGGGCCACACGCCCATGAGGATCGCAACAAGCGTTACACCGCCGCGGTCTGGTGCGGAATTTTCTACGGGATTGCCGGGGTGTTCGGCGCCACACTGGCGGCGTTGTTCGCGGCGCTTCCGAAGGAACTGGTGCTGTCGATTGCCGCACTGGCGCTGTTCGGCTCGATCATCAATGGGCTGAGCATTGCCATGACCGAGGTGAAGGAGCGTGAGGCGGCGTTGATTACTTTTATGGTCACGGCGTCGGGGTTGACGCTGTTTTCCATTGGTTCGGCGTTCTGGGGGATTGTGGCGGGGGTTCTGACGCTACTGATTTTGAATTGGCGTAAAGCCCAGGCATAAAAAAACGGCGACCCTCAGGTCGCCGTTTTTTTCAGTATCACTTGGCCGCGTTGATCGGCTTTTCCGGATACCAGACGTCCAGCAGCGGGCTGACGGTCATGCCGGTCAGTTCGCTACGGTTTTTCAGCCAGGCTTCAACGGCAGCGCGCTGCTCTTCGTTGACCGAGCCACGCTTCTGCAGGCAAACCAGACCGAAGTCATCGCCGCCAACATAACCCAGACCGTTGGCTTCCATGGCTTCTTTGATGAATGCTTCGAGGAAAGCGTCAATGGCTTCTTCGGACAAGTCTTCTTTGAAGTCCAGGTTCAGTTCGAAACCCAGCTCTTGGAATTCATCAACGCACAGTTTTTTGCGCAGACGCTGGGAACGGTTAGTCGCCATTGGAACAATCCTCTTAAGTAATAACGGCCGGCACTTTACCAGTTTAAGCGGTCAATTGCCCGACTCTCTGGGCGCGATGGCGACCGCCCGTAAAAAAAATAACCAAATGGCCGCCCCGGGCAAGGCACAAGCTGTTACACCTTGGGGCATAATGCCGACACTTTCATGACCACTGAGGGCTTTTTCATCCATGCCTTCGTTATTTTCCCCCTCTTGTGCAGGGTTTTATTTCAGATGATCAAATCGTTGCGTCCACTGTTTCTCGCCGGCCTTCTTCTGCCTCTGGCCCTGCCGGTTTCTGCGGCCACTATCAATACCGCCCTCACCCCTAACGTCGAAAAAGCCCTCAAGGCCAGCAAGCTGCAGCCGACTGCGCTGTCGCTGGTGATGATTCCGCTCGACGGCCCGGGTAACCCGACCGTGTACAACGCCGACGTCTCGGTCAACCCGGCCTCGACTATGAAACTGGTCACCACCTACGCCTCGCTGGAAATGCTCGGCCCCAACCATCAGTGGAAAACCGAGTTCTACACCGACGGCGATCTGAGTGGCGGCATCCTCAACGGCAACCTGTACCTCAAGGGTGGCGGCGATCCGAAGCTGAACATGGAGAAACTCTGGCTGCTGATGCGCGACCTGCGCGCCAACGGCGTGACCCAGGTCACCGGCGACCTGATTCTCGACCGCAGCTTCTTCATCCAGCCGCAACTGCCCGAGTTCAACGACGACGGCAATGACGAGAACAAGCCGTTCCTGGTCAAACCCGACTCGCTGCTGGTCAACCTCAAGGCCCTGCGCTTCGTCGCGCGCAATGACGGTGGCCGGGTGCTGATCTCGGTGGAGCCGCCGATTGCCAGCGTGCGCATCGAAAACACGGTCAAGGCGCTCAACTCCAAACAGTGCACCGGTGGCGTGCGCTACAACCCGGTGACCCAGGCGGATGGCAGCGTGACCGTGACCGTCGCCGGTCAGTTGGGCGATGGCTGCAGCTCGCAGACTTATCTGTCGCTGCTCGACCACGCGACCTACACCGCCGGCGCCGTGCGCGCGATTTGGAAAGAACTGGGCGGCAGCATCCAGGGCAAGGATCGCCTCGCCGCGACCCCGAGCAGCGCCAAGCTGCTGGCCCGCGCCTACTCGCCGGATCTGGCGGAAATCATCCGCGACATCAACAAATACAGTAACAACACCATGGCCCAGCAGCTGTTCCTGAGCCTTGGCCAGAAGTACCGCAACGAAGCCGACGGTGACGACGCCAAGGCCGCACAACGCGTAGTCCGCCAGTGGCTGGCGAAGAAAGGCATCACCGCGCCGCACCTGGTGATGGAGAACGGCTCCGGGCTGTCCCGCGCCGAACGCGTCAGCGCCCGCGAGATGGCCAACATGCTGCAAGCCGCCTGGCACAGCCCGTACGCCGCCGAATACATCAGTTCGCTGCCGATTGCCGGCACCGACGGCACCATGCGCAAACGCCTGAAGACCACCGCGATGCGCGGCGAAGCCCACGTCAAGACCGGCACCCTGAACACCGTGCGCGCGATCGCCGGCTTCAGCCGCGACGTCAACGGCAACACCTGGGCGGTGGTGGCGATCCTCAACGACAAGGCCCCGTTCGGTGCGTCGTCGGTGCTGGATCAGGTGCTGCTGGATCTGTACAAGCAGCCGCGCCTGCCGCAGACCGCTTCAGCGCTGTAAGCCACCCTTAAACCTGTGGAAGCAACTCTCTGTGGCGAGGGAGCTTGCTCCCGCTGGGCTGCGCAGCGGCCCCAATGATTTTGTGAGCGCTACGCACTCAAGCGGGAGCAAGCTCCCTCGCCACAAGGGCTCACGCGGCTCACTTGTCAGATCTGATCAGCTCATCTGCTCCACCCGATCACGCCCGCCCTGCTTCGCCGCATACACCCCCGAATCCGCCCGCAGCAGCAGCGCATCCGCGCCCTCCCCCGGGCGCCAGCTGGCGATGCCGAAACTGGCCGTCACCACCCCGACCACATCCACCGGCGCACTGCGCAGGCCTTGCCACAACTCCACCGCCAGGATGTACGCGTGCTCGCCGTCGATGTCCGGGCACAGCACCATGAACTCTTCGCCGCCCAGACGACAGAACACATCGGTACGCCGCAAACGATGGCCGATGCGCTCGCACACCGCCTGCAGCACCCGGTCGCCCACGGCATGGCCGTACTGATCGTTGATCCGCTTGAAGTGGTCGATATCGAGCATGATCACTGACAGCTCGCCGCCGCCGCGCTCGACCCGGGCCATTTCGGTGGTCAGGCGTTCCTGGAAGTAGCGGCGGTTGTGGATGCCGGTCAGCGAGTCAGTCACCGACAGCGCCCGCAGCTCCTCTTCCACCCGCTTCAGATCGGAAATGTCCGAGATGTAGCCGTGCCACAGCACGCCGCCGCCCGGCAGCTCTTCGGGCGTCGCCTCGCCGCGCACCCAGCGCAGGCCACGCTCGGGCAACTGCACTCGGTACTCCTCGCGCCATGGGCTGAGATTGTCCGCCGAGGCGCGGATCGAGCTGCGCACTCGCGAGACGTCTTGTGGATGGATACGGGTGAAAATCGCCTCGGCATTGAGCAGCAGCACGTCCGGCTCCAGCTCGTAGATCTCGCGGATACCGTCGCTGGCGTAGATCACGCTGAAGCGCCCGTCGAATTCCATCTTGAATTGGTAAATGCCACCGGGCACGTGAGCGCTGAGTTTCTTGAGCAACACATCCCGCGCCGCCAGCGCTTCGTGCACGCGCTTGCGCTCGGTGATGTCGATGCAGATCGCCAGATGCCCGACCCACAAACCCTGCTCATCGAGCACCGGGGTGGCAAGCATGTTTACCGGCAGATGACTGCCGTCGCTGCGCACCAGCGTCCACTCGCGTGCTTCGTGACCACCGACCTCGCCGCCCTCCACCAGCATCGCGTGGCAGGTCGGAATGCTCTTGCCGTAACGCGCGCTCAACTCCGCCGAACGCGCGGCCAGTTCTCGCGGCAGATGCAGGTTTTCCAGGGTCATGTGGCCGACCACATCGGCGCTGCTGTAACCAAGCATCTGTTCGGCGCCGGGGTTGAAGGTGTTGATCACCCCGCGCAGGTCGGTGGCAATGATTGCCACTTGGGTCGCGGCATTCAGCACGCCCCGCAATTGGCCGTGGGTGCCGCGCAATTCCTGCTCGCGGGCGTGCAGTTCCTGGGTGCGCAGTTCGACCATGCGCAAGGCGCGCTGGCGTTGACTGACCAGCACGTAAAGCAGTGCGCTGAGCAACAGGCTCAGCAGCGCACCCAGCACCACCAGGCTGCTGATCGACGAATGGTTGGCCTGCAGAAACGCTTCGCTGGGCTGAATGTCCACTTGATAGTCATGGTCGGCCATGCGCAACAACTGCGTAGCCGACAGATCACTGGCCCCCGCTTTGTTGGCCGACTCGTAAAGCACTTCATGCTGATCGTCGGTGGACAGGTCGAGAATGCGTACGTTGAGGAAATCCTGGTGCTCCTCCGGCAGTCCATCGGCCAGCAACTGCTGCATGCTGATCACTGCCATCACATAGCCTTGCGGCGGCCCTTTCGGTGCCTTTTCACGGGTGACGGGCGCCAGCAGCAAGACGCCCCGGGCATACGCCGGATCAATCCCCACCAGATGCAATGGCTGCGACACCACCATGTGCCCGCTGCGGTCGGCGCGCTCCAGCGTCGCCCGGCGCAGCGGTTGCGCCAGCAAGTCGTAACCCAGCGGCGCGGGCAAGCGGCTGAGGCTCTGGGTGTAGATCACCGGTACGTATTCGGGGCGATCAGCGGCGGTCTGCAACTGGTCGTCAGCGTTCAGTTCACGAAAGGTGAAGGTGCTGAAACCTTCGTTACGCACGGCCTGTTCGACCGCCGGGCGTTCGGCACGGCTGGCCCGCGGCGCATAGGAATAGGCCTGGGTGCGTAATAGAAGCGGTTTGGCATAGCCGTCGAATTCGCTGCGCGAGACCGAATCGGAGTTGGCGAAGAAACGGCGCAGGCCGTCGAGACGCTGTTCCTGATCCTGGAAACGTTCTTCGATGCGGCTGTAACGCTCATTGGCCAGCAGCTGGAAGCGTTGGCGCAGTTGATGGTGAAACTGATTGAGGGTGGCCCAGGCGAGCAGCCCCGTGAGAATCCCGCCGGCGAGCAATACCAGCAGCGCGACCAGCCAGGCCGAGACGTCTTCGCTGATAAAACCCAGAATCTTTGGGCGCACGGGGTGCAACGACATAGGGGCAACTCACGACGCCATTGTTTCGGGGGGAAACCCCATTGGCCATGAGTTGAGTTATAGCTATTAGCCATTAATTTGGCTAGCGCTGATCGGATCCAAGAGCCTTTAAAAATCAAGGCTCTGTGGATCCAACCCGCTCGAGCGTCAACGAGCCGTGATTTTCCAGGCGCGGTGAATCTTGGTGTTACGCGCAAAATCCGGATCGATGGTCTGCGCGCTGATTTCCTCGACCGCGTAACGCTCGGCCAGGTTCTCCTCCAACTGGAACTTGCGGAAGTTGTTGGAGAAATACAGCACGCCCCCCGGCGCCAGGCGCGCCATGGCCAAGTCGATCAACTGCACCTGATCACGCTGCACGTCGAAGATGCCTTCCATGCGCTTGGAGTTGGAGAAGGTCGGCGGGTCGATGAAGATCAGGTCGTACTCGTCGCGGCTGCTTTCCAGCCACGCCATCACGTCGCCCTGCTCCAGACGGTTCTTGTCGGAGAAGCCGTTCAGCGACAGATTGCGCCGCGCCCAGTCCAGATAAGTCTTCGACAGATCGACGCTGGTGGTGCTGCGCGCACCGCCCTTGGCCGCGTGCACGCTGGCGGTCGCGGTGTAGCAGAACAGATTGAGGAAGCGCTTGCCGGCGGCCTCTTTCTGAATGCGCATGCGCATTGGCCGGTGGTCGAGGAACAGTCCGGTATCGAGGTAGTCGGTGAGGTTCACCAGCAGCTTGACGCCGCCTTCGCTGACCTCATTGAACTTGCCCTGCGCCGCCTGACGCTCGTATTGCTTGGTGCCGCTCTGACGCTCGCGGCGTTTGACCACCACGCGGCTCTTGTCGACGTTCAGCGCCTGCGGGATCGCCGCCAGGGCGTCGAACATGCGCGCCGAGGCCTTTTCCGGATCGATCGACTTCGGCGCGGCGTATTCCTGCACGTGCACCCAATCGTGATACAGGTCGATGGCCATGGCGTATTCCGGCATGTCGGCATCGTAGACGCGGTAGCAGTCGATGCCCTCGCGCTTGACCCACTTGCCCATCGCCTTGAGGTTTTTCTGCAGGCGGTTGGCAAACATCTGCCCGCCTTCGCTCAGGCGCGGCTGCTCGATCACTGGCGCCGGGGCTGGCGTCGGTTTGATCGGGTTGCCGTTTTTGTTGAACTTGCGCTCTTGCGGCTCGTTCGGCGCCTGATCGTAGGCCGCTTGCTCACGCTCGGCCTGACGCTGTTCCGGGGTACGCCGTTCGCCGGTGACGAACTGGTCCGGCAGCACCTTGATCAGCAGCAGTTTGCACGGCAGCGCGCCGTTCCAGAACGAATACTGTTTGTGGCTGCGAATACCCATGCGCTTGCCCAGATCCGGCGCACCGGTGAACACCGCCGCTTCCCAGTTCAGGCAGGCCTGACGCAGACGCTCGCCAAGGTTCTGATAGAGGTACAGCAGGCTGGCTTCGTCGCCCAGACGCTCGCCGTACGGCGGGTTGCAGATCACCAGACCTTTCTGGTTCTGGTCCGGGCGCGGCTCGAAAGTCGCGACTTCGCCCTGATAGATCTTGATCCACTCGCTCAGACCGGCACGCTCGACGTTGTTGCGGCCCGGTTGAATCAGGCGCGGGTCGGCTTCGTAACCGCGAATCCACAGCGGTGGCTTGGCCAGACCGGCAGCGGCACGTTCAACCGCTTCTTCATGGAGCTTTTTCCACAGCGCCGGAACGTGACCCAGCCAGGCGGTGAAGCCCCACTGCTCGCGACGCAGGTTCGGCGCCATGTCGGCGGCGATCATCCCCGCTTCGACCAGGAAGGTGCCGACGCCGCACATCGGGTCAGCCAGCGCGCCGCCTTCGGCCGCAATGCGCGGCCAGCCGGAACGGATCAGGATCGCTGCCGCGAGGTTTTCCTTCAGCGGTGCCGCGCCCTGCTGCAGGCGGTAGCCACGCTGGTGCAGGCTGTGGCCGGAAAGGTCGAGGGACAGGATCGCTTCGCCGCGATCCAGACGCAGGTGAATGCGCAGGTCCGGGTTGAGCTTGTCGATGCTTGGACGGTCGCCCTGCGGGGTACGCAGTTTGTCGACGATGGCGTCTTTGACTTTCAGCGCGCCGAAGTGGGTGTTGTCGATGCCCGAGCCGTGGCCGCTGAATTCAACGGCCAGAGTGCCATCGGCGAGCATGTGGTCCTGCCACTCGACATCGAGCACGCCGTGGTACAGGTCTTCGGCGTCTTTCATCGGGAAGCGCTTGAGCACCAGCAATACCCGGTTGGCCAGACGCGACCACAGGCACAGGCGATAAGCGGTTTCCATGGTCGCCATGCCACGCACGGCGGAAGTGTGCTCGCGGGCGTCTTCAAGGCCAAGCCCGACGGCTTCCTCGATGAGCAGGCCTTCAAGGCCTTTGGGGCAAGTGAGGAAGAGTTCGAAACGGTCGGACATGGTATTTCCAGAGCCTTTGGCTAGTGAACCGGCAACGCATTGCCGATCCGGTTTTCAATCAGGCGCTTTTCTAAAAGAGCGCCCGCGTGGCACGAAGGTGTGCCGTTCCATCCCCGCTGCTCGGGTTAAAAGAGCTTAGATGCAAGGACAGTTATTAAAGTTGATGAAACAAAATGACTCAAAACAACCCTTCGTCGAATATTACCCCAGCGTAAACGTGGGTCATTCTCACTAAAGGATTAACCCCATCATCCAGTGCGGGGCCGATCATACCGGGGTTTGCTGAAAAAAAGTTCATGAAACCGGTCGTTACTTATGGCTGTAGCACTATTTTCGTTACGTCCTTATGACAAAACGATCATTCCCTCGGTGTGACTCATTGGTTAGAACTGACCACAGGTTGACGTCGCAACGGCGTCAACACCTTGGCTCGCCACGCCGGCAGCGAGCCGCACCACGGCAGAGTTTTTCTGCCAGGACCTCGGTTGAGGTCGACGCGACACAAACAGTCAACAAGTGAGGGAAACACCCTATGAGAAGACTTAAGCGTGATCCGTTGGAAAGAGCATTTTTGCGCGGATATCAATATGGCGTTGGTGGCAAATCCCGCGAGCTTTGCCCATTTACTCTACCGTCGGTACGTCAAGCCTGGATCAACGGCTGGCGAGAAGGACGCGGCGACAACTGGGACGGTATGACCGGCACTGCGGGGATCCACAGACTCAACGAACTTCACGCCGTCGGCTGACACAGGGCACTTATTGCAACACGACAATCTGAATTTTTAGCGACTTACCATGCACGTCCTTCCCGGACGGCGGGCTACGGCCCAGGGGCTCCTTCGAGGAGCCCTTTTTTATGCCCGAAAATGCAATCCCCTGTGGCGAGGGAGCTTGCTCCCGCTCGGCTGCGCAGCAGTCGTAAATCCTGAATCCTCGCTATACCTGAAAAACTTGGGTTTGCTTCGCAACCCAGCGGGAGCAAGCTCCCTCGCCACAGAAGCCCTCAAAAAACCTCAGCGCAGCGCGGCAATCGCGTCTACCGATTCACGAATCAGCGCCGGGCCCTTATAGATGAAGCCCGAGTAAATCTGCACCAGGCTCGCACCCGCCGTGATCTTCTCCGCTGCATGCTTGCCTTCGGTGATGCCACCAGCCGCAATGATCGGCAAGCGACCACCCAATTCACCCGCCAACACTTTCACGGTATGCGTGCTCTTCTCACGCACCGGAGCGCCGGACAGACCGCCCGCCTCGTCACCGTGCTCCATGCCTTCGACGCCGACCCGGCTCAAGGTGGTGTTGGTGGCGATCACCGCGTCCATCCCGGTTTCGATCAGCGCCTGAGCCACTTGCGCGGTTTCTTCGTCGGTCATGTCCGGAGCGATCTTGATCGCCAGCGGTACGTGCTTGCCGTGGCGCAGAGCGAGTTCGGCGCGACGCGTGGCGAGGTCGGCCAGCAATTGCTTGAGCGAATCACCGAACTGCAGGCTGCGCAGGCCCGGGGTGTTCGGCGAGCTGACGTTGACCGTGACATAACTGGCGTGAGCGTAGACCTTGTCCAGGCAGATCAGGTAGTCATCCACCGCGCGTTCGACCGGGGTGTCGAAGTTCTTGCCGATGTTGATCCCCAGCACGCCCTTGTATTTGGCTGCAGCGACCCGCGCCAGCAGGTTATCCACACCGAGGTTGTTGAAGCCCATGCGGTTGATGATCGCCTCGGCTTCCGGCAGACGGAAGATCCGTGGTTTCGGGTTGCCCGGTTGCGGACGCGGGGTGACGGTGCCGATTTCGACAAAACCGAAACCCAGTTGCGAGAAACCGTCGATGGCCGCGCCGTTCTTGTCCAGACCGGCCGCCAGACCCACCGGGTTCGGGAAGTCCAGGCCCATGACCGCCACCGGCACATTCGCCGGCTTCTTGCACAGCATGCCGTTGAGGCCCAAACGCCCACCCGCGCCGATCAGATCCAGCGACAGGTCGTGGGAGGTTTCCGGGGAAAGTTTGAACAACAGCTGACGGGCCAGGGTGTACATGGGCGGCGATGACTCGGGCGGCGAAAAGAGGCGGCGATTATAGCCGGCCAACGGTCCCGGGCGCGAGGCGCCAATGCCCAGTTGCTCAAATCGCAGGCAAAGAAAAGCCCGGCCTGAGCCGGGCTTTTCTCGTAGCGGCAGCTAATTACTTAGCTTGAGCTTCAACCTGCGCTTCTACGCGACGGTTAACAGCACGGCCAGCTTCAGTTTTGTTGTCAGCAACTGGGCGGGATTCGCCGTAGCCGATCGACTGAACGCGGGACGACTCAACACCGTACTGCTGGGTCAGAACCTGCTTGACGGCGTTTGCACGACGCTCGGACAGTTTCTGGTTGTAAGCGTCAGGACCGACGGAGTCAGTGTGACCTTCAACAGTGGTGTGAGTGGCTGGGTACTGCTTCATGAAGTCAGCCAGGTTCTTGATGTCAGCGTAGCTGTTTGGCTTGACGACCGACTTGTCGAAGTCGAACTTCACGTCCAGCTCTACACGAACAACTTCAGCAACTGCTGGGCAGCCATCAGCGTCAACAGTTACGTTGGCTGGGGTGTCCGGGCACTTGTCAACGTTGTCGCAAACGCCATCGTTGTCGCTGTCGGAGCAGACTTCAGCCGGAGCTGGAACTGGAGCAGCAGCTGGCTTGCCGCCGCCACCGAAGTTCACACCCAGACCAACCGATGGAGCGTAGTCCCAACGGCCGTTGTCCAGTTTGTAGTCAGCTTCTACGCCAGCACGGGCGAAGAAGTTTTCGGCGAAGTAGTACTTAACGCCAGCGCCAGCAGTCAGGAAAGTCGACTGGTCGCGACCGGTGTGGCCGTCAGCAGCTACGTTGGTCAGGTTGCCGTGCTTAACGCCACCTTCAACGTAAGGACGCAGAGCGTCGCCAGCGTTGTTGAAGTGGTATTGAGCGGTCAGACCGAAGTTGTCACCGCGCAGTTTCTGGCTGCCGGTACCGTCGTTCGAACGGGTGTGGTTGTTACGATCCCAGCCGAAGTTGATCGAGACGTCGTCGGTCAGGAAGTAACCGATTTTGGCGCCTGGGTTGAAGCCGTCTTCGACGTGATCAACACTGTCGTTGTACTGCTTCTTGTAGTTGATCTCGCCTTCAACTGCGCCTTGGCCTTGTGCCAATGCGCCGAACGAAGTAGCGGCAATAAGAGAACCAATGGCCAAGCCCAAGGTGTTTTTCAGTTTCATCCGTTAAATCCCCATCTGGTGATTGTGAAGCAGTCCCGCAAACCGGGGGACAACTCGGCGGCAAGTCTATCAGAACTTGCCTACACGTAAGAGATATTTGCGCTGAACTAAGTTTCAGCAATGCCTGCAAATTTCTCACGCAATTTGTCTAGAGCACGTTTGTACCGCATTTTTGTCGCACTCAAACCCATGTGCATGATGTCTGCGATCTCCTGAAATTCAAGCTCTGCGACAAATCGTAGCACCAGAATTTCACGGTCAATCGGGTTCACATACACCAGCCAGCGATCGAGTCCGCCCTTCTCCTCGGGTTTCGGCGCCTTTTCTTCCGACGCTTCTTCCAGCGGGTCCAGACTCAAGGCGTCCATCAAGCGACGCTTTCGCCGTTCCTTCCGATACTGCGTGATGCATTCGTTATACGTGATGCTGTAGAGCCAGGTTTTGAACTTCGATTTCCCCTCGAAGTTCTTCAGGCCGTACAGCACCTTAAGCATCACTTCCTGACAGACATCGTCTGCGTCGCGATCGTTCCCAAGATATCTCGCACAAACGTTAAATAATGTTCGCTGGTAACGCCGCATCAGCTCTTCATAGGCGCGCGTCACGTGAAACAGCTCGGTATGCGAGCGCGCGACCAACTCCTCATCAGAGAGCTCACGGGGGTCATAGCGCGTGGATAGCGTTTGGGCTTTATTCAAAACAAGTCGTGCCGACAGTCAGGTCAATGTCCGCCGCACCCCTCTCAGGGCATTTTGCGGCGGCATACATTAGCAGGGTTTGCCGGGTTAGCGGCTACTCACATGCTGTTCCAGCAGGATCCGATTGGAAAGTGAGACTAGCTCACCCTCATCGGTCAGCAATGTGGTTTTAACCGTGCCGATCTCTTCGATCTGGCCTTCGACCTCGCCAACACGCACTTGTTGCCCAACCTGATACAACTCACGCACATAGATTCCCGCAAGAATCTGACCGGCAATTTCCCGGCTTCCCAAACCCATGGCCAGCGCAACGGCCAGACCAACGGTAATCAATACGATGACGATCACATGGTTCAGCAGGTCAGTCTTGACCTCGAGCTGACTGATCGCGACCGAGATGCTGATGATGATCACCAGCCCCTGTGCAATTCGACCCAAACCTGAAGCGTAGTCCAGCCCTACGCCTTCTGCCGCTCCGCGCACCAGGCCGTTGGCCAATTGCGCGAGCAAAACACCGACCAGCAACACCAGCGCGGCGCCGAAAACTTTCGGCAAATACAACGCCAGCATGTCCAGCGTAGCTGAAACTCGCTCAAGTCCAAGGGACTCTGCTGCAGAAACCAGAAAAATCAGCAGAACGAACCAGTAGACGATCTTGCCGATCAAGGTCGAGATCGGCACTTGCAGGCCGGCCCGCGACATCAACTTGGTC
Organism: Pseudomonas sp. LF020; assembly: GCF_053456425.1. Taxonomy (NCBI): domain Bacteria; kingdom Pseudomonadati; phylum Pseudomonadota; class Gammaproteobacteria; order Pseudomonadales; family Pseudomonadaceae; genus Pseudomonas; species Pseudomonas sp. LF020. The sequence goes on from NZ_JBRFIX010000005.1 coordinate 363,216, forward strand.
AGACCGGTGCCGCCCATCAGGCGATCGAGGCCCAGTTTGGCGAGCAATTTGGAGAGCAAGGTATCGAGCAGCTTGGCCACCACGAAACCCAACAGCAGCACCACCAGTGCGCCGAACAGGTTCGGGATGAAATTGGCGACTTTGGTCCACAACGCAGTCATTGCAGTGACGAGGCTCTGAGTCCAGAGATCAAGTTCCATATTCAATCAGCCTTATCAGCAGTGCGTGCAGTAGTTTTACGAAGACGGGAAACCGGCGAAACGTGGGCCGATCCGTTATTCAGGGCGATCATCAGCGCGGGCAGCCAGCGGCCCAGCAGGCTGAACAGATCACCGGCGCCCACCTGGCGGTTGGCGGTTTTGAGTACGCGACCCAGGCATGCGTCGTCGTCACGGCTGGACGGCGAGGCGTTGAGCATGTCGCGCAAAGACTGTTCAAACGGATCGTGCATACGCACCTCTCGTGATGTCTGTGAAAGACGCGGGCAAATTTGGTCGGGTCACATGTTGCATATTCACACCCAGCGCAAACGGCGGAATAACCACCATTGACCGCAGGCCATCGCCAGCACCGTCAGACAGGCAATCAGGAAACCATAGGGGCTGCTCGAGAACGGAATCCCGCCCACGTTGATGCCCAACAGGCCGGTGAGAAAACTCATCGGCAAAAAAATGCAGGTGATGATGCCGAAGCGGTACATCGTGCGATTCATGCGCACGTTCAAACGCCGGTCTTCAGCCTCCAGCACAAGCCCCATGCGCTCTCGGGTCAATTCCAGCTCTTCGAGGTAGCGCGTCAGGCTGTTGTTCAATTCGTTCCAGTAGTCGGCGTCATCGTCGACGAACCACGGCAGTTTTATCCGCGTGAGCTGTCCGAAAATGTCCCGCTGCGGTGCCAGAAAACGCTTCAGTCCGGCCGCCCTGCGCCGGATGTGCAGAATCGAGCCATGCTCGGGGGTATACCGTTCGTCGGCATCCAGTTTTTCTTCCTCTTCATCGACCAGTTCCGACAGGCACGTGACCAGATCCTGCACCTTGTTGGTGAGGAATTGCGCCAGATACAGGATCAGTTCAGAGGAGGTTTTCGGGCCTTTGCCTTCGCTCAACAGCGCCAACAGTTCATCGGTGGCGCGCAGCGGACGCAAACGCAGAGAGATGACCCGTTGCGCCGAAGCAAAAATCCGCACCGAGACCATGTCTTCCGGTTCGGCACCGGGATTGAGATTGACCCCGCGCAGAAACAGCAGCAGCTCGGCGTCCGGCAACGGCAACAGGCGCGGTCGAGTGTTTTCTTCCAGCAGCAGGTCGCAGGCAAATTCATTCAGGCCGCTGGATTTGCGCAGCCAGGTCTGGGTTTGCGGATGGCTGCGATCCCAATGCAGCCACAGGCTCTCATGGGCCTGCAGCTGCAGATCGTCGAGGTCAGTCCGGGCAATCGCGCGCGCGCCACCTTTTCCGTCCAGCACCAGGGCATGCACCAGCCCCCACTGCGCGTTTTCTTCCTCGAACATCCGCATCCCTTTGTCGAAAGCTTATTCAGGCATCTGCAGCGGACTTGGCGAAACGATCACGCCGTTGTTGTCCGCATAGATGTATTGACCCGGGTGGAACGTCACGCCGGCGAAAGTCACCGCTACGTTGAGGTCGCCGATGCCGCGTTTTTCGGTCTTCATCGGATGGCTGGCCAACGCCTGGACGCCGAGATCGGTCTGGGCAATAACGTCGACATCACGGATGCAACCGTAGATGACCATCCCTTCCCAGCCGTTTTTCGCGGCTTTTTCGGCCAGCATGTCGCCAAGCAGCGCGCGACGCAGCGAACCGCCGCCATCGACCACCAGCACCTTGCCGTTGCCTTTGAGCTCAACCTGTTCCTTGACCAGCGAGTTGTCTTCGAAACATTTGATGGTCACGATTTCGCCGCCGAAGGAATCACGGCCGCCAAAATTGCTGAACATCGGTTCCAGCACCTGCACCAGCTCCGGATAGGCGTCGCACAGGTCAGGCGTGAGGTAATGGTTCATCGAAAAACTCCTGTAACAAGGAAGACGATCAAGGATGTCGCACTCTTTTGAAACGAGTCCCGGCGGTCGCTGTTTACCTTAGTTCATGCAATGGTCGCTGAACGAACCTGAACAAACGCTGAAACGTAATAGCTAAACAGCCACTAAATATGACCAGAACCGCACAATGCGTCATATCTTAGCCGCAAGCCGACCTGAACGAAATGCCCTTTTCAGAGCCCCGAGCTCAGACCGCAGCGGCCAGATCGGGTTTATCGCCGAGCAACGGCGTCTGCTGATCGCTCAGCCAGCGTGCCACCAACGGCCAGACTTCGGCCTGCGCCGCTTTGCTCACCAGCATCTCGACATGCCCGAAGTTGTCGCTGAAGCCCTGCTCGCGCCCCAGATTGACGAACTGTTTGTGCTCGGAGCCGATCTGCTCGAACAGCTTGCGACAGGCCCACGCCGGATCCTGATGATCGCCCGCTGCCGTTACGGCCAGGACCGGCACCTGAACCTCGGCAAGCCCTGCCCACCAATCCTTGTCCTTGTCGCCAAACCGCCCGAACAAGCCGTACCAGCGCATGCTTTCCAGCGCCAGACCGATCGGCTCGTCTTCCGGGCCGCGCTTGAGGCGGGAGCCAGACAACTGCGCGAATCGCTTGAGAATGAAGCGCCCGCTCCACTCCACCGGTGGAATCTTCAGCGGCCAGTACGTGCGGCTGACTTGCGTGCCGAAAAACGCCGCAGAAGCCACCGCCGGCTCGCCAAGGTATTCGCCACCCAGCGCCGCCGCCAACGTGATGCCACCCAGCGAATGACCGATCCAGTGCGGCACCTGCCCACTCTGCTCGCGGACGAATGCAGCAATCGCCGGCAGATCGTAACGGGCGTAGTCGGCCACGCGGTTGCGCCGGTAGTCCTCATTGCGCTGCGACAGGCCGTGTCCGCGCATCTCCGGGATCCACACGTCGAAGCCCAGACGCGTCAGGTACGCGCCCAGTCCCAGGCCTTTGGGGGAAAACCAGAAGCGCCGGTTGGAAAAGCTGCCGTGCAGCAAAATCACCGGCACACCGCGAGGTGCCGTGTCATCGGCCATGCCCAAACGGGTGACGGCGATCTCCACGGACCAGTCCGGGCTGTTGCCCGGTTTCAATCGATAAACGTCTTCGCTCAGATCACCGCGACGTTCGGCACTGATCAGGGCGACAGGAAACAGGTTGCTGCTGCTTTGCATAATGCTCTTGCACAAAAAAGGGCGGCATCTACAGGAGCCCGCCCTACTTCAATCTCAAAGCCCCCGACCTTTGTGGGAGCGGGCTTGCTCGCGAAAGCGGTGTATCAGCCAACATTTGTGGCGGATCTTATTCCGTCTTCGCGAGCAAGCCCGCTCCCACAGGGGAGGATGGCCGTTCACATATGGATCAAGCCTGCGCCTGACCTTCCGCGAGGAAGAACCAGGTTTCCAGCACGGAGTCCGGGTTCAGCGACACGCTTTCGATGCCCTGCTCCATCAGCCACTTGGCCAGATCCGGATGGTCCGAAGGGCCCTGACCGCAGATGCCGATGTACTTGCCGGCCTTGTTGCACGCGGCAATCGCGTTGGCCAGCAGCTTCTTCACCGCCGGATTACGCTCGTCGAACAGGTGCGCGATGATCCCGGAGTCACGGTCCAGGCCCAAGGTCAACTGGGTCAGGTCGTTGGAACCGATCGAGAAACCGTCGAAGAATTCGAGGAATTCTTCGGCGAGAATCGCGTTGGATGGCAGTTCGCACATCATGATCACGCGCAAGCCGTTGTCACCACGGGCCAGGCCGTTTTCGGCGAGCAGATCGACCACCTGACTGGCTTCGCCGAGGGTACGGACGAACGGCACCATGATTTCGACGTTGGTCAGGCCCATCTCGTTGCGCACGCGTTTCAGCGCGCGGCATTCGAGCTCGAAGCAGTCACGGAACGATTCGCTGATGTAACGCGAAGCGCCACGGAAGCCGAGCATCGGGTTTTCTTCTTCCGGCTCGTACAGCTTGCCGCCGATCAGGTTGGCGTATTCGTTGGACTTGAAGTCCGACAGACGCACGATGACCTTCTTCGGCCAGAACGCTGCCGCGAGGGTGCTGATGCCTTCCACCAGTTTTTCGACGTAGAAGCCGACCGGATCGTTGTAACCGGCGATGCGCTTGTCGACGCTGTCCTTGATTTCCTGCGGCAGGCCGTCGTAGTTCAGCAGCGCTTTCGGGTGGACGCCGATCATGCGGTTGATGATGAATTCCAGACGGGCCAGGCCGACACCGGCGTTCGGCAGCTGGGCGAAGTCGAATGCGCGGTCCGGATTGCCGACGTTCATCATGATCTTGAACGGCAGCTCCGGCATGGCGTCCACGGAGTTCTTCTTGACGTCGAAGCCCAGCTCGCCTTCGAAGATGTAACCGGTGTCGCCTTCGGCGCAGGACACGGTCACGCCCTGGCCATCCTTCAGCAGTTGGGTGGCGTTGCCGCAACCCACGACCGCTGGAATCCCCAGTTCACGGGCGATGATCGCCGCGTGGCAGGTACGCCCGCCACGGTTGGTGACGATGGCGCTGGCGCGTTTCATCACCGGTTCCCAGTCCGGGTCGGTCATGTCGGAAACCAGCACGTCGCCGGCCTGGACTTTGTCCATTTCCGAGACGTCCTTGATGATCCGCACTTTACCGGCGCCGATGCGCTGGCCGATGGCACGACCTTCCACCAGCACGGTGCCGGTTTCTTTCAGCAGGTAACGTTCCATGACGTTGGCCTGGGTGCGGCTCTTCACGGTTTCCGGACGGGCCTGCACGATGTACAGCTTGCCGTCGTCTCCGTCCTTGGCCCACTCGATGTCCATCGGGCAGCCGTAGTGCTTCTCGATGATCATCGCCTGCTTGGCCAGCTCGCTGACCTCGGCGTCGGTCAGGCAGAAACGCGCGCGTTCGGCCTTGTCGACGTCGACAGTCTTCACCGAACGACCGGCCTTGGCCTCGTCGCCGTAGATCATCTTGATCGCTTTGCTGCCGAGGTTGCGGCGCAGGATCGCCGGACGACCGGCGTCCAGGGTGCCTTTGTGTACATAGAATTCGTCGGGGTTGACCGCGCCTTGTACGACGGTTTCGCCCAGGCCGTAAGCGCCGGTGATGAACACCACGTCACGGAAACCGGACTCGGTATCGAGGGTGAACATCACACCGGCGGTACCGGTTTCCGAACGCACCATGCGCTGCACGCCAGCCGACAGGGCGACCAGTTTGTGGTCGAAGCCCTGGTGCACGCGGTAGGAAATTGCACGGTCGTTGAACAGCGAAGCGAACACCTCTTTGGCGGCGCGGATAACGTTTTCCACGCCACGGATGTTCAGGAAGGTTTCCTGCTGACCGGCGAACGATGCGTCCGGCAAGTCTTCGGCGGTGGCGGAAGAACGCACGGCCACGGCCACGTCAGGGTTACCGGCCGACAGCGCGGCGAACGCGGTGCGGATCTCGGTATTGAGTTTTTCAGGGAATTCGGCGTCCATGATCCATTGACGGATCTGCGCACCGGTCTTGGCCAGCGCGTTGACGTCATCGACGTCCAGGGCGTCGAGAGCCTTGTGGATCTGGTCGTTGAGGCCGCTCAGTTCGAGAAAGTCGCGATAGGCCTGCGCGGTGGTGGCAAAGCCGCCGGGGACCGACACACCGGCACCCGCCAGGTTGCTGATCATCTCGCCCAGGGATGCGTTCTTGCCCCCCACATGCTCAACATCGTGTTTGCCGAGCTTATCGAGGGAAACTACGTACTCTACCAAGGTGATCTCTCCACTAACTGTGTTGGAAAAGCTCAGAAACCGGCTGCTCGGGGGAGCGTTGGCCGGCTGTATGGCCTGGACCTGGAAAATAAGTGAGAATGCGGGCCAATGGCGGCCGGCAAATCGCGCCTATCATATCCAGAAATACTCTTTAGCTTAAGGCCCAAGGTGCAAATGAAACGATCTGCTTTCTTTATCTCCGATGGCACCGGCATTACCGCCGAAACCCTGGGTCAAAGCCTTCTGGCGCAGTTCGAAAACATTACCTTCACCAAGCTCACGCGGCCGTATATCGACAACGCGGACAAAGCGCGGGCCATGGTACAACAAATCAACAAAGCCGCCGAAACCGACGGCTTCCGTCCGATCATCTTCGACACCATCGTCAATCAGGACATCCGTGAGATTCTCGCAACGTCCAATGGTTTCATGATCGACATTTTCTCGACCTTCCTCGCCCCGCTCGAACAGGAACTGACCGAACATTCTTCCTACACCGTCGGCAAGTCCCACTCGATCGGGCACAACTCCAATTACATGGAGCGCATCGAGGCGGTGAACTTCGCCCTCGACAACGATGACGGCGCGCGCACCCACTATTACGACAAGGCCGACCTGATACTAGTCGGCGTGTCGCGTTGTGGTAAGACGCCGACGTGTCTGTACATGGCGATGCAGTTCGGCATCCGTGCGGCCAACTACCCGCTGACCGAAGACGACATGGAGCGCCTGACCCTGCCGACCGCCCTGCGCGCCCATCAGCACAAGCTGTTCGGCCTGACCATCGACCCCGACCGCCTCACCGCGATCCGCAACGAGCGCAAACCCAACAGCCGTTATTCGAGCTATGCCCAGTGCGAATTCGAAGTGCGCGAAGTGGAAAACCTGTTCCGCCGCGAGAACATCCCGCACATCAACTCCACGCATTTTTCGGTGGAAGAGATTTCCGCGAAGATTCTGGTGGAAAAAGGTGTGGAGCGGCGTTTCAAATAACAAAACTCATCCACTGTAGGAGCTGCCGCAGGCAGCGATCTTTTGCTCTTGCTGTTAACGATCAAAATCAAAAGATCGCAGCCTGCGGCAGCTCCTACAGGGGATGATGTTGTATCAGGGCGTTTGCCAGGGCCTCGAACCCGGACAGCAACAACCGATCATCCCCCACCGCGTTGCACACACTCGCCCGAATGAACTGCGGCACCGCCGCATGCCCGATCGCAAAGGCCTCGGCGGTGGCCACCAGATAATTGTTTTCCTTCAGCTCCGCAGCGATCTGCGAGGCCCGCCACAACTGTGGCACCTCGATCCAGAAGTGCGGACTGTGCGCGTCCGCCTTGTAATTCAGCCCCGCCAACACCGGCGCGACCAGCGCCTTGCGCCGGCCGATCTCGGTGATCTGCTCGTCCAGCAAACGTTCGGCCATGCCGTTGTCGATCCAGCGGCTCGCCAGCTCCATCGCCAACGGATTGGCCATCCAGCAGGTGCCGCGAATCGCCGCGCTCAGACGCCCGATCAGCGCCTGCGGTGCATGCAGATAACCGACCCGCAGGCCGGCTGAAACCGCCTTGCTCAAACTGCCGATCAACACCGCGCGCTCGGCGGCGAAATGGCTCAGCGGCAATGGCCGCTCGCGGGCCAGCACCGCATGCGCGTCGTCTTCGAAAATCAGCAGATTGTGTTGACGACAGATCTCGGCAATCGCCTCACGCCGGGGCACCGACATGACTGCGGCGGTCGGGTTCTGAATCGTCGGTGTGCAGTACAACGCCGAGACGCGATGCTGCCGACAGACCTCTTCCAATGCCGCCGGCAGCAGCCCTTCATCATCCATCGCGACCCCGATGAGTTTGATCCCCAACTGGCGCGCGACGCTGATCAATCCCGGGTAAGTCAGATGCTCGGTGACCAGCGTGTCGCCGGCCTTGAGCAGGCCCATCAAGGCGCACAGCAAGCCATGCTGGCCGCCGTTGACGCACAACACCTGATCGGCCGGCGGCTGAAACGCGCCATGGCTCAACCAGCGCGCGCCCGCCTGCCGATGCCGCAGCAAACCGCTTTCGACGGTGTAGCCGGTCAACTGTTGCAAGCCGTGCGGATCGCTGCCGAGGCTGTGCAATGTCTGGCTCATGAACAGCGCTTCCTGCCCGGGTATCGGCTGATTGCGGCTCATGTCGAAACAGGCGCGCGGCTCCTCACTGACATTGCGAAAGCCCTTGTCCTGCGGCCGCTCCATCCCGCGTTCACGCACGTAGGTGCCATCGCCGACTCGCGCCACGACCCGACCAACCCGCTCCAGCTCGCCATACGCGCGACTGATGGTACCGATGGTCACGCCCAGGCTATCGGCCAACAACCGGTGAGGCGGCAGCTTCGCGCCGGCAGCGATCACGCCTTCAGCAATCGCATGCTCCACCGCATCTGCCAGACGCTTGTACTTCACGCCGACACCGTTGGCGAGGCCGTCGCGCAGGATTGACACCATGGCAATACTTACTTTGACAGTCATTGTCGCCCCGAATAGCGTGCTGAAAACAGGTGCAATCAGGGATAGCCCCTTTCAATCACCAGGTCAATGCGGAGCAACCAGCATGTCGACTGCCATCAGCGCACCGTTGAACGCCAGCAAGCCGTGGCTCGCCGGATTGCTCACCAGCACGTTATTTTTGATCGTCTGCCTGAGCTGGGGCACCACGTGGCTGGGGATCAGGATTGCCGTGGAAAGCGTGCCGCCACTGACTGCTGCGGGTCTGCGTTTTCTGATCGCCTTTCCGCTGTTCCTGAGCTTCGCCGTGCTGCGCAAGGAGCCACTGCTGTTCCCACGCCAGAGCCGCTGGTTTTTTGTGTTCGTCACGCTGTCGTACTTCAGTCTGCCGTACTACCTGCTCAACTACGGCGAGATGCACGTTTCCTCAGGCCTGACCGCGCTGCTGTTCAGCTGCATGCCGGTGTTTATCCTGATGTTTTCCGCGCTGTTCCTGCGCGAGAAAATCCTCCCGACGCAGATGCTCGGTATCGCCATCGGTTTTGCCAGCCTGTTCATGATCATTCGCAGCCAGGGCCTGCATCTGGATCAGGCGGAATGGCTCGGCGTATTGGCCATTCTGTGCGCAGCGATCCTGCATGCGCTGTGCTACGTGGTGACCAAAAAGCACGGCAGCGCGATCAGCGTGATCACCTACAACACCCTGCCGATCGGCATCGCCGGGCTGATGTTATTTATTGTCGGCTTGAACCTGGAAGCGCCGGTATTCCACGACGTGAGCGCCCGCTCATGGGGCGCTCTGCTGTACCTCGGACTGGTGGCGTCAGTGGGCGGCTTTATCGTGTATTTCATCCTGCTCAAACGCCTGAGCCCGGTGCTGCTGTCGTTCGTGTTCATCATCTTCCCGGTATTCGCCCTGCTCATCGGCGCCTGGTACGAAGGCACGCCGATCTCGCGGGAACTGATGCTGTACTCGGCGATCCTGCTCGCCGGTTTCGCAATCACCAAGCTACCGCTCAAACGCTGAAAGCCCACGACCCGACGTGAGCACAAGGGCTCACATACCACTCAACTTTGAACATCGGAGGTTCAAATGTCGGTACACACCATGGAAACCCTCAGCCTGTACAACAGCGAACCCTACCGGCGCGCCTTTGGTGCCCGGGTCATTGCGGTGGTCGATCAGGCCGTGGTGCTGGAGCACACGCTGTTCTATCCCGCCGGCGGCGGGCAGCCCGGCGACACCGGGCACTTCTGCCTGGTGGATGGCACGCGGATCGAGGTCACCGGAACGCTGCGCGATCCCCTGCTGCCGTCGATCATCTGGCACCAGGTGCAGGAGTGTCCGCCGCAGTTGTGTACCGGCGCACTGGTCAACGCCGGCCTCGACTGGGAGCGGCGCTATCAGCACATGAAGATGCACACCTGTCTGCATCTGCTCGGTGCGCTGATCAAGGCGCCAGTCACCGGGTGCAGCATCAGCGCCGACAAGGGCCGACTGGATTTCGATCTGCCGGAGATGACCCTCGACAAGGACAGCATCACCCGCGACCTCAACGCGTTGATCGAGCAAGCGTGCACGGTCAATGTGCTGTCGATGCCGGCCTCGGAATACCCCACGCTGCTGGAGAAAACCGCCAGCAAGACGGTCAAGCCACCGGCTATTCAGGGTGACTTGCGCATGGTCGAGGTCACTGGCATCGACATCCAGCCCTGTGGCGGCACCCACGTGCACAACACCCGGGAAATCGGCCGGGTGTATTGCGAAAAGATCGAGAAGAAGAGCAGGACCCACCGGCGCGTGATCCTGCGTTTTGAAACGGCCTGAATGACTGGTCTAAATCACCAACAGATCGACGAAGCGATTGACCGGCGTGGCTTCGAGCGCTTGCTGATCCTTGCACAGGGTGAAGATCTGGTTGCTGCGCTGGCCAGTGAAACGCGTCGCCAGGTTGGCCTTGAACTTGTCCTCCAGCAACGGGATGCCCTCGGCGCGGCGGCGACGGTGGCCGATCGGGTATTCGACCACGACGTTCTCGGTGCTGGAACCGTCCTTGAAAAACACCTGCACCGCGTTGGCAATCGAGCGCTTGTCGGCCTCCAGATACTCGCGGGTGAAACGCGGGTCTTCGACGATGACCATCTTCTCGCGCAGCACATCGATGATCGGGTGCGCGGCGTGGAAGTCGTCCTCGTATTGTTCGGCCAGCAGATTGCCGAACGCCAGCGGCACGGCGGTCATGTACTGGAGGCAGTGATCGCGGTCGGCGGCGTTGGCCAGCGGCCCGACCTTGGAAATGATGCGAATCGCCGACTCATGGGTGGTGATGACGATGCGATCGATCTCATGCAAGCGGTTGCGCACCAACGGATGCAAGGTCACCGCTGCTTCGCAAGCCGTTTGCGCATGGAATTCGGCGGGGAAGCTGATCTTGAACAGCACGTTTTCCATCACGTAACTGCCGTAGGGCCGCGAGAAACTGAAGGTGCGTTTGCCTTCCGGCTTGAGCGCCAGATCGTTGTTGGTATGGCTGAACGATACGTCGTAGAAGCCCCACTGTCTGGCCGTCAATACCCCGGGAATACCCATCTCGCCACGCAGGGCAATGTCGGCCAGACGCACGCCGCGGCTGGTCGCATCCCCCGCCGCCCAGGATTTACGCGATCCGGCGTTCGGCGCATGGCGATAGGTGCGCAGCGCCTGACCATCGGCGAAGGCATGGGACAACGCCGACAGCAGTTGCTCGCGATTGGCGCCCATCAGTTTGGCTGTGACGGCGGTCGAAGCGACTTTCACCAGCAGAACGTGGTCGAGGCCGACGCGGTTGAACGAGTTTTCCAGAGCGATCACGCCTTGAATCTCGTGGGCCATGATCATCGCTTCCAGCACCTCGCGCATTGTCAGCGGCGCCTCAGCGTTGGCGAGGCGTTTTTGCGACAGGTGATCAGCCACCGCGAGAATCCCGCCGAGGTTGTCCGACGGATGCCCCCACTCGGCGGCGAGCCAGGTGTCGTTGTAGTCGAGCCAGCGCACGATGCAGCCGATGTCCCACGCGGCTTTCACCGGGTCGAGGCGATAGGAGGTGCCCGGCACCCGTGCGCCGAACGGCACCACGGTGCCCTCGACGATGGGTCCGAGGTGTTTGGTGCATTCGGGAAAACGCAGCGCCAGCAGGCCACAGCCCAAGGTGTCCATCAGGCAGTTGCGGGCGGTGTCGAGGGCTTCGGCAGATTCGATATTGAAGGTGAGGACGTAATCGGCGATGTCCTGCAGGACACGGTCGTAGTCGGGGCGGTTGTTCTGGTCGACGTTGGCGCTCATTGCGGTTCTCCTGGTGGGGAATGATGAGTGGGGTGGTCTTCCTCAGGGGCTGGTTGGTTTTTTGTTTCGAGCAGATCGTGGTGTCTGCTTTGTGATGTTTCGTCAGTGGATTGTTTCCCTCACCCTAGCCCTCTCCCGGAGGGAGAGGGAACCGACCGGGTGATATTCAACACATACGTCGACCTGAAAGCTCTTCCGTGAATCCATAATCGCCAAGATGCTTCAGGTCGCAGGACATCCAATTACAACTCGGTCTGCTCCCTCTCCCTCCGGGAGAGGGCTGGGGTGAGGGCATCGATACTGGATCAGAAAGAGTCGCCAGGGATACGGACGAAACCTTCCATGAGGACGCGCGCACTGCGACTCATGATGGCTTTTTTCACCACCCACTCACCGTTCTCCAGGCTGGCCTCGGCACCGACGCGCAAGGTGCCGGACGGATGGCCGAAGCGCACGGCGTTGCGCTCGACACCGCCTGCCGCGAGATTCACCAGAGTCCCGGAAATCGCTGCCGCCGTGCCGATTGCCACCGCCGCCGTGCCCATCATCGCGTGGTGCAATTTGCCCATCGATAATGCGCGCACCAGCAGATCGACATCAGCGGCGGCAATCGCCTTGCCGCTGGACGCCACGTAATCCGCAGGCCTGGCGACAAACGCGACTTTCGGCGTGTGCTGTCGCTTGGCCGCTTCGTCCAGACTGGAAATCAGGCCCATGCGCAACGCACCGTAGGCGCGGATGGTTTCGAACATCTGCAGGGCTTGCGGGTCGCTGTTGATCGCGCTTTGCAGTTCGGTGCCGGTGTAGCCGATGTCTGCGGCGTTGACGAAAATTGTCGGGATCCCGGCATTGATCATGGTCGCCTGGAACGTGCCGACACCCGGCACCTCAAGCTGATCGATCAGGTTGCCGGTGGGGAACATCGAACCGCCGCCGCCCTCTTCTTCCGCCGCCGGATCGATGAATTCGACCTGCACTTCGGCGGCCGGAAAGGTCACGCCGTCGAGTTCGAAATCACCGGTTTCCTGCACTTCGCCGTTGGTGATCGGCACATGGGCGATGATGGTCTTGCCGATGTTGGCCTGCCACACGCGCACCACCGCCACACCGTTGTGTGGAATGCGGCTGGCATCCACCAGACCGTTGCTGATGGCGAACGAACCGACCGCCGCCGAGAGGTTGCCGCAGTTGCCGCTCCAGTCGACGAACGGCTTGTCGATGGAGACCTGACCGAACAGGTAATCGACGTCGTGATCAGCCTTGATGCTTTTCGACAGGATTACTGTTTTGCTGGTGCTCGAGGTGGCGCCGCCCATGCCGTCGATCTGCTTGTCGTACGGGTCGGGGCTGCCGATCACCCGCAACAGCAAGGCATCGCGGGCCGGACCGGGAATCTGCGCCGCTTCGGGCAAATCCTTGAGGCTGAAGAACACGCCTTTGCTGGTGCCGCCACGCATGTAGGTGGCGGGGATTTTGATCTGTGGTGCGTGAGCCATGATGCTCCTTACCGAGGGCACGGGACTAAAATCCCCTGCCCACATCAGTTGATTTAAACGGCAACCGCCGACTCTTCGAGGAAGTCCTGGGCGAAGCGCTGCAACACGCCGCCGGCCTCGTAGATCGACACTTCTTCAGCGGTATCCAGACGGCAGGTCACCGGCACGTCAACGCGCTCGCCGTTCTTGCGGTGGATCACCAGCGTCAGGTCGGCACGCGGGGTGCGGGCGCCGATCACGTCGTAGGTTTCGCTGCCGTCGATAGCCAGGGTGTGACGGTCGGTGCCCGGTTTGAACTCCAGCGGCAACACGCCCATGCCCACCAGGTTGGTGCGGTGGATGCGCTCGAAACCTTCGGCGACGATCGCCTCCACACCCGCCAGACGCACGCCCTTGGCCGCCCAGTCGCGGGACGAACCCTGACCGTAATCGGCACCGGCGATGATGATCAGCGGCTGCTTGCGCTCCATGTAGGTTTCGATGGCCTCCCACATGCGCATCACTTTGCCTTCCGGCTCGACCCGCGCCAGCGACCCCTGTTTGACCTTGCCGTTTTCCACGACCATTTCGTTGAACAGTTTCGGGTTGGCGAAGGTCGCGCGCTGGGCGGTCAAGTGGTCGCCCCGGTGCGTGGCGTAGGAGTTGAAGTCCTCTTCCGGCAGGCCCATTTTCGCCAGGTATTCGCCGGCGGCGCTGTCGAGCATGATCGCGTTGGAGGGTGACAGGTGATCGGTGGTGATGTTGTCCGGCAGCACCGCCAGCGGGCGCATGCCCTTCAGCGGCCGCGCACCGGCCAGTGCACCTTCCCAGTACGGCGGACGCCGAATGTAGGTGCTCATCTCGCGCCAGTCGTACAGCGGCGTGACTTTCGGGCCGGTGTCTTCGTGGATGGCGAACATCGGAATGTAGACCTGACGGAACTGCTCCGGCTTGACCGACGACTTCACCACGGCGTCGATTTCTTCGTCGCTCGGCCAGATGTCTTTCAGGCGGATTTCCTTGCCGTCGACCACGCCCAGCACATCCTTCTCGATGTCGAAACGGATGGTCCCGGCGATGGCGTACGCGACCACCAGCGGCGGCGACGCGAGGAACGCCTGTTTGGCGTACGGGTGAATGCGGCCGTCGAAGTTACGGTTGCCGGAGAGCACGGCCGTCGCATACAGATCGCGGTCGATGATCTCTTGCTGGATCACCGGATCGAGGGCGCCGGACATGCCGTTGCAAGTGGTGCAGGCAAACGCGACGACGCCGAAACCGAGTTGCTCCAGCTCCGTGGTCAGCCCCGCTTCATCGAGGTACAGCGCCACGGTTTTCGAACCCGGTGCCAGCGAGGATTTGACCCACGGCTTGCGGGTCAGGCCGAGCTTGTTGGCGTTGCGCGCCAGCAGACCGGCGGCGATCACGTTGCGCGGGTTGCTGGTGTTGGTGCAGCTGGTGATGGCCGCGATGATCACCGCGCCGTCAGGCATTTGCCCCGGCACGTCATCCCACTGCCCGGAGATGCCTTTGGCCGCCAGATCCGCCACCGCCACGCGTGCATGCGGGTTGCTCGGGCCGGCCATGTTGCGCACCACAGACGACAGGTCGAACGTCAGGCCGCGCTCGTATTGCGCGCCTTTCAGGCTGTCGGCCCACAGGCCGTTGAGTTTGGCGTACTGCTCGACGAGCTGCACTTGCTGGTCTTCGCGACCGGTGAGTTTCAAGTAGTCGATGGTCTGCTGGTCGATGTAGAACATCGCCGCGGTGGCGCCGTATTCCGGGGCCATGTTGGAGATGGTCGCGCGGTCACCGAGGGTCAGCGCGGACGCGCCTTCGCCGAAGAACTCCAGCCAGGCACCGACGACTTTCTGTTTGCGCAGGTATTCGGTCAGCGCCAGCACCATGTCGGTGGCGGTGATGCCCGGCTGCAGCTTGCCCGTCAGTTCGACGCCGACGCTTTCCGGCAGGCGCATCCACGAGGCGCGACCGAGCATCACGCTCTCGGCTTCAAGCCCACCGACACCGATGGCGATCACGCCCAACGCATCGACGTGCGGGGTGTGGCTGTCGGTGCCGACGCAAGTATCAGGGAATGCCACGCCGTCGCGCACCTGGATCACCGGGGACATTTTCTCCAGGTTGATCTGGTGCATGATGCCGTTGCCCGGCGGAATCACGTCGACGTTCTTGAAGGCCTTTTTGGTCCAGTTGATGAAGTGGAAACGGTCTTCGTTGCGCCGGTCTTCGATGGCACGATTCTTCTCGAACGCCTGCTTGTCGAAACCGCCCGCCTCCACCGCCAGCGAGTGGTCGACGATCAGTTGCGTCGGCACCACCGGGTTGACTTGCGCCGGGTCACCGCCCTGCAGGGCGATCGCGTCACGCAGGCCGGCGAGGTCGACCAGTGCGGTCTGGCCAAGAATGTCGTGGCACACCACACGCGCCGGGAACCATGGGAAGTCGAGGTCACGTTTGCGCTCGATCAGTTGTTTCAGCGAATCGGTAAGCGTGGCCGGGTCGCAGCGACGCACGAGGTTTTCCGCCAGTACGCGGGAGGTGTACGGCAGGGTGTCGTAGCTGCCGGGCTGAATCGCCTCGACCGCCGCACGGACGTCGAAATAATCCAGGGAACTGCCGGGCAGGTTTTTGCGGAATTCTGTGTTCATCGGGTCAGGACTCGGGTCACGGTAGTTTCAAAGGGAGGGGCCGGACATCAACCCTGAAATTCACACTGAACCCTGTGGGAGCTGGCTTGCCAGCGATGACGGAGTAACATCCGACATAGATGCTGACTGACCTAACGCTATCGCTGGCAAGCCAGCTCCCACAGGGATTTCGTTGCAGTTCAAGATCCGTGTTCGGCCCTCCCCATTCAGCGACGTTCGATTGGCACGAACTTGCGCTGTTCGACGCCGATGTACTCGGCGCTTGGACGGATGATGCGGTTGTTGGCGCGCTGTTCGAACACGTGCGCGGCCCAGCCGGTCAGGCGCGAGCAGACGAAGATCGGCGTGAACAGCTTGGTCGGGATGCCCATGAAGTGATACGCCGAGGCATGATAGAAGTCGGCGTTGGGGAACAGTTTTTTCTGCTCCCACATGGTCTTGTCGATGGCTTCGGAAACCGGGAACAACACCTTGTCACCGACTTCGTCGGCAAGTTTTTTCGACCAGCCCTTGATCACCTCGTTACGCGGATCGCTGTCCTTATAGATCGCGTGGCCGAAGCCCATGATCTTGTCCTTGCGCTCGAGCATGCCGAGGGTGCCTTTGATCGCCTCTTCCGGCGACGAGAAGCGCTCGATCATTTCCATCGCCGCCTCGTTGGCACCGCCGTGCAGCGGGCCCCGCAACGAACCGATGGCCGCAGTGACGCAGGAATACAGGTCGGACAGGGTCGACGCGCAAACGCGAGCGGTAAAGGTCGAGGCGTTGAATTCGTGCTCGGCGTAAAGGATCAGCGACACGTTCATCACTTTGACGTGCAGTTCGCTCGGCTTCTTGTCGTGCAGCAGGTGCAGGAAGTGACCGCCGATGGTCGGCTCGTCGCTGACGCAGTTGATGCGCTTGCCGTCGTGGCTGAAGCGATACCAGTAGCACATGATCGCCGGGAACGCGGCGAGCAGGCGGTCGGTCTTGTCGCGCTGTTCGGAGAAGTCTTTCTCCGGCTCGAGGTTGCCGAGGAACGAGCAGCCGGTGCGCATCACGTCCATCGGATGGGCGTCGGCGGGGATGCGTTCGAGCACTTCTTTCAGTGCTTGCGGCAGGTCGCGCAGCTTGCTCAGCTTTTGCTGGTAGGCATCGAGTTGCGCCTGGGTCGGCAGTTCGCCGTACAGCAGCAGGTATGCCACTTCTTCGAACTGCGCGTCGGCTGCCAGTTCACGCACGTCGTAACCGCGATAGGTCAGCCCGGCACCGGCCTGGCCCACGGTGGACAGTGCGGTTTGCCCGGCAACCTGGCCCCGGAGCCCGGCGCCACTGAGTACTTTTGCTTCGGCCATTGCTGTCTCCAATCTTGAATTTGTTAGGGAATCTGCAATTACGGTGTTGTTGGCAAAAGATCGCAGCCTCGTTGCACTCGACAGCTCCTGCAGGGGAATGCGGTTGATGTAGGAGCTGCCGAAGGCTGCGATCTTTTGATCCTCATTTTTTAGCGGCAAACAACGCATCAAGCTTCTGCTCGAACGTGTGGTAATCGATGCGATCGTAAAGCTCCATGCGCGTCTGCATGGTGTCGATGACATTCTGCTGGGTGCCGTCGCGGCGGATCGCGGTGTAGACGTTTTCCGCTGCCTTGTTCATCGCGCGGAACGCCGACAGCGGGTACAGCACCAGCGACACGTCGGCGCCGGCCAGTTGCTCGGTGGTGTACAGCGGTGTCGAGCCGAACTCGGTGATGTTGGCGAGGATCGGCGCCTTCACTCGGTTGGCGAACAGCTTGTACATCTCAAGCTCGGTGATCGCTTCCGGGAAGATCATGTCGGCGCCGGCCTCGATGCACGCAGCGGCGCGATCCAGTGCCGACTCCAGACCTTCAACCGCCAGCGCATCGGTACGCGCCATGATCACGAAGCTGTCGTCGGTACGGGCATCGACCGCTGCCTTGATGCGGTCGACCATTTCCTGCTGGCTGACAATTTCCTTGTTCGGACGGTGGCCGCAGCGCTTGGCGCCGACCTGATCCTCGATGTGAATTGCCGCGGCGCCGAACTTGATCATCGACTTCACGGTGCGCGCGACGTTGAACGCCGACGAACCGAAACCGGTGTCGACATCCACCAGCAGCGGCAGGTCGCAGACGTCGGTGATGCGCCGCACGTCGGTGAGCACGTCATCCAGGCCGGTGATGCCCAGATCCGGCACGCCGAGCGAGCCTGCGGCCACCCCGCCACCGGACAGGTAGATCGCCTTGAAACCGGCACGCTTGGCCAGCAGCGCGTGGTTGGCGTTGATCGCGCCGACCACCTGCAATGGGTGCTCGCTGGCGACCGCATCGCGGAAACGCTGGCCTGGAGTGTTCTGCTTGGAACTCATGACTCACCTCGTTCAGTGGCTGTCTTATTGTCGGCGCCGTCCTGGTAATGACGGGCGATGTTGCGTTTCGAGGCGCCGATGTGGCGGCGCATCAACAATTCCGCGAGTTCGCCGTCACGGTCGGCGATGGCATCGAGAATCCGGTGGTGTTCGGCGAAGGCCTGACGCGGGCGGTTGGGCGTGGTGGAAAACTGGATGCGGTACATGCGCACCAGTTGGTACAGCTCGCCGCAGAGCATCTGGGTCAAGGTGCGATTGCCGCTGCCCTGGATGATCCGGTAGTGAAAGTCGAAATCGCCTTCCTGCTGGTAATAGCCGACGCCCGCCTGGAACGCCGCGTCGCGCTCGTGGGTTTCCAGCACCCGACGCAGTTCTTCGATTTCTTCGACGCTCATGCGTTCGGCCGCCAGCCGGCAGGCCATGCCTTCAAGGGATTCACGGATTTCGTAGAGTTCGAGCAATTCGGCGTGGCTGAGCGACACCACCCGCGCGCCGACATGCGGTACGCGCACCAGCAGACGCTGGCCTTCGAGCCGATGAATGGCTTCGCGCAGCGGCCCGCGACTGATGCCATAAGTGCGCGCCAGCTCGGGTTCGGAGATCTTGCTGCCTGGGGCGATTTCGCCTTTGACGATGGCCGCCTGAATGCGCCGGAAGACGTTTTCCGAGAGCGTCTCGGAATCGTCGCCGCTGATGACCGGGGGATCGAGTTGGTCCAGCATGATTGTCGACACCTTTAAATCCAATGCGGCAAAACCTAGCCAATTAGCCGGCGCCAGTCAAAGGATAAATGGATATTGTCGACAATCGTCTAATAACCTTAAAAGATCGCAGCCTGCGGCAGCTCCTGCAGGAATCAATGTAGGAGCTGCCGCAGGCTGCGATCTTTGATCTGTTTATAGACCGGCCCAAGCGCTGGCGCCATAAAACCACCGTGCTAGAATGCCGCCCGCATTTGCTGGCCATTTGTACGGCTTGTCATAAAAAGCTGATAGGCACACGAAGGAGCTTGCGCAGTATTGCCAGGAACCTGAACCGAAAACGGAACGCTGCGCACCAGGATTTATGAGACTCAAGCCCTTCCCCACATTTTTTGCGCTGTTTTGCCTGCCCGGCCTCGCCGCGGCGGGGGAAAAAACCGTGTACGGCCTCAACGAATACGCATCGCTTGACGGCATCAATCTGCAAGTAGCGGCGAAACTCGACACTGGCGCCAAAACCGCCTCGCTGAGTGCCCGCGATATCAAACGCTTCAAACGCAACGGCGAGTCCTGGGTGCGTTTCTACCTGGCGATCGACGCGGCGCATTCGCACCCGATCGAGCGGCCGCTGGCCCGGGTCAGCAAGATCAAACGCCGCGCCGGCGACTACGACCCGGAAGAAGGTAAAAAGTACACCGCGCGCCCGGTGATCGAGCTGGATATCTGCATGGGCACGGCGCTGCGCAGCATCGAAGTGAACCTGACCGACCGAAGTGCGTTCCAATACCCGCTTTTGATCGGCTCCGAAGCCTTGAAACGCTTCGACGCGCTGGTCGACCCCAGTCTTAAATACGCTGCCGGCAAACCCGCCTGCACCATCGCCGCTCATACCGCCGAGTAATTTCCATGCGTTCTCTAACCTTCCACCTGAAAATCCTGATCACCATTCTGGTGCTCCTGGGCGTTTCGGTTACGGCCTATCAGATTTTCGTGCTCGGCATCCCGGTGACCGAAGACGCCACCGACGACTTGTGGAACATCGACGCCAAAGTCGAGTTCGTCGCCAGCACCAAGGACCCGGTGAAGGTCCAGATGTTCGTGCCGCCTTTGAGCCGCGATTACGTCAGCCTCAACGAAAGCTTTATCTCCAATAACTACGGTGTGGCGGTCAACCGGGTCGACGGCAACCGCAAGGTCACCTGGTCGGCACGCCGGGCCAAGGGCAACCAGACTCTTTATTACCGTCTGGTGCTGACCAAGCGTTACACCGCTGAAAAAACCAAGATCAAAGGCCCGACCTTCCGCGATAGCATCGCCATCGAAGGCCCGGAAAAAATCGCCGCCGAAGCCCTGCTCGCGCCGATCCGCCAGCACTCGGCCGACGTCGAGACCTTCATCGGCGAAGCGATCAAACGCGTCAACAACGCCAACGACGACAACGTCAAACTGCTGCTGGCCGGCGACCCGTCGACACCGCACAAGGCGAAGATCGTCGAACTGCTGCTGTCGATCGCCCACGTACCGGTGGAAAAGGTTCATACCATCCGCCTCGTCGCCGATCAGCCGCAAACCCCGGAACTGTGGCTGCGCAGTTTCAATGGCAACGACTGGCTGTACTTCAACCCGGAAACCGGCGAGCAAGGCCTGCCAACCGACCGCCTGCTGTGGTGGACCGGTGATGAAAACCTGATCACTATCGAGGGCGCGAAGAAAGCCAACGTGACCTTCAGCCTGAACAACAGCGAAATGAACGCAATTCGTCTGGCCAAACTGACCGACGAAAACACCGACGCCAACTTCCTCGAATACTCGCTGTACGGCCTGCCGCTGCAGACCCAGCAGACCTTCATGATCATGGTGATGATCCCGATCGGCGTGCTGGTGATCCTGATCCTGCGCAACCTGATCGGCCTGCAGACCCTCGGCACCTTTACCCCGGTGCTGATCGCCCTGGCCTTCCGCGAAACGCAACTGGGCTTCGGCATCCTGCTGTTTACCGTGATCACCGCGCTGGGCCTGTCATTACGCTCGTATCTGGAACATCTGAAGCTGCAAATGCTGCCGCGTCTGTCGGTAGTGTTGACCTTCGTGGTGGTGCTGATTGCCGCCATCAGTCTGTTCAGTCACAAGCTTGGTCTGGAGCGCGGTTTGTCGGTGGCGCTGTTCCCGATGGTGATTCTGACCATGACCATCGAACGCCTGTCGATCACCTGGGAAGAACGCGGCGCCAGCCATGCCATGAAAGTGGCGATCGGCACGCTGTTCGCGGCGTCGCTGGCGCACCTGATCATGACTGTGCCGGAGCTGGTTTACTTCGTATTCACCTTCCCGGCGATCCTGCTGATTCTGGTCGGTTTCATGCTGGCGATGGGTCGCTATCGCGGCTACCGCCTGACCGAACTGGTACGTTTCAAGGCTTTCCTGAAGAAGGCTGACGCCTGATGTTCGGTTTCTGGAAGACCTGGAAGGCTCTGGAAGCGCGGGGCATCATGGGCATCAATCGGCGTAACGCCGACTACGTGCTCAAGTACAACAAGCGCAGCCTGTACCCGATCGTCGATGACAAGATCATCACCAAGGAGCGCGCCATCGAGGCCGGCATTCATGTGCCGGAGCTGTACGGCGTGATCTCCACGGAGAAGGAAATCGACAAGCTCGACGCGATCATCGGCGGGCGTAACGATTTCGTGATCAAACCGGCCCAGGGTGCTGGCGGTGACGGCATCATCGTCATCGCCGACCGCTTCGAGGGCCGCTATCGCACAGTCTCGGGCAAGATCCTCGCCCACGAAGAGCTGGAGCACCACATTTCCAGCATCCTCACCGGCCTGTATTCGCTGGGCGGCCACCGCGACCGCGCGCTGATCGAATACCGGGTGACCCCGGACCAGATCTTCAAGAGCATCAGCTACGAAGGCGTGCCGGACATCCGCATCATCGTGCTGATGGGCTATCCGGTGATGGCCATGCTGCGCCTCCCAACCCGTCAGTCCGGCGGCAAGGCAAACCTGCATCAGGGCGCCATCGGCGTCGGTGTCGACCTCGCCACCGGCCTGACCCTGCGCGGCACCTGGCTGAACAACATCATCAACAAACACCCCGACACCACCAACGCGGTGGATGGCGTGCAACTGCCCTACTGGGACGGTTTCATGAAACTCGCCGCCGGCTGCTATGAGCTGTGCGGGCTGGGTTACATCGGTGTGGACATGGTGCTGGACCAGGAGAAAGGCCCGCTGATTCTCGAGCTGAATGCGCGGCCGGGGCTGAATATCCAGATTGCCAACGATTGCGGGCTGACCCAGCGTACGCATGCGGTCGAAGCGCATCTGGAAGAGCTGAAGGCGCTTGGGGTGAGCGAGTCGGTTGAGGAACGGGTGGCGTTCACTCAGGAAATGTTTGGGCATATTCCGGCGGTCGAGGGCTGAAGCTGAAAAGCTGAAGAGCCCCTCACCCTAGCCCTCTCCCGGAGGGAGAGGGGACTGACCGTGTTGGATGCTCGAAGTACATCGACCTGCAAGTTCGAGTCGAACTCAGAACTTGAAAAGCATGAAGATCCGCCCCCTTTCCCCCTCGCCCCTTGAGATATCGCACCGAACTCGGATCTTGAAAAGCATGAAGGTCTGCTCCCTTTCCCCCTCGCCCCCTTGGGGGAGAGGGCTGGGGTGAGGGGGTAGCTTTTGATTTTGATCTGGCAGCCGAGAGGACTACAATCCCCACCCCGCCTCGATGGCCGATCTGCCCCGCCCATGTTGACCTGTTCCGTACACCCGCTGCCCTACCGCGCCAACCCCGCCGACTACTTCGCGGCCATCCGCCATGCGCCCGACGCCGTGCTGCTCGACAGCGGCCGGCCGAGTGCCGACCGTGGCCGTTACGACCTACTCAGCGCCTGGCCGCTGGAACACCTGGCGGTGTTGCCTGACGAAAGCGGTAGCGTTTTCCTGCAACGTCTGCGGGAAAATCTGAGCCGTCTGGGCGAAGCGCAACTGCCTGCGGGCCATGAACTGCCCTTCGCCGGCGGCCTGATCGGCTATCTCAGTTACGACTTTGGCCGGCATCTGGAACACCTGCCGAGCCAGGCCCGGGACGATCTGCAATTGCCCGACGCACGGTTCGGCCTGTACGACTGGGCGCTGATCAGTGATCACCAGACCGCCACCAGCCAACTGGTGTTTCACCCGTCGCTGGCCGACAGCGAGCGGCAACGGCTGATTACCCTGTTCAGCCAATCGGCAACGACGACGCTGACGCCGTTCAAGCTGGACACGCCGATGACCGCCGACCTGTCGCCGGACGACTATCGCCAGGCGCTGGAACGCATTCATCAATACATCCAGGCCGGCGACTGCTATCAGGTCAACTTCGCCCAGCGTTTCCGCGCAACCTGTCAGGGTGATCCGTGGCTGGCCTATTGCGCGTTGCGCGAGGCCTGTCCGACACCGTTTTCCGGGTTTCAGAGCCTGCCCGACGGCGACGCGGTGCTGAGCCTGTCGCCGGAGCGTTTCGTCAAAGTCAGCCAGCGTCAGGTGGAAACCCGCCCGATCAAAGGCACTCGCCCCCGTGGTCTGACGCCTGCCGAAGACGCCGCCAACGCCGCCGAACTGCTGGCCAGCCCCAAGGATCGCGCGGAAAACCTGATGATCGTCGACCTGCTGCGCAACGACCTCGGCCGCACCTGCCGCATCGGCTCGGTACGGGTGCCGGAGCTGTTCAGCCTGGAAAGCTATCCCAACGTGCATCACCTGGTCAGCAGCGTGACCGGTGAACTGGCCGAGGATCGCGACGCACTGGACCTGATTGCTGGCAGCTTTCCCGGTGGCTCGATCACCGGCGCGCCGAAGATTCGTGCGATGCAGATCATTGACGAACTGGAACCGACCCGGCGCGGGTTGTACTGCGGTTCGTTGCTGTACCTGGACGTACGCGGCGAGATGGACAGCTCCATCGCGATTCGCAGTCTGTTGGTCAAGGATGGGCAGGTGTGCTGCTGGGGTGGCGGCGGGATCGTGGCCGACTCGGACTGGCAGGCGGAGTATCAGGAGTCGATTACCAAGGTAAGAATCCTCCTCGACACCCTGCAAAACCTATAACTTTTTGTGGCGAGGGAGCTTGCTCCCGCTGGAGTGCGAAGCGCTCCCCAAAATCTTACGACTGCTGCGCAGCCGAGCGGGAGCAAGCTCCCTCGCCACAATGTTGTAATTACAAACTCAAATCCCGGTTCGAGGCCTTGAGGAACTCCTGCTTCAACTCGGCAAACGTATGCACCGCCGGGAACTGCGGGAACTCGCGAATCACGTTGTCCGGCGCGTGGAACAGAATCCCCGCATCCGCCTCGCCGAGCATGCTCGTGTCGTTATACGAATCCCCCGCCGCAATCACCCGGTAGTACAGGCTCTTGAACGCCAGCACCGACTGACGCTTGGGATCTTTCTGACGCAATTGATAGCTGGTCACTCGCCCGCTGTCGTCGGTGATCAGGCGGTGGCAAAGCAAGGTCGGAAAGCCCAGCTGACGCATCAGCGGCTGGGAGAACTCGTAAAAGGTGTCCGAGAGAATCACCACCTGGAAGCGCTCGCGCAGCCAGTCGACGAACTCCACCGCGCCGTCCAGCGGCTTGAGGGTGGCGATCACTTCCTGAATGTCCGAGAGTTTCAGGCCGTGCTCGTCGAGGATGCGCAGGCGCTGCTTCATCAGCACGTCGTAATCGGGAATGTCCCGGGTGGTGGCCTTGAGCGAGTCGATTCCGGTTTTTTCGGCGAAGGCGATCCAGATTTCCGGCACCAGTACCCCTTCCAGATCCAGGCAAGCAATTTCCACAAGACACTCCCGTTTGTAGTGATTATTGAGTCGAGCGAGCCCGAACTCTAGCGACTCCCCCGCCACCGTGCAACGCAGCGGGCGCCCCGTACGCCGCCGCTTTTTGTTAACATCGCCGCCATATAGAGCGCCCAGCGCCACCGACCTGTAGGAAGCCGCCCTGATGAGCCCAACGTTCGATGTCGTGGAACTCGCCACGACCTATGCCAACAAATCCGCCCAGGACATCCTGAAACTCGCGTTCGCCGAGTTCGGTGATGAACTGTGGATCTCTTTCAGCGGCGCCGAGGATGTGGTGCTGGTGGACATGGCCTGGAAGCTGAACAAGAACGTCAAGGTGTTCAGCCTCGACACCGGCCGCCTGCATCCGGAAACCTATCGCTTTATCGATCAAGTGCGCGAGCACTACAAGATCGATATCGAACTGGTGTCGCCGGACTACACGAAACTCGAACCGTTCGTGAAGGAGAAAGGCCTGTTCAGTTTCTATAAAGATGGCCATGGCGAATGCTGCGGCATCCGCAAGATCGAACCACTGCGGCGCAAACTGTCCGGCGTCACAGCCTGGGCCACCGGCCAGCGCCGCGACCAGAGCCCGGGCACCCGCAGCGCCGTGGCCGTGCTGGAGATCGACACCGCGTTCTCCACCCCGGAACGCACGCTCTACAAGTTCAACCCGCTGGCGCAGATGACCAGCGAAGAGATCTGGGGTTACATCCGCATGCTCGAGCTGCCGTTCAACAGCCTGCATGAGCGCGGTTTCATCAGCATCGGCTGCGAACCGTGCACCCGCCCGGTCCTGCCGAACCAGCACGAGCGCGAAGGTCGCTGGTGGTGGGAAGAAGCGACGCAGAAAGAATGCGGGTTGCATGCGGGGAATATCATCAGCAAGGCGTAAACCCCTGCCACGATGATTTCCCCCTGTAGGAGTGAGCCTGCTCGCGATAGCGGTGTATCAGGCAAAAAATTCATCGACTAATACGCCGCTATCGCGAGCAGGCTCACTCCTACACTGGCCTCTAGCGACTCAAAAAAATGTGTACACACGAATGTCACCATCGGTGCCATTTATGTGTGCACTTTTTGTTTTCACGCCCTGAAAAGTTACATCCCTTCTGAATATCCCTGCGCTTTGCCCCCTCCGCAAAATCCCCCGCAAAAAATAAATACCTGTTCAATCGGTCAATTTATAACCACTTATTTTCAAACACTTAGCGCTCTTCGATAACTTTTCGAAATGAGCGCAGCGCTGCATAGATCGCTGACTGGCACAGATCTGGCTTTAGTGCATACATGTTTTGTATACAAAACCGCAAAACATGACCACACACTTTCGATCCGCAAGCCTGAAGCGCCCTATCCCGTACAGGCTGCAGATGCCCCGTAACCAGTGATGTTTGCTGGCCGCGCCGAAGATTTGTCGAGCCCTGGGCTCATGCACAGTCATCGCGGCCCGCCCATCAGGAGCCTGCCGGAATGCGTACAAGTCTCTCCAACAACATCGCGCTGAATCTGCCCGCCTCTGCCCTCGACCAGCCATTGCCCGACGCGGGTCTGGCTCAACCGTTACAACTCAGCCCGCGCCTGCACAACCGCGACCTGGCACCGACCCGCGCCGAAGGTCGGCGCTGGGGCAAATACAGCATCTTTGCCCTGTGGACCAACGATGTGCACAACATCGCCAACTACTCGTTCGCCATCGGCCTGTATGCGTTGGGTCTGGGGGGCTGGCAGATTCTGCTGTCGCTGGGGATCGGCGCGGCGCTGGTGTACTTCTTCATGAACCTGTCCGGCTACATGGGACAGAAAACCGGGGTGCCGTTTCCGGTGATCAGCCGGATCAGTTTCGGCATCCACGGCGCGCAGATTCCAGCACTGATTCGCGCGGTGATCGCCATCGCCTGGTTCGGCATTCAGACGTATCTGGCGTCGGTGGTATTTCGCGTGCTGCTGACGGCGATTCATCCTGGCTTCGCCGATTACGACCACAACTCGATCCTCGGTCTGTCGACCCTGGGCTGGGTGTGTTTCGTGGCGATCTGGTTCGTGCAACTGGCGATCCTCGCCTACGGCATGGAAATGGTTCGCCGCTACGAAGCCTTTGCCGGCCCGGTGATTCTGCTGACCGTCGCCGCCCTCGCCGCCTGGATGTACACCCAGGCCAACGCGACCATTGCCTGGTCGATCCGCGAACCGCTGAGCGGTGGCGAAATGTGGCGCAACATCTTTGCCGGCGGCGCACTTTGGCTGGCGATCTACGGCACGCTGATCCTCAATTTCTGCGACTTTGCGCGTTCTTCGCCGTGCCGCAAGACCATCAAGGTTGGCAATTTCTGGGGCCTGCCGGTGAACATACTGGTGTTCGCTGCCATCACCGTCCTGCTCTGCGGTGCGCAATTTCAGATCAACGGACGGATCATCGAAAGCCCGACCGAAATCATCGCCTCGATTCCCAATACGTTCTTTCTGGTGCTCGGTTGCCTGGCGTTCCTGATCGTCACCGTGGCGGTGAACATCATGGCCAACTTCGTCGCCCCGGCCTTCGTCCTCAGCAACCTGGCGCCGAAGTACCTGACCTTCCGCCGCGCCGGGCTGATCAGCGCGACCATCGCCGTGCTGATCCTGCCGTGGAACCTCTACAACAGCCCGCTGGTGATCGTGTACTTCCTCTCCGGCCTCGGCGCCCTGCTCGGCCCGTTGTACGGGGTGATCATGGTCGACTACTGGTTGATCCGCAAAGGCCGGATCCACGTCCCGCAGCTCTACAGCGAAGACCCCAATGGCGCCTATTACTACAGCCGCGGAGTGAATTTCCGCGCGGTGGCGGCGTTCATTCCGGCAGCGTTGATCGCCATTGTCCTGGCGCTGGTGCCGGGCTTCCACAGCATCTCGCCGTTCTCCTGGCTGGTGGGCGCCGGCATTGCCGGAATGCTCTACCTGATCATCGCCAAACGTCAGCCGCACTACGCCGACATCAGCGGCGAATCGATCGCCGTCGACAACGTCAGCCATTAACTTCCTTGCGGCCCGGATTTGGGCCGCTGAACTGCCCGCAATAAGGACTTCCCATGCGTATTCTTGTGGTCAACGTCAACACCACCGAATCCATCACCCAGGCCATCGCCCGCTCGGCGCAGGCGGTCGCGTCTCCCGGCACGGAAATCGTCGGCCTGACACCGTTCTTCGGCGCCGACTCGGTGGAAGGCAATTTCGAAAGTTACCTGGCAGCCATCGCCGTGATGGACCGGGTGATGTCCTACGACCAACCGTTCGACGCGGTGATTCAGGCCGGCTACGGCGAACACGGTCGCGAAGGCTTGCAGGAATTGCTCAATGTGCCGGTGGTGGATATCACCGACGCCGCTGCCAGCACCGCGATGTTTCTCGGCCACGCCTATTCAGTAGTCACCACGCTGGATCGCACCGTGCCGCTGATCGAGGATCGGCTGAAACTCTCGGGCCTGTGGGATCGCTGTGCGTCGGTGCGGGCCAGCGGCCTGGCGGTGCTGGAGCTGGAGCATGAACCGCAGCGCGCGCTGGAAGCCATCGTGCAGCAGGCGGAACTGGCGGTGACTCAGGACAAGGCCGAAGTGATTTGCCTGGGTTGCGGCGGCATGGCCGGACTGGATGAACAGATCCGTCGCCGCACCGGGGTGCCGGTGGTGGATGGCGTGACGGCGGCGGTGACCATTGCTGAATCGCTGGTGCGATTGGGGTTATCGACGTCCAAGGTGCGGACTTACGCGACGCCACGACCGAAGCAGATCATTGGCTGGGCGCAGCGGTTTGCCCGGTAGACCGGGTTATCGTTCATCGCGGGCAAGCCACGCTCCCACAGGTTTCGCGTTGTATCACCATCATGTGAACGACGAAGAACCTGTGGGAGCGTGGCTTGCCCGCGATGGCATCACCTCGGTCCCAAAGTCCTGCTCAGACAGCACTGAACCGCTGCGCCAACCCCCGCTGCGCAAACTGCTCAATCAAAAAATCGACAAACGCCCGGGTTTTGCCCGGCAGCAACTTGTGTTCGGCGTAATAGATCGAGGTGTAGCCGTCGTCGATGTACCAGTCCGGCAGCACCCGCTGCAACCGGCCCGACTCCAGATACCCCGAGGCAAACGGCATGCTCACCAAGGCAATGCCCAGGCCCTGGCAGGCCGCGATGCAAGCGGCTTCGGAGTCGCTCATGGTCATGCGCGCCTTGAGCGTCAAAGGGCGACAGACCTGAGGATCACGACCGGTCAACTGCCAGGAACGTACGCGCCCGGTTTGCGGCGAGCGAATCAGAATGCCGTCGTGGTACTTGAGTTCGTCCGGCTCTGTAATGGCCGGATTGGCCTGCAAATAATCCGTGGACGCCACCAACACTCGATGCGCCGGACTCAACCTGCGTGCCACCACCCCTTGGGGCAATTCGAAACCGCCACCGATGGCCGCATCGAAACCCTGGCCGATCAGATCGACCTGACGGTTATCAAAATGCCAATCCGGGCTGATCGCCGGGTAGCGCCGTAAAAACTCACCGAGCATCGGCACGATGTGCAGGCAGCCGAAAGCCGTGCCCATGCTGACCTTCAGCGACCCCGCCGGAAGCCCCTCGACACTGGCTAGATTGGCCACCGCATTCTGAATGGTGGTCAGACTGCCACTGACCTGACTCAAAAACAGCTGACCGGCCTCGGTCAGAGTCAGGCTGCGTGTACTACGCTGGAACAGCCTTACCCCGAGGCGCACCTCGAGCTTCGCCACACTCTTGCCGACGGCGGCCGGGGTCAGGCTCAAGCGCCGGGCGGCTTCGGCGAAACTGCCGACTTCGGCGCTGCGCACGAAGCATTCGATGCTGCTGAACGTTTCCATGATCGTCACTATAAACTTCTGGTTTACACAGACTATAGCAATCATGGTCTACACGGTTGTCGATGCGAGGCCGATACTCGGCTCCAACAACAAGGCACCCCGCCTTGAATTCTCTGGAGATCGAACATGACCACTCAACACCTCAGCGGCAAAGTCGCTCTGATTCAAGGCGGTTCCCGTGGTATCGGCGCCGCCATCGTCAAACGTCTGGCCGCCGAAGGCGCCGCTGTCGCATTCACCTACGTCAGCTCCACCGCCAAGGCCGAAGAGTTGCAGAACAGCATCACCGGCAATGGCGGCAAAGCCTTGGCGATCAAGGCCGACAGCGCCGATGAAGCCGCAATCCGCAATGCCGTCAACGCCACCGTCGAAGCCTTTGGCCGCCTGGATATTCTGGTGAACAACGCCGGCGTCCTGGCCATCGCGCCGCTGGAAGACTTCAAACTGGAAGACTTCGACCAGACTCTGGCGATCAACGTACGTAGCGTATTCATCGCTTCTCAGGAAGCGGCAAAACACATGGGCGAAGGCTCGCGCATCGTCAACATAGGTAGCACCAACGCCGACCGCATGCCCTTCGGCGGTGGCGGCGTGTACGCAATGAGCAAATCGGCGCTGGTCGGCCTGACCAAAGGCCTGGCCCGCGACCTCGGCCCTCGCGGCATCACCATCAACAACGTGCAGCCCGGCCCGGTCGACACCGACATGAACCCGGCCCATGGCGATTTCGCCGAGAGCCTGATCCCGCTGATGGCCGTCGGTCGTTACGGCACCGCCGATGAAATCGCCAGCTTCGTTGCCTATCTGGTAGGCCCGGAAGCCGGTTACATCACCGGTGCCAGCCTGACCATCGACGGTGGCTTCGGCGCCTGATGCGCTGAATCCCGGGTACAAAAAACGCCGCACCTCGATTCGAGGGGCGGCGTTTTTTTACAGGCGCTTATGGGGCGGTCAAGCCCACTCCAGCGCCGGCAAACCGCAGGCACTCGGGGTGAACGCCTTGAGCGTGCGCAAAATCCCGTCGGCGTGTGCGTATTTTTCGTCGGCCATGGCCGCATCGGGAATCGCGATAGCGGTCATCCCCGCCGCTTTCGCTGCGGTTACGCCAAACGGCGAATCCTCGAATACCAGACAATCCTCAGGCGCGACGCCCAGACGCCGGGCCGCCGTGAGGAAGATGTCCGGCGCCGGTTTCGCTGCACCGACTTCCGGATCGTCCGCCGTGACAATGAAATCGAACAGGGCAAACCAGTCGCGGTGCAGGGTGGTTTTCTGGCCGAACGACTGCCGCGACGAACTGGTGCCCACGGCGATCGGAATGTTGTGTGCCTTGAGGTGGCGAATCAGTTCCTCCGCGCCCGGCATCGCCTGGGCCTTGGGGAAGCGTTCACGCATCAGCGGTTCGCGGATCAGCAGAAACTCTTCGGCGCTGATCGGCAGATCCAGCGCCTGCACCACGTAGTTCGCCAGGTCATTGGCGCCACGACCGATGATGTTCTGTTTAACGCTCCAGTCGAAGGTCCGCCCGTAACGCTCGGCAATGAGCGAGGTAACCTCGGTGTAGATGCCTTCGGTGTCCAGCAACAAACCGTCCATGTCGAAAATCACGGCCTTGATCGGGCCAAACGTCTTCATCGGTGCATTCATCATCGGATCCGTTATCAAAAACATCCCGGGCGGCCCAGCCGGCGCCGCTACGCGGATCTGATTAATGGGTTCAGCAGCATAACGAGGCCGGCGGACATTGAGCAACGGGCAATGTTTAAGGGCCATGGAATGACTCGCTGGTATTTAGCGAAATGCCCTACAGATAACGCCTACTTTCCCGACTTCTTTCCCGTTTGATCCCCCGCAAAGTCCGCGCACCTCTTTCACGTGCGCGAGTGCCTGCGAATGTTCCAAACCGATCGGCTCCTGGCCCTGAACAACAGCATCGGCCTGCTGGTGGTTGCCGCCCTGAACCCGCAACACCCGGACTTCGAAACATTGATCCACGAGTTCCGCCTGTGCCTGAACAACTACGAGGCCTGGGCCGAGCAGTTCTGGACCGGGACGGCGCTGGATGTCGAGCAGGTGTTCAAGGTCGGCAACGACGTCCACCTCAGCGCGCCCGTCAAATCCCGCCAGCGGATCCAGACCTCGGTGGTCATGTGCCCCGCTAGCGGTCCGTTGACTCTGGTGCACCTGTTCGAGGCGGCGCGGTTCGTACCGATCGGCAATACCCCGGTGCTGCTCGAACCGGTGATCGGCGAAATCGACGGGGAATTGAGTTTCGGTGAACCACTGCGCCATATCATCGGCCCGAGCGGCATTCTGGAAGTCAGCGATTGCGACCGGGGCCAGCGTTATCGCATCACCTTCTTTCCTGATGTTTCCAGCGCCCATATCCAAGCGCTGTATGCCTCCTACGACGGGATTGTGGATGGGCTGGAGGTCTGGCTTCGTCAGGAGTGGCACGGGTTTCAGCCGCTGTGGGCGGAGTTTTCCGGCGCCGGTTTCGCTGATCGTTACCAGCAGTTGCAACAGGCCGACTGGCGCAGTTTCGAGAAAGCCCTGCACGCCATCTGGGATGACGTTAAACAGCTGTTCGGCCTGCTCGCCGACCTGCAGGCCAACAGCGAAAAACTTCTGCAGTACCTGAGCGATGTCGAGCTGCAAGCGCTGCTCGACGCCTCCAGTGAGGCCATCGCCAATGGCTTGCTGATCCTCAGTGACGAGCCGTTGCTGTTTATCCAGCTGGCCGCGTTTAGCAGTTGGTTGAAGATGCTGCCGCCGCAGTACCTGGCGGAAGTGGTGGCAGAAGTTCGGGTCGAGTTGTTGATCAGCTTTTTGCTGATGCGCGTTTGCGGCGGCATTGGCGTGTCCTTGCGACTGAGCAGCAAGGTGCTGAGCAAGATCAAGTCGCCCCGGGCGCGGGAATGGCTGGCCGCGTCGGCGTTGCGTCTGAGCGAACTGACCTCCCCTGCCGATCTGAACCAGCACGCCGGCGCGTTGAAGCCGTTGCTGGTCAACGCTCGCGATGTGCCGTTGAAGCCAACGCCGGCGATCCCGCTGAACATTCGTCAGGCGGATGCTGTGGTTTTCACCGTGCCGAATCCGGCACCGATGGTTCGTGACAAGTCCCGTGGCACGACCCGGATGGAGCGTCACGAACCTCACGACGACGCTTCGAACCAGGCGAAAAACCCCAACGGTGACAGCGCCGATTGCGCGCCGCTGACCTGCACCAACGGCTGTCCGGTGTCGATGGTCACCGGTGAAGAATTGCTGACCCTGACGGATGGCACGCTCGATGGGCGCCTGCCGTTCGAGTTCACCCGCTTGTACCGCACCAGCGCGGTGGAGATCGATGTCGGGCTGGGGTTTGGCTGGAGTCATTCACTGGCGCATCGGCTGGAGTTCGATGGCGATACGGTGGTCTGGGTCGATCACGAGAACCGCCGCACGCGGTTTCCGTTGCCCACCGTTGAACGGCCGCAGATTCACAACAGCCTGTCGCGGGCGACGATTTTTCTCGGGGATGAGCCGGAGGAACTGATCCTCGCGCTGGCGGGGGATGTGGCGCGGTTTTATCACTTTCGCGCCGGGCGGTTGGTGGCGGTCAGTGATGCGTATGGCAATCGGCTGACGGTGCATCGCGATTTTTCCGAGCGTGTGCAGCGCCTGGACAATGGCGCCGGGCGCTCGCTGCTGTTGCGCTACGACCGGGCGCATCTGGTGGCGGTTGATTACCAGGTGCTTGAGGCTGATGGCTGGCGCACCGAGCAAACGCTGGTCAGTTATTGCTACGACGCGCGTCAGCGGTTGTTGGCCGCGACCAATGCGGTCGGTGACAGCGAGCGTTACGACTACGACGATCAGCACGTCATCCTGCAGCGGCAGCTGACCGGCGGCGCGAGCTTTTTCTGGGAATGGGAACGCTCGGGCAAGTCGGCGCGTTGCGTGCGCCATTGGGCCTCGTTCGCGCAGATGAACACGCGGTATGTCTGGGACGACGACGGTCGTGTCACGGTGCATTACGTCGATGGCACCGAAGAAACCTACGTCCACGATGACAGCGCGCGGCTGGTGCGCAAGGTCGAGGCCGATGGTGGTGAGCACCTCAAGGCTTATGACGACGCGGGGCGGCTGATCGCCGAGCAGGATCCGCTCGGCGCGGTCACCGAATACCGCTACGACGACGTCGGACGTTTGGTGGCGCTGATTCCGCCGGACGACGAGCCAACGTCCTACGAGTACCGCAACGGTTTCCTGCACAGCCGGTCTCGCGGCGAGGCAGTGTGGACATTTCGGCGCAACGCCGAGGGCGATGTCACCGAGGCGGTCGATCCTGACGGCCAGATCACCCATTACTACTACGACACGCGCGGGCAATTGCTGTCGATTCGCTACCCGGACACCAGTCGGCACAAGTTGTCGTGGAACGACCTCGGGCAACTGATCGAGGAAACCCTGCCTGACGGTGGTGTGCGGCGCTTTTCCTACGACGCGCTGGGGCGACGGACCACCACTTGCGACGAACACGGTGCGATCACTCGCCAGCAGTGGGACGCCGTTGGCCGACTGGTTCAAACGACGTTGCCGACAGGCGCCACCCGCGCCTACAGCTACGGCGCCTACGGCCGAATCACTGCCGAGCGCGACGAACTCGGGCACATCACCCGCTACGAGTATGACGACGACCTGCATCTGGTCTCGCGCAAGATCAATCCCGACGGCACCCGGGTGCAGTACCGCTACGACCATGCGCAGTTGTTGCTCACGGAAATCGAGAACGAGTCCGGGGAAAAGTACTGCCTGGACTACACGCCCACCGGATTGATCCGACAGGAAACCGGCTTCGACGGCCGACGCACCGCCTACGCCTACGACCGCAACGGGCACCTGCTGGAAAAAACCGAGTTCGGCGATGACGGCTCGACGCTGGTCACCGCCTACGCGCGTGATGCGGCCGGGCGTCTGCTGCTCAAGACCCTGCCGGACGGGGTGGAGGTGGCTTACACCTACGACCGCCTGGGCCGTTTGACCGGGCTCGATGACGGCCAGCAACATCCGCTGGCCTTTGAATACGACCGGCAGGACCGGCTGATCACCGAGCATCAGGGCTGGGGCACGTTGCGCTACGCGTATGACGCCTGCGGCCAGCTCAAACGCCAGCGTCTGCCGGACAACAGCAAGCTCGATTACCACTACGCCAAGGGCGGTGCGCTGACGGCCA
This sequence comes from Pseudomonas sp. LF020, assembly GCF_053456425.1. Lineage (NCBI taxonomy): Bacteria > Pseudomonadati > Pseudomonadota > Gammaproteobacteria > Pseudomonadales > Pseudomonadaceae > Pseudomonas > Pseudomonas sp. LF020. The sequence continues at coordinate 397,926 of NZ_JBRFIX010000005.1, forward strand.
TCGACCTTAATGGCACGCGGCTGAGCAGCCACGTCTATCAATCGGGTCGCGAACAACAACGGCAACAGGGCCTGCTGCGCAGCGACTATGCCTACGACGATCAGGGCCGATTACAGCTGCATACCGTCAATCAGCAAACGCGCCCCTTGTACTTGCGCCACTACAGCTATGCGGTCAACGGCAATCTGGCCGGTATCGCCGACAGTCGACACGGCCAGCGCAGTTATTACTACGACGCCCTCGACCGGCTGACTCGCGTCCGTCACTCGCGCGACGAACTGCCGGAATCCTTCGCCCACGATCCGGCCGGCAACCTGCTGATGCAGGACCGCCCCGGCCCCACGCGGATCAAGGGCAACCGCCTGCTGATGCAAGGCGATCGGCACTACGACTACGACGCCTTCGGCAACCTGATCCGCGAGCGTCGTGGCCGTGACCAGCAACTCGTCACCGAATACCGCTACGACTGCCAGCACCGCCTGATCGGCCTGACCCGCCCCGACGGCCAAACCGCGACCTACCAGTACGACGCCTTCGGCCGACGCATCCGCAAAACCGTCGACGGCCAGACCACCGAATTCTTCTGGCAAGGCGACCACCTCGTCGCCGAAAGCAGCAAAACCCACCACCGCAGCTACGTCTACGAACCCGGCACTTTCCGTCCCCTGGCGCTGCTCGACGGCAAAGGCCCGAAAAAGGCCTGCCCGTTCTATTACCAACTCGACCACCTCGGCACCCCGCAGGAACTGACCGACTACAGTGGCGAAATCGTCTGGTCGGCGCAATACGACGCCTACGGCAAGGTCGCGGCGATCACCCTCGCAGGCGAAGACTACCTCGACCAGCCGCTGAGGTTTCAGGGGCAGTATTTCGATGCGGAGAGTGGGCTGCATTACAACCGGCACCGGTATTACGACCCGAGGTTGGGGCGGTATCTGACGCCGGATCCCATCAAGTTGGCGGGTGGGTTGAATCAGTATCGGTATGTGCCGAATCCGACGGGGTGGGTGGATCCGTTGGGGTTGGCTTGCGCACCGTGCCCGGGGGCAATACAGGCTGATGGGCCATATAGTGAGATAGTCCCCGGAGGTGGGTTAGAGGCTCACGAGTCTCGAGGTGGGCATGTGATAGCAAAGCATGTAGAAAGGTCTGAGGCGCAACTGAGAGCTAGACTAAAGGCAGAGCCGAACATACCTATCGCATCAACGTTTCCTAATCGATTTGAAGCTGAAGCCGCATTGTCAAATGTGATGCGAAGTAATCAGAAAAAAATTGATGATTTTTTGAAAGGCAAAGCGAAGAAGCTTGTTATCAATGAGCAGGTTTCGGTCCCTGCAGGCGTGGGTGTTGTGCGAAAGAGTGGAAAATTAGAGCCTTTGCTTAGCATCAGGTTAGTGCTTCAGCGAGATGTGAAGTCGCCGCTTGGATATTATATTTTGACGGGATTTGTAAATGACAAATGAAGAGTTTCCTCAGCTGTTTCAGTTCCTCGGAGCTTATTTTCATGAGGACTGGATGAGCGAATTCGATGTCTCTGATGATGTCGTTAAATCGTTCATAACGGACTCTGAAGCCAGCGTAATTCTGGATGTGATAAAGGAAGCTGAAGCTGTATTGGCGCTTGATCTAACAGAAGAAGAGATCCGAGATTTTTTATTAAAGGAGATGGGGTGTAGTTACTGTTATTGGCATGAATGGCAAGACGGATGTACATGGCTTAAGCACATACTTGTAAGTCTCCAACAGAGTAACATTTGAATAATGTGAAGAGGGTCAAAGGTAACGGATACTCAGGCGGTTCTCATATATCGTGGTCCTTCTGCTCACCATCCATCTCACGCTTGGCAAAGGGCCTGAAAGACCTCAGGCCCTGAAGCTTCGAAAGCAGTAACACCGCACTCAATCAAAAGAACAAGCAATCACTGCTCATCCTCATCCTCCTCATACTCCATATCTGCCTCATCCGCATCATTCAACGGCACCGTCGCATCGTCCATCAGCGACCCCGGATCCTCGTTTCCCGGATCATTGATAAACGGCAAACCGCTCGGGCCTTTTTCTTCCTTGCCTTCGGTTTCGGGCGTCATGGCAAACCTCTACGTCTGGTGGGTTGTATACGTTCGAAAAGCCCTACAGCCAATCGTTCCAGAGTCCGACCGCCAGACACGAAAAACCCGGCGCCAGGCCGGGTTTGTTTTTCGATATCCAATCAATGATGGCGATTTTTATGTTTGTATTTGTTGTGCTTGTGACCTCCACCGGAATGCGCTCTGCCACCGTCGTCACCCAGGTTATTGCCCACCGCACCACCCGCCGCGCCACCCAAACCGGCACCAATGGCTGAACCGGTGGAGCCGCCCAGGCTGTTGCCGACCACCGAACCGCCGGCCGCGCCGAGACCACCGCCAATGGCGGCTTCGGTGCGATTGTGTTTATTCGCCCCGACCGCGCTGCCCGCCGCGCCACCAACACCCGCACCGACCGCGGCACCGGTGCTGCCACCGAGCTGACCACCGACCACATTACCGAGCACACCGCCCAAACCGCCACCCACGGCGGCGCTGCCATCTCCGGCGGCCATCGCACCTTGAGCGATGAGTAATCCGAAAAACAGTGCAGACAATGACAAGCGCATTTGAACCTCACAGTTCCCGAATCGGGAGGGTATGCCCATAGGGCCTATGTCAGATTGGAGACATTTTTCGGGAAAACGTTCAGCCATGAAAAAGCCCGACATCGAGCCGGGCTATTTCTGACAAACGTTCGCTATCAGTGACGCTTGTGCCCCTTGGACAGGTTGGCGCCGACGGCACCACCCGCAGCGCCACCCAGACCGGCGCCAATGGTCGCGCCATTTCGGCCACCCAGGCTGTTGCCGATCACCGAACCACCGGCCGCGCCAACACCACCGCCGATAGCCGCTTTGGTGCGGCTGCCTTTGCCGGCTGCCATGGCACTGCCGGCCGCACCTGCAACACCGGCACCAATCGCTGCGCCGGTGCTGCCGCCCATCTTCTGGCCGACCACGTTACCCAGCGCACCACCCAGACCGCCGCCGAGTGCAGCAGTGCCTTCACCGGCGACCGCACCTTGAGCAACCAGAAGCCCCAGAACCAGAGCAGGCAATGTTAGACGCATGACGAAAACCTCAAAAATAGGGGGATCAAAAGGGGCCGAGATTGAAAGCTGCCGACGCGCTGGAGTCCAGATAAATCAGCTGTCGCCGCGCACTTGGCGCCGATTGGACAGCGATTTGGCAAAAGGTTTAATCGCAGGCAAAAAAAAGCCCGCTGGGGAGACGGGCTGGAGACTTGCTTTCTAACGGATGGCTTCACCCTACGTCCGTGGACGTGAAAAGTTTGTGAAAAAAAACACAATCCGTCCTATCACTTGTAGGAGATTTCCCTTCATAAACATCAGGCATAAAAAACCCCGTTCATAGACGGGGTCGTTCGGTCTCACTTTACTTTCTTGAGCGGGCCGACACCTTTGGAAGGAATTTGGCCTTTGGCCCCTTGGGCGTTGTGGACTTGATCTTGCCGGTCTGCACCGGATCCTCGCCAAAGCCCGATTGGTACTCCGTCTGGCCGCAACGGACACAGTTGTTGAATGAAAATTCGGCTCCATCATCTTCGATATACGGATCAGTCATAGCCTCTCCCCTTTGCAATGGATCGACACCGGCAAAGCCCTTTTGCCTGAAAAAATATCGACCTCCAAGGCTTTTGAGACTAGCCGGTCATTACCGGACTTGCGGTTCAGTTCGACCGATGCCCGACGAATGGCCTACGCAAATTCAACATCCGCACGAACCGTTGATCTCACAACGCTAAAGATTCCCGGCCACAGGCCGTTGCCCTTTTTCATACAAATGAATCTCAAGGAGAGAACATGAAAATCAATGGATTTCCGGAAATGCCGGTCGTAAAACTCACGGACGAACAAATCGCTGCCGGCAAAGCCGCCGGTGAGAAATTCAAGGAAAAGCTCGCTTCGGGCGACATCACCATCACCTATCCGAACAAACCGGTTCTGACCCCCGGCGTTATCTACCACCCGAGTCAGCCTGCTGATCCAACGCCCTCCACCGGCACCCCGCCTCTGGTGGCAATCGATACGCCCCTGACCTATGACGCCCACGGGCTTGTCATCCTCAAGCCTCAGGGCTGACCGAAAGCAAAACGCAAAAAGCCCATTCATCGTCTGAATGGGCTCGCTTGAACAGGCGAGTACATCAACGCAACTTGACCGCCGTCCCCGTCGCGAACACCACAACCATGCCGCCCTTGCCCGCCGGCATGCTGATCTCGAAGTCCAGCCCGACCACCGCATCCGCCTGCAATGCCCGCGCCCGCTCCTTGATTTCGTCCGTCGCCTGAACCCGCGCTTCTTTCAACGCACGCTCCAGCGTTTGCGAGCGCCCACCGAAAAAGTCGCGCATGCCGGCAAACAGGTCACGGATCACATTGACGCCCTGCACCGACTCCGCGCTGACAATGTCCAGGTACGCGGTGATCTGTCGGCCTTCGATGGCGTGGGTGGTGGAGATGATCATGGGAGCAATCCTTTTTTCTACAGATAAAGCGGCGATTGTAATGTGCCATGGGAAATCAGACCGGGCACCTGCGCACATGACTTCCGTGACGGATTAAAATCCAGACGCCAGAAACCACAAAACCCCTGATCTCTTTCGAAATCAGGGGTTCTGCGTATTGAATTTGGCGGTGAAGGAGAGATTCGAACTCTCGATACAGTTTCCTGTATACACACTTTCCAGGCGTGCTCCTTAAGCCACTCGGACACTTCACCGTATCTCTTCAAACATGTTCTGTCTGTCGAGGCGCGCTAATGTAGTCGAAAGCTTTTCTGATGGCAAACTTTTTTTCAGAATTTTCATGCGGTTAAGACAAAAAGGCGTTTCGCCCCACCCTGGGCGATGGCAAACCGGCCAATCTCTGGTGACGGCCACCCTTCTATATAGAAGCAGAACGGCGTGCTACGCCGGGCGCGGCCGGAAACGGTGACCGGCGAGTCAGTCACAGCGCTTTACCTGGCCTACGGCGGTGGGTAACGTCTGCCCATCTTTCTTACAAGGAATAGCGTCATGAGTGAGTTGATTGCCTACCACCTCGAAGACGGTATCGCGACCCTGACCTTGAACAACGGCAAGGTCAATGCCATTTCCCCGGACGTGATTGCGGCGTTCAACGCGGCGCTGGATCAGGCGGTGACTGATCGTGCCATCGTGATCATTACCGGTCAGCCGGGGATCCTCTCCGGCGGCTATGACTTGAAGGTGATGACCGCCGGCCCGAAAGAAGCCGTGGCGCTGGTGACCGCCGGTTCGACACTCGCCCGTCGCCTGCTCTCTCACCCGTTTCCGGTGATCGTTGCCTGCCCGGGCCACGCCGTAGCCAAAGGTGCATTCCTGCTGCTGTCTGCCGATTACCGCATTGGCGTTGATGGCCCGTTCAGCATCGGTCTGAACGAAGTGCAGATCGGCATGACCATGCACCACGCCGGCATCGAGCTGGCGCGGGATCGCCTGCGCCGCTCGGCGTTCCATCGCTCGGTGATCAACGGCGAGATGTTTGATCCGAAAAGTGCGGTGGATGCCGGTTTCCTCGACAAGGTGGTGGCTGCCGAAGAGCTGCAAGGCGCAGCCCTGGCCGCGGCGCGTCAGTTGAAGAAGATCAACATGAACGCACACAAGAACACCAAGCTCAAAGTGCGCAAGGCGCTGCTCGAAGCCCTCGACAACGCGATCATCCAGGATCAGGAACATCTGGGCTAAGCCCGCGCTTCCGAAGCCGAAGAAAAGCCCGACCGTCGTGTCGGGCTTTTTCTTGCGCGTTCGGTTGATCGAGCGTCGACTGCTCTAGTACGGGTCTGACAATCAACTCGGAAACATGCGCTTAAACATCGCCTATCTCCGGACTCTGTAGCAGCAATTGCCGAAAACAGTGCACATCCGTACACTGCGCCACCTTTTGTCCCGGTGGGGCCTGAAAATGCTGTTTGTGTTTCGTATGTTATTGATGGGCCTGCACTTTATTCTGGCCGGCGTGCTGGGAGTGATCCTCGGGCTGTGCCGTCCGTTCAACCCGGACAACAGCCGACTGTGCGCCCGCCTCTATGCGCTTCCGGCGATGTGCATTCTGCGCCTGCGGGTAAAAGCCGATGTCGGCCCGTTGATGAACAAACCCGACAGTTGCGTGATCGTCGCCAACCATCAGTCCAACTACGACCTGTTCGTGTTCGGCAACGTGGTGCCGCGACGAACCGTGTGTATCGGCAAGAAAAGCCTGAAATGGGTGCCGCTGTTCGGGCAACTGTTCTGGCTCGCGGGTAATGTGTTGATTGATCGTGGGAACGCGCACAAGGCGCGCAAGTCGATGCTCACCACCACTCACACCTTGCAACACGAAGACACGTCGATCTGGGTATTCCCGGAAGGCACGCGCAACCTCGGTGAAGAACTGCTGCCGTTCAAGAAAGGCGCGTTCCAGATGGCGATCGCCGCCGGTGTGCCGATCGTGCCGGTGTGTGTCAGCAGCTACATCAAGCACATGCGCCTGAACCGCTGGCGCAGCGGTAAAATTCTCATACGCTCGCTGCCGGCTATTCCTACAGCCGGGCTGACCATGGATGACGTGCCCATGCTCATGTCCCAGTGCCGCGAGCAGATGCGCGAATGCATCGCCGCGATGGATCAGCAGCTGCAGGCTGCGTGAAAAACCAACCCGCCTCGTGCGGGTTTTCTTTTGCCGGCTGAACTGTACAGATTTCACTGACTCTCAAGCAGCGACACGGCTAAGCTGAAGCCTTGTACTCCCTGCCATCTGCCAAGAAGAAGTGAACCACCACCATGGGTCGAGTTGTTGCTGCTGCGGTTTACAGCGCTGGTAAGAAAGTCACCAATATTACCCTCGATGAGGGCGCCGCCTGGGCCGCGAAAACCGGGCACTTTGTCTGGATCGGCCTGGAAGAGCCGGACGCTCAGGAGCTGGCCAATCTGCAGCGCCAGTTCAACCTGCACGAACTGGCCATTGAAGACGCCCTGGAAAAACACAGTCGGCCGAAGCTGGAAACCTTTGGTGACGCCTTGTTTATCGTCACCTACTCGCCGATCCGCGAACATGGGATCTTGCAGTTCATTGAAACGCACATCTTCGCCGGCAAGGGCTACATCATCACCGCCCGCAACGGCCACTCGGCGTCCTACGCGCACGTCCGCCAACGCTGTGAGGCACGGCCGCTGCTGCTGGAGCACGGCGAAGATTTCGTCCTGTATGCGCTGCTGGATTTCGTCATCGAAAACTACCAGCCGGTGGGCGAAGCGATTCATGCCGAGATCGATGAACTGGAGCGCAACGTGCTGTGCAGTGCGTTGAACGAGCATGACATTCAGAAACTCCACGGTCTGCGCCGCGACGTGTTGCGCCTGCGCCGCTATGCAGCGCCGATGGTGGAGATTGGCGAGGAGCTGCAGAAGCTGAGCTTCCCGTTCATCGACAAGAACATGCGCCCGTACTTCCGCGATGTGCAGATCCATGTCACGCGGCAGATGGAGGACCTGACCACCCTGGCCGACATCGCCAGCCAGACCATCGAAATCGGCGTGTTGCTGGAGGCGTCACGGCAGAGCGTGGTGCAACGCAAGTTTGCCGCGTGGGCGGCGATTCTGGCGTTCCCGACGGCGGTGGCTGGGATTTACGGGATGAACTTCCAGAACATGCCGGAGCTGAGCTGGCACTACGGCTATTTCGCTGTGTTGGGGTTTATTACGGTGGGGTGTGTGAGTTTGTGGGCGAGTTTCAAGAGGTCGGGGTGGTTGTAGTCCCTGTGGCGAGGGAGCTTGCTCCCGCTGGGGTGCAAAGCACCCCATACAAAAATCAGTTGCCGTAAATTACGGCTGCTGCGCATCCGAGCGGGAGCAAGCTCCCTCGCCACAAATGTCAGGTCTTAAATCGCTGCAGCTTCTGGCTTGTGCGCCACAAACCGCATCATCCACTCCGCAACCGTGGTGCCATGGTGCTCCTGCTCCAGACTGGCCACGCCTTTCGAGTAGATCTGCGAACCCAGCGCGTCCTGGCGCAGATCCAGCAGCGCCCGCGAATAGTCGTGAATGAATTCCGGGTGCCCCTGGAAGCACAGCACCTGATCATTGATGTGATACGCGGCAAACGGGCAGAAATCGCTGGAGGCAATAACCGTGGCGTTTTCCGGCAGTGCGGTGACCTGATCCTGGTGACTGATCAGCAGCGTCAGCTCTTCACGCACCGGGCTCATCCACGGCGCCTTGGCCGCCAGTTTGTAGTTGTGGGTGCCGACGCCCCAGCCCTGGCTGGCGCGCTCGCTCTTGCCACCCAGCAGCAGCGCCAGCAGTTGATGGCCGAAACACACGCCGAGCAGCTTGTCGCCGCGCTCGTAACGGGTCAGCAGGTATTGCTTGAGGGTCTGGATCCACGGGTCGGTGCCGAACGAATCGGCCTTGCTGCCGGTGATCAGGTACGCATCGAAGGTCAGGTCGTCGCTGGGGTATTCGCCCTGCATCACGTTGTACACGGTGAACTCGGCGGCAATCGGTTGCTGCGAGAACAGGCGCTGAAACATCTGCCCGTAACCCTGATATTGATCGACCAGTTCCGGACGCAGGATGTCGGTTTCCAGAATGCAGATGCGTAGCGACATAAAAAATACCTGACACGTGATGGGAATAATGAACACCCCAGAGCCTGCCTTGAAACACCCCGGCAAGGCAAGCCCCGCAGCGTTCACCCGATCACTTAAAACAGCTCGCCTTTCGCGGCTTTTTCCAGCAGCAGCGCCGGTGGCGCAAAGCGCTCGCCGTACTGCTCGGCCAGATACTGCGCGCGTGCGACGAAGTCCTGCACGCCGTACTGATTGATGAACTGCAAGGCGCCGCCGGTCCACGGCGCAAAACCGATGCCGAAGATCGAGCCGACGTTGGCATCCGCCGTTGAGGTGAGCACGCCCTCCTCCACGCAGCGCACGGTTTCCAGGGCCTGCACGAACAACAGACGATCACGCACATCTTTCGGCGAAATCTGCCCGTCGGCCTTCTCGAAGCGCGTCTTCAACTCCGGCCACAGATGTTTCTGACCACCCGCCGGGTAATCGTAGAAACCACCGCCAGCGGCTTTGCCCGGACGCTTGTATTCGTTGAGCAACAAGTCAATCACAGCGAACGCCGGATGATCTGTCAGCGCTTTCCCTTCCGCTTGCAGGTCTTTGGCCGTTTGTTGACGGATATGGCTCATCAGGCTGAGGGAAACTTCGTCGGAGATCGCCAGCGGCCCGACCGGCATCCCGGCCTTGCGCGCTTCGGTCTCGATCATCGGCGCGCTCACGCCCTCGCCGAGCATGGCGATACCTTCATTGGTGAAGGTGCCAAATACCCGCGAGGTAAAGAAACCGCGACTGTCGTTGACCACGATCGGGGTTTTCTTGATTTGCAGAACAAAGTCGAAACCTCGCGCCAGGGTTTCAGCACTGGTCTGCGCGCCTTTGATGATTTCCACCAGCGGCATTTTGTCCACCGGGCTGAAAAAATGCAGACCGATGAACTTGCTTTGATCGGGTACTGCGGTCGCCAGTCCGGTGATCGGCAGAGTCGACGTGTTGGAGGCGATTACCGCATCAGAACCGACAATTTTTTGCGCTGCCGACGAGACTTTTGCCTTCAGTTCGCGATCCTCGAACACCGCCTCGATGATCAGATCACAACCCGCCAGATCCGCATCATCTTCAGTGGCGTGAATCCGCGCCAGCACCGCCTCGCGTTTCTCAGCCGTCATCTGGCCACGGGCGACTTTCTTGTCCAGCAACGCCGCCGAATGCGCCTTGCCCTTCTCGGCCGCCGCCAGGTTGATGTCCTTGAGCACCACGTCGATGCCGGCCGAGGCACTGACGAAGGCGATCCCGGCGCCCATCATGCCCGCGCCCAGCACACCGACCTTGCGCGTGACATACGGCGCAAAGCCCTGCGGGCGCGAGCCACCGGCATTGATCTCATTGAGCTGGAACCAGAAGGTGCCGATCAGGTTTTTCGAGATCTGCCCGGTGGTCAGTTCGGTGAAGTAACGGGTTTCGATCAGGTGCGCGGTGTCAAAATCGACCTGCGCGCCTTCCACCGCCGCACACAGAATCTTCTCTGGCGCCGGCAGCGTGCCCTGAGTCTTGCTGCGCAGGATCGACGGCGCTATCGCCAGCATCTGCGCAACTTTCGGATTCGACGGCGTGCCACCTGGGATCTGATAGCCCTTCACGTCCCAACGCTGAACTGCAGTCGAGTTGGCGACAATCCAGGCGCGCGCCTTGGCCAGCAACTCGTCGCGATCCGCCGCCAGTTCATCGATCAAACCGGCCTGCAATGCCTGTTGCGGACGGACCTTTTTGCCTTCGAGCAGATAAGGCAGGGCTTTTTCGATGCCCAGCATGCGCACCATGCGCACCACCCCGCCGCCACCCGGCAGAAGGCCCAGCGTCACTTCCGGCAAACCGAGTTGCACTGCTGCATCGTCCAGCGCCACCCGATGATGGCAGGCCAGACAGATTTCCCAGCCGCCGCCGAGTGCGGCGCCGTTGATCGCCGCGACCACCGGTTTGCCGAGGGTTTCCAGGGTGCGCAATTGCCCCTTGAGGCTCAGCACCATGTCATAAAAAGCTTTGGCCTCGGGTTTGCCGATCTTGATCAGTTCATTGAGGTCGCCGCCGGCAAAGAAGGTTTTCTTCGCCGACGTGATGATCACCCCGGCGATGCTGTCTTTTTCCGCCACCAGCCGCGCCACGCAGGCACCCATGGCCTCGCGGTACACGGCATTCATGGTGTTGGCGCTCTGGCCCGGCATGTCGATGGTCAGCACGACGATGCCGTCCTGGCCTTTTTCGTAACGAATGGCTTGGCTCATAACAAGGTTCCTTGAATTCGGGGCTCAGAGGCGTTCGATGATGGTGGCAATGCCCATGCCGCCGCCGACGCACAGCGTCGCCAGGCCGTAGCGCAGGCGCCGGGCTTCCAGTTCATCGAGCAAGGTGCCGAGGATCGCGCAACCGGTGGCGCCCAGCGGGTGGCCCATGGCGATCGAGCCGCCGTGGACGTTGACCTTGTCCGGGTCGACCGCCATGTCCTTGATGAACTTGAGCACCACCGAGGCAAACGCCTCGTTGACCTCAAACAGATCGATGTCTTCCACGCGCAAGCCGGCCTTGGCCAAGGCCTTGCGCGTGGCCGGTGCCGGGCCGGTGAGCATGATGGTCGGGTCAGTACTGGTCACCGCCGTGGCGACGATCCGGGCCCGCGGTTGCAGGCCGAGCGCACGGCCCTTGGCTTCGGAGCCGATCAACATCAGCGCCGCGCCATCGACGATGCCGGAGCTGTTGCCCGGCGTGTGCACATGGTTGATCCGCTCGACGTGGCTGTAGACCCGCAGCGCGGTGGCATCAAACCCCATCTGGCCGATCATCTCGAAACTCGGCTTGAGTTTGCCCAGGCCTTCCATCGTCGATTCGGCGCGAATAAATTCGTCGTGGTCGAGCAGGATGATGCCGTTCTGATCCTGCACCGGCACCAGCGACTTGTTGAACGAACCGTCGGCCCGCGCCCGCGCAGCCTTGTGTTGCGAGTGCAATGCGTAGGCATCGACGTCGTGGCGGCTGAAGCCTTCAAGGGTGGCGATCAGATCCGCGCCCACACCCTGCGGGGTGAAGTGGCTGTACAGGTTGGTCTGCGGGTCCAGCGCCCACGCACCGCCGTCGCTGCCCATCGGCACCCGCGACATCGACTCGACACCACCAACCACCACCAGATCCTCGAAGCCCGAACGCACCTTCATCGCGCCGAGGTTGACCGCTTCCAGACCCGAGGCGCAGAAGCGGTTGATCTGCACACCAGCAACGCTGACATCCCAATCCGCCACTTGCACCGCGGTCTTGGCGATGTCCGAGCCTTGATCGCCGATCGGCGTGACGCAGCCGAGCACCACGTCATCGACCTGACTGGTGTCCAGCGCGGTACGGCTTTGCAGTGCGGTCAACAACCCGGCGACCAGATTCACCGGTTTGACGCTGTGCAGCGCGCCGTCGGCCTTGCCTTTGCCGCGGGGCGTGCGTAGCGCATCGAAAATCAAAGCTTGGGTCATGACGTCCTCGAACCTGTGCGGTGAGTGAATTTCGTGCTGTCACTGTTGTCCCGTGCCGTCGCAGATTCAATGACCACAGCGCTCAATGACGTTGACGCGCACGCTCAGACGGACGGTCATTCAGCCTCAGGTGAACCGGTTCAGGTCGGCGAGTTGTCTAGCAAGCGGGCGGCGAAGAAGCTGGCAATACGCCTCATGCCGTTTTTATCGCAACCAGTAGCAAATACATATGAAATGGATCTAAGCCAAGCGTGACGCGGGCTCTAAGGTAGTACATGTACGTCAGGGTCGTCGGGTTTTGCCGGGGCCGATGTTCTCCAACAGGAAGTGCAGCGTTTGCCGTCATGGATATGCAGGCAGACATCAGGAAATAACAATAAAGGCGGTCAAGCCATGTTCAAACAACCAAAAGTTCGTCAAGCAGGACTCATTCTTTTCGCCACCACGCTGTTGTTGATTTTGCCCAACCTGACCAAGGTCATTGGCTGAATCAAGCGGCAGGTGCATCTCATTGCCAAAGAAAATGTGACTGGCCCGCTACCCGGGCCAGCGTGGCTGTGCCAACCTTTGCGCACTTGCACGACATGGACGGCGATTTTTTGAAAACGCTCATTGTGTTCTGGGCCCTGCTGCTGAGCATGCCCTTGTCTGCCGCGCAGCTGGAATTACAGCTGGGCACAACCCATCGCACCTGGCAGACCGCGGAATTGCTCAAGCATCCTCAGGTACAAAACCTCACCATCAAGAACGATGTGTCCTACAAGAAGGACATGATTTATCGCGCCGTGCCCGTGGCGGCGCTGCTTACCGGGATCAAGCCGGACGATCACCTGCAAGCGGTGGCGCTGGACGGGTTTGCCGCCGAACTCAGCGCCGCACCGTTGCTCAACACCAAAGGCGCGCGGGCGTGGCTGGCGATCGAAGACCCGGCGCAGCCGTGGCCGCCGCTGTCCGAAGGCAAGCACAGTGCCGGGCCGTTTTATCTGGTGTGGACCGACCCGCAGGCCGGCAATATCAGCCCTGAGCAATGGCCATTCCAGGTGGCGAGCATCAAACGCATGGCACCAGTGGCCGAGCGCTTCCCTGCCCTGTTGCCGAATCCCAAGCTGAAAGCGGATGACCCGGTGAATCAGGGTTTTGCCCTGTTTCAGAAGAATTGCCTGGCCTGCCACCGGTTGAACGGTGCCGGGGATGCGCAGTTCGGGCCGGACCTTAACATTCCGTATAACCCGACCGAGTATTTCGGCGCGGATTTCCTCAAGCGCTACATTCGTGATCCGCAGAGTTTGCGCCAGTGGCCGCAGGCGAAGATGCCGGGGTTCTCGGCGGATGTTTTGCCTGACGAGGATTTGCAGTTACTGATCGGTTATCTGCAGCACATGGCTGGGCGCAAGGTTAATCCATAAGCGTTGCGGTGATATCACCGGCCTCTTCGCTGGCAAGCCAGCTCCCACAGGTTCGCGCTGACTCTGAATTCGCGGTAATCCTGTGGGAGCTGGCTTGCCAGCGATAGCGATATCCCAGATCTACTGTTGTTGCACGGAGATGACTGGCGTCGGCGACACGAACACCTTCGCATGCATTTGCTCGCTCCCACCGCCCCGGCGCATGCCGCGTACCGGGCAGGCGTCCAGATAATCCAGACCCACCGCCAGTTTCAGATGGCGCTCGGGTCGAGCGAGTTGGTTGGTCACGTCGAAGCTGTACCACGCGTCATCCAGCCACGCTTCGGCCCAGGCATGACTGGCCAGATGTTCGGCGTCCTCGCTGTACAGATAACCCGACACATAACGCGACGGAATCCCCAGGCTACGTGCACAGGCGAGAAAGGCATGGGTGTGATCCTGACAAACCCCGGCACGCCCGGCGAAGGCTTCGGCGGCGCTGGTGTCGACTTCGGTGGAACCCGGCGTGTAGCTCATATGCTGGTTCAAACCGTGCATCAGGTCGATCAGCGCGGTGCGATCACGTCGCTGCTTGCAGGACTTGTCGGCAAACGCCCGTAGCGCTTCGTCGGCCTCGGTCAAACGGGTGAAGCGCAGGAACGGCAGCGCCGACTGGCTCTCATGCTCGGCCTCACGCAATTCGTCGATATCGACCTGGCCACGGGCGCCGATGATGATCGCTTCGTGCGGTTCGTCCATGGTCAGCACATGCAGGATGTTGCCGAACGGATCGAGCTGTGCGCGTACCGGACGCGGCAGGTCGAGTTGCCAGCTCAATACGTGCTGACGCTCGCTGTCGTGCGGGGTCAGGCGCAAATACTGGATGCTCGCCCGTACCTGATCTTCATAGTGATAGGTGGTCTCGTGGCTAATGGAAAGTCTCATGCAGCCTCCAGGTATGAACTGTGAATCGCGTTGCCCAGCTGGCGCACCAGCGGGATGAATTCGGTAAGCCAGGCGTGCAGACCTTCAGCGAGGATTTCGTTGATGCCGGTGTAACGCAGTCGGGCGTCCATCTCGGCGGCGAGGCGTTGTGCCGGACGGCCATTGGCGCCGGGTAATTGGGCGAGGATCTGGTCGATTTCCTCGGTGCAGGCGCGCAGCGAGCGCGGCACATCCGCACGCAACAGCAGCAGTTCGGCGACATGCCGGGCGCCGGGCGCGTCGCGGTAGATCTCGGTGTAAGCCTCGAATGACGACAGCGCCCGCAGCAACGCACTCCACTGGTAATAGGCGTGCGCCGTACCGTCGCTGACCGCTTCGGCTTGATCGCCAGCCATTTCATAGCGCGCATCCAACAGACGCAGCGTGTTATCCGCACGCTCGATGAACGTCCCCAGACGAATGAAGCGGAATGCATCGTTACGCATGATGGTGCCGTAGGACGCGCCCCGGAATAGGTGCGAGCGCTCCTTGATCCACTCGCAGAAACGGCTCATGCCGTAGCGGCTGAGACCCTGCTCGGCAATCCCACGAATCTCCAGCCAGGTGGCGTTGATGTTCTCCCACATGTCCGCAGTGATGCGCCCGCGCACCGCATGCGCACTGGCGCGCGCTGCGCCGAGGCAGCTGTAGATGCTCGCCGGGTTGGCGGCGTCAAGGGCGAAGAAATGCAGCAGGCGTTCGGCATGCAGTTCGCCGTGACGCTCCAGGTAATCGTCGAGGGTGCCGGTGATCAACAGCGGCATGGCCAGCTCGTGCAAACCGTCGCCGCGACCGTCCTGCGGCATCAGCGACAGCGAATAGCTGATATCGAGCATCCGTGCGAGGTTTTCCGCCCGCTCCAGGTAACGCGACATCCAGTACAGATCCGAGGCAGTTCTACTTAACATGGCAAGCTTCCTTCAATCCTCGACCACCCAGGTGTCCTTGGTTCCGCCGCCCTGAGAGGAGTTCACCACCAGGGAGCCTTCACGCAGGGCGACACGGGTCAAACCGCCGGGCACAACCCGGGTTTCGCGGCCAGACAGTACAAACGGACGCAGGTCGATATGGCGCGGCGCGATACCGTTTTCGACAAAGGTCGGACAGGTCGACAACGACAGCGTCGGTTGCGCGATATAGGCATGGGGCTTGGCCTTGATCCGTTCGCGGAACGCATCGATCTGCGCCGCGGTAGACGCCGGCCCCACCAGCATTCCGTATCCGCCGGAACCCTGGGTTTCCTTGACCACCAGATCCGCAAGATTGGCCAGCACGTGGGAAAGCTCAGAGGGGTTACGGCATTGCCAGGTCGGCACGTTCTTCAGGATCGGTTCTTCGTCGAGGTAGAAACGGATCATCTCGGTGACAAACGGATACACCGATTTGTCATCTGCTACCCCGGTGCCGATGGCATTGGCCAGCACCACGTTGCCCGAACGATAGGACGACAGAAGCCCCGGCACACCGAGCATCGAGTCGGGGTTGAATGCCAGCGGATCGAGGAACGCGTCGTCGAGACGGCGGTAGATCACGTCCACCGCTTTCGGCCCGTCGGTGGTGCGCATGAAGACCTTGTCGTCGCGCACGAACAGGTCGGCACCCTCCACCAGTTCAACGCCCATTTCCCGTGCGAGGAAGGCATGTTCGAAGAACGCACTGTTGAAACGCCCCGGCGTCAGCACCACCACGCTCGGATCGTCGATCGGGCTGGAGCTTTTCAGCGTGTCGAGCAATAGGTTCGGATAGTGGTCGATGGGCGCGATGCGCTGGGCGGCGAACAGTTCGGGGAACAGGCGCATCATCATCTTGCGGTCTTCGAGCATGTAGCTCACGCCGCTCGGGGTGCGCAGGTTGTCTTCGAGCACGTAGTAGGTGCCGTCGCCATCGCGCACCAGATCGACGCCGGAAATGTGCGAATAGATATCGCGATGCAGATCCAGGCCCTGCATCGCCAACTGGTACTGCTCGTTGGCCAGCACCTGTTCGGCGGGGATGATCCCGGCCTTGATGATGCGCTGCTCGTGATAAAGGTCGGCGAGGAACATGTTCAACGCCTTGACCCGCTGGATGCAGCCGCGCTCGACGATCCGCCACTCGCTGGCGGGAATGCTGCGCGGAATGGTGTCGAATGGAATCAGGCGCTCGGTGCCCTGCTCATCGCCATAGAGCGTGAAGGTAATCCCGGCCCGGTGGAACAGCAGATCGGCCTCGCGTCGCCGTTGTGCCAGCAACTCGTCAGGCGTGTCCGCCAGCCAGCGGGCGAACTCGCGGTAATGCGGGCGGACCTGGCCGCCGGCATCGTACATTTCATCAAAATAGGTGCGGATCATGCCGTACTCCTTGTCACCCGGACCTACAGGCCTTCGCAAGGCCCGTGCCATCGGCATAAACGCTTTGATTTCAATCGCTTGGATAATCACGCCGCAAGCACCGCACCATTCCTGTGCGGCAAATGCCCCAAGCGGATTGCCCCCGCTTCATTGCGACGCATTGCATCGCCTATCACCAGCATAGTCAGAGTTGATTTCACTGCTTGCGCCGGGCTGCGGATAATCCGCGCATCCGCTGCAAACTTCCCACAAGGAAGGCTTCAGCCCAATGACCCGTGACTGCCCGTGCAGTCCCCGCAGGCCGTGACCCTGACCGGTTTCCTCTCCTTATCGATCTTCCCTTTCAGCCACCCTCTCCGGTGGCTTTTTTTTGCCTTTCTGAAATGTTTTGAAAGCAAAAGCAAAAGATCGCAGCCTCCGGCAGCTCCTACCAATCACCTGTAGGAGCTGCCGAAGGCTGCGATCTTTTGACTTTAAAAAAGCTAAACCAGAGATCAGTTCAAACGATGCCGGCTGCGCACCTCCTGCTTCACGCCCCAGCCTTCGATGATGCCGCCCAGCGGCTCGACCACGGCAGAGAAACCCTGCTCGAAATCGCCAATATCGTCATAGGTCGCGTACATCACTTTGCTCAATTCCAACGACCAGGCGCCATCGTCGCGCGCACTGACCTGGGCATTGATGGATTCACCACGAAATTTGCCTGCCGCTCTGCGCGCCCGCTCCTCGTCCGGGAAAATGGCGTAGAACTCGATGGGATGGAATCGGGAAAAGTCGAAACCGCCTTCTTTCATGCGGCGCAGAACATTACTGCTGATGTCTTCTTGATAGGCTGTGCTCATGAATCGTCCCCCTCGGATAGATGGATAGACTTTCCGTATTCCCGCCCCGGGCCTTACAGGCCAAAAGTACATCGGCAAACGGGTTGCCGGCGGGAAACAAGCATGTAGCTGACAAGACCAGACCTTAGCGATCGTTTCGCTGATCTCGCTTGCAGATTAGCCCCAAGATAGAGCTGCTGCCAAGGCCTGGTTGCTTCGGATGAAAGGAAGATTTCAGATTGGAGTGATGCTGCGGATTTCGATGCTGTTCTGGGTTTTCAGGCTTTTCGCCCCGGCGTCGGGGGTGCGCCCTTCCAGATCGTTCAAATCCAGTTCGGCGGCCACGGGCAGGAGCCGTTCCTTGATCAGGCGTGCAGCCTCGTCGTCGCTGGGGCATTCCGCGCGCTCGAACACCTCATCGACAATTTCACCATGATCGTCCACGAAAGTGACTTTCCACTTTTGCATCGGTGCCTCCTCGATCAAACCCGCAAATGGGCTTACATCTATCTCGACTTTTGGCGAGATTGATCGTTCAAAAGGATTGCGGCAGACGAACATGAAAAAAACATCATTTTCATGACTGGAAAAATTTTGTGGCGAGGGAGCTTGCTCCCGCTGGGCTGCGAAGCGGCCCCAAAATATTTAGCAATCGCAGATTTTGTGAGTGCTGCGCACTCAAGCGGGAGCAAGCTCCCTCGCCACAAGGAATCCATCGACCTGGTCAGTCGTTGCTGGGCTTGTTGATCGCCTGCAGCACGTACTGTGGCAGCGCGAATGCGCCGATGTGGATTTCCGGGTTGTAGTAGCGAGTGACGATGCCGCTGCCGATGAAGCGCTGTTGCAGGGTTTCACGGCTCAGCTTGCGGTAGGCCGGGTTGGTCGAGCCCCAGGCGAAGGTCATCGAACCGCCGATGTAGGTCGGCACGGCCGCCTGATAGAAGTGCCAGTCCGGGAACAGGCTGCGCAGGCGGCCGGCGGTGGTCTTGACTTCATCGATCTGCATGAACGGCGTGCCGTTCTGGGTCACGAGGATCCCGCCTTCGTTCAGGCAACGGTGGCAGGCCTGGTAGAAGTTCTCCGAGAACAGCACTTCGCCCGGGCCGATCGGGTCGGTGGAGTCGGAGATGATCACGTCGAATTTTTCCGTGGTGGTGGCAACAAAACGCATGCCGTCGTCGATCACCAGGTTCAGCCGTGGGTCGTCGTAAGCGCCCTTGGAGTGGTTCGGCAAAAATTCCTTGCACATGTCGACCACGGTGCCGTCGATCTCGACCATGGTGATGTGCTCGACGCTGGCGTGCTTGGTCACTTCGCGCAGCATGCCGCCGTCGCCGCCGCCGATGATCAGCACGCGCTTGGCGGTGCCGTGGGCGAGGATCGGCACGTGGGTGAGCATTTCGTGGTAGATGAATTCATCGGCTTCGGTGGTCTGGATCACGCCGTCCAGCGCCATTACCCGACCCATGCGCGGGTTCTGGAAAATCACCAGGTGCTGGTGTTCGGTGCGCACTTCGTGCAGCAGTTTTTCCATGCGAAAACGCTGGCCGTAGCCTTCGTAGAGGGTTTCCAGGTATTCGCTGGTCTTGGTGACGGTCATGGTCAAGTGCTCCGATGAATGCGCGGGCGTCGATCGTGGGGACGATTGCCCGGGAAAGGCGCGCATTCTACGTTGCCGAAGATGACAGGTCGAACCTCTGTTCATCGGCAATCCGCATAACCTTGTGGGAGCTGGCTTGCCAGCGATGCAATCAACGCGGTCTGTCAGTGAAACCGCTGCGATGCTATCGCTGGCAAGCCAGCTCCCACAGGTTATGGGGTACTTTCAAATTTGTGGTCAGACCCGCACGTTGCCCCGTGGCCCGGCGATCGCCCAGATGATCAGGCCCAGTACCGGCAGGAGGATGATCAGCAGGACCCAGAGAATTTTCATCCCGGTCTCGGCGCCGCTTTTCAGTACGTTGATGATGGCCCAGATGTCGAGGGCAAGAATGATCAGGCCAATCAGACCGTTGAACGTGGAACCCATGGTGTCGCTCCAGAATAGTGGCATGCACTTTTAGGATAGACGGTCGCGCGCAGGGTTCCCTTTTATTGCGTTCAGACGTGAACGGCGACTTTCAGCGCTTCCAGCGAAGGTGCCGCAGCGATACCGACCTCAGCGCACAGCTCCAGCACCCGTGGCACGTCGTTGCCGTAGACCAGCACCACTTGCAGCTCGTCGTCGAGCAACTGGCTGAAGTTCATCAGCGTGTAACCGCCGTTTTCCTTGTTCAGGCTGCTCATCTGCACCTGGATGCGGTTGAGTGCGGTCAGCGCTTCGGTCTTGGCCAGTTGCTTGGGCTTGAGGTTGAAATCCACGCCCGGGCCAAATGAGGCGACGATCTGCGCGAACAGGCCAGCGTAGGTATCAGCCTGGAACAGCACGGTTTCCGGCAGGCTGCCGACCACCACCCACTCGCCCAGCGGGATCGGGAAGGTGTCGTCGTAGTTGATATCCGGGTTGGCCGCGAGGAAAGCCTCGGCATTGGCGTAGGCCTGCGCCGCTTCGTCGGCCACGTTCAGGATCTCGTCCTCGCCCATGCAGCCGGAGCTGATTTTGCTGATGAGTTCGACGAGGGCGGCTTTCATGAGGGTAGATCCTGTGGAAGGTTGAATTTGAGGGCGCGGAGGATAGCGCATTGCAGCCTCAGGCTGCACACAGAACCACTGTGGCGAGAGAGCTTGCGCCCGCTGGGGCGCGAAGCGGCCCCAAACAGTGATTTCACCATTTTTACCAGCGCTGCGCACTGGAGCGGGAGCAAGCTCCCTCGCCACAGGATTCACATCAACTGGAGAATCGAGTTCAGGCCAGCAATTTTTCCAGCTGCGCCGTGGTATCGACCGCGCCCATGGTGCGGGCCGCGTCCAGCGCGGTGACGCCATTGGCGTCCTTGGCTTGCGGGTTCGCACCTTTGCCGATCAGGTAATCAACGATTTCAACACGGTTGAACATCGCCGCCATCATCAACGCGGTACGACCATCGAAGGACGAACCTTCAATCTCCGCGCCCGCCTCCACCAACGCCTTGACCACCGCCAGGTCACCTTTGAACGCTGCACCGGCAATCGGGCTCTGGCCATTACCGTTGCGCATTTCCGGATCGGCCTTGTGCTTGAGCAGCACCTGTACCGCATCGACGTGACCGTAGTAGCTGGCGAGCATCAGCAGGGTGTCGCCCTTGCTGTTTTTCAGGTTGACCGGCAAACCGGCGCTGATCAGCCGATCAAGCATCAGCGCATCACCTTCGCGCGCCTTGTTGAACACCTGCTCGGTGAATTCGGCAGCTTCTTCAGGGGTCATCTGGCGGCTTTGGTCAGACATGGGGCAACTCCACTTTCGGTTATTCGCAAAGCCGACAGTTTCCCGAGCGCGACCATAGCTGTCACCCCCTTTTTCTCAAGTCGTGCCATAGCCAATCTCAATAACGGTATTTGCCCTGATGAATATCGGCCAGAACTGCGTCCGTCACCTGCACGTAAGTCTGGGTGCCGGGCAGCCACGCGTAGATCGGGTCATCGCCCGTCTGGCCGGGGTCGAAGCCTTCGCTCTTCAGTCGGGTCTTCTGGTATTTGAAGGTCCCGGTGGTTTCCATTTTCACCTTCACCCGCAGGAACAGCGGTACCGCATAGGCCGGCATGCGCTGACGGGCGAATGCGAGCAATTCGGTGAAATCCAGGGTCGCCAGTGACTCGGCGGGCGTGATTGCCGCCATGCCGGCGCGACCATTGGTGTTACGCACTTCGACACCGTAGGCGACGGCCTCGGAGATATGCGGGTGCTGCAGCAACAGGTTTTCCACTTCAGTGGTCGAGACGTTTTCGCCCTTCCAGCGATAGGTGTCGCCGAGTCGATCGACGAACTGCGCGTGGCCGAAACCGATATTGCGCAGCAAGTCGCCGGTGTTGAAGAAGCGGTCGCCCTTGCTGAACACATCGTGCAATACCACCTTGGCGGTTTTCTGCGGATCGGTGTAACCGTCCAGCGGGGCTTTTTCGTCGATCCGCGCCAGCAACAGACCCTGCTCGCCTTTGTTGACCTTGCGCATGAAACCATCAGCGCTGCGCAACGGCTGCCCGCTGTCGTGGTCGTAGGCCACCAGTTCCCAGGCCATCAGCGAAAAACCGATGGTGTTGTCGAAATTGAGGATATTGCTGAAGCCGATGTTGCCGTCGCTCGCCGCGTACAGCTCACAGATGTGCTCGACGGCAAACCGGGTCTTGAACTCGGCCCAGGCGCCGGGGCGCAAACCGTTGCCGATCATCTTGCGCACCGCGTGACGGCTGTCATCAGCGCTGGCCGGTTGATCGACCAGATAACGGCACAATTCACCGACATAACCGAGGGTGGTTGCGTTGTAGCGACGCACGTCCGGCCAGAACTGGCTGGCGCTGAACTTGCGGCGGATCGCAAACCCGGAAGCGCCATTGATCGCCGAGCCCCAGCACACACAGAGGCCGGTGGCGTGGTACAGCGGCAAGGTGCAATAGACGACATCGTCGGGGCCCATGTTCAGGGCGATCATGCCGAAGCTGGCGGAGCTGCGCATCCAGCGCCCGTGCTTGAACACGCCGGCCTTGGGCAGACCGGTGGTGCCGGAGGTGTAGATGTAAAAGCACGGATCGTCGAAGAACACTTCGCCGCTGCTGGGCGGGTTGTCACCGGGCGCATCGGCGCTGGCACTGATCAGGTTGATGTAGCCCTCGGGCGCAATGCCCGGGTGGCTATAGGTATCACGGTCGGCGATAAACCAGGTGCGCTGCGCCGGGATCGACACCTGCTCGCGGATCGCGGCAAACGCCGGCTGCAATTCCTCACCGAGGACAATCGCCACTGGCGCCACCAGATTTATGCTGTGAATTAGCGTGTCGCGGGTCTGCGAAGTATTGAGCAGCGCGCTGACTGCGCCGACTTTGGCCAGCGCCAGAATGGTCACCAGCAGTTCCGGGCGGTTTTCGATGAACACCGCCACCACATCGCCCTTGCCGATGCCCTGCGCACTCAGATAGTGGGCAATCCTGTTGGCCCATTGGTTGACCTGCGAATAGGTGAGCAAGACGTTGTCCTGCAGCAATGCCACGCCGTCAGGGTTGCGCAACGTGGCTTGCTCGAAAGTCCAGCCGAGGCCACACGTTTGGGTCGGATCCGTGACGTTGGCGACTTTCATGCCCTTGACCACCCGCGGGATGGCTTTGGCGATCGTCGGCAGTTTGCGGAGCATCATGCTCCAGGTGATCGTGTCGCTCGGCGCGTGACTCATGGCAGCTCCCCGTTCGGCCTGGTCGGCCGGTTTTTTATTGTTCGGGCTGTGGGCATGACCTGCATCGTGAGCAGGGTCGAGATCGAAAATACGTCAGCGCTTCTCGGGCTGTACACGCGGTTTTTGCAATGTTTTGTATCCGCCCTGTCACGCTTGGCGGCGGTGATTGCGCCTTTGCCATTTGGTTCCGTGCAACTCATGAGAATCCCGCAAAATGCAGGATGCACGATGGCCATTCATGCAGTTTGCACGACCCCTGCAAATTTCACGATTTTTAAGCTATTGATTTATATAGGTTTTTATTTTTTCGCGTGCTGGCACAATCACTGCAACCTCCTTTGCATGCTTGCCATTCAAGTGCATACGGAGCTGAAAGACATGAGCCTGATCCAAGAGAAATTTACCTCGCTGTTCTCCAACTTCACCGTCACCACTGCGCCACGCCCCGATGGCGGGATCCTGCTGACCTTGCGCAGCAGTGAAGGCAAAGTGTTCAAACGCGCCCTGACGTATCAGCAAATGCACAATGCCGACCAGCTGTCGTGGGCAATCAGCGCGATTCGTCGTGACCTGGCGGAAGAAGCCAGTGAGCTGCCGCAAATTGCGATGCTGCAAAGCCAGCAGCGCTTTGCGTTGCCGACGTATCACTCGCTGTAATTGATTCGAAGCTTTAAACAGCTTTAAACAAAAACAGGCCGGACAGCTTTCACTGCCCGGCCTGTTTTTTTGTGCGCAGCTTTTTTATGTAGGAGCTGCCGAAGGCTGCGATCTTTTGATCTTCTAAATCAAGATCAAAAGATCGCAGCCTTCGGCAGCTCCTACAGGGACTTGTGTGGTCAGAAGGCTTCGGGTTCGATGCCGGTGAAGCTGTCGACGGTGATATGGCTTCCCAGTTCTCCACCCTCGCGGGCCAGGCCACAGGTCTGCAAACCGGCAGCCTGCGCGGCATCCAGTTCCTCGACGATGTCCGACAGAAACAGAATCTCCCCCGGTTCGACGCCAATCGCCTGTTGGATGTTGCGATAGGACTGTTCTTCGCGTTTAGGCCCCGACGTGGTGTCGAAGTAACCGCTGAACAGCGGTGTCAGATCCCCCGCCTCGGAGCAGCCGAAGATCAGCTTCTGCGCCTGGATCGAACCCGACGAATACACAAACAGTTGATAACCCGCCGCGTGCCAGCGTTGCAGCGCTTCAACGGCATCCGGGTAAACATGCCCCTTCAACTGCCCGGCGTGATAACCCTGCGCCCAGACCATGCCTTGCAAGGCTTTGAGCGGCGTGGCTTTGCGATCTTCCTCGATCCAGCTCAAGAGAATTTCAACAACCCGTTCAACATCGGCCTGCGGTGCATTGCTGTCACGGCGCACGGCGTCGAGTTGCTCAGCCACATCGGCACGTTCGGCGTTCTGCCGCACGAAGTCCGGCAGGTGTTTGGCCGCATACGGGAACAGCACGTCGAACACGAAACTCACCGCGCTGGTGGTGCCTTCAATGTCAGTGACAATGGCTTTGATCGACATTGGCTCAGTCCTCCAGTCGCGGGAAACGCCCGGCGATGTCTTCGCCGGTGAAATTGGCGACCCAGCCTTCCGGGTTGTTGAACAGGCGAATCGCCACGAAGTGCGGGTGCTCGCCCATGTCGAACCAGTGTTTGGTGCCGGCCGGCACCGAGATCAGGTCGTTCTTTTCGCACAACACCGCGTAGATGTAATCGTCGATGTGCAGGGTGAACAGGCCACGACCGGCGACGAAAAAGCGCACTTCGTCTTCGCCATGGCGGTGTTCCTCAAGGAACTTGGCGCGCAGTTCGGCTTTTTGCGGGTGATCGCTGTTGAGGCTGATCACATCGACGGTGATGTAACCGCGTTCGGTCATCAGTTTGTCGATCTGCTCCTGATAGGCGCTGATCACCTCTTCCTGGCTGGCTCCGGGCTGGATCTTCGCCGCGGCTTGCCAGCGGTCGAAGCGTACGCCCTGCTCGGCGAGCGTCGAGGCGATGTCTTCGAAATGGGTCAGCACCTTGTTCGGAATCTCGGGGCTGGAAACGTGATAGACGGACAGGCTGCTCATGGGCAATTCCTCGGTATCGGCCTTGCCGTCCGGTTCTTGCAGACCGGTCGGGCAGTGCATTTGATCAGGCAAATGGGCGGCTTCTGGTGAAGTCAGCCTTGGCGGTTCATGACGCTGCGGGTTTTCAACTCGCATTCAAACAGAAATTCGAAGGCCTCGATCTGCCGCAGGGCATCACTCATCTGCGCGCCCCAGGTGTAGAGGCCGTGGCCGCGAATCAGATAACCGACGCAATCGGGATGGGCGTCGAGCCAAGGCTGCACCTTGGCGGCGAGGCGCGCAATGTCCTGATCGTTGTCGAAGATCGGCACGCGCACCCGGGATTCGTGGGTCGAGATGCCGCTGAAGGCTTTTTGCAGTTCGTAGTCTTCGAATTCGATAAAGTCTTGCGGCGTCAGGCGCGACAGCACCGTGGCGTTCACCGAATGGGTGTGCAGCACTGCGCCGATCTCCGCGCGCCAGCTATAGAGCTGGGTGTGCAACAGGGTTTCGGCGGAGGGTTTTTTGCCCGGTTCCAGGCTGTTGCCGGACAAATCCGTGGCGAGCACGTCGTCCACACCCAACTGGCCCTTGTGCTTGCCGGACACGGTCAGCAGCGCTTCGCTCGGCGACAGGCGCGTCGAGTAATTGCTGCTGGTGGCCGGCGACCAGCCGCGACCATAAAGGAAACGCCCGGCGTCGACGATCTGCTGGGCGAGCTGTTCACGCGTAAGGCTCATGGCCTGTCCTCTTGCATACGTGTGGCAATGATAACGGCAGCAGCGAGCGCCGCGAGACTGGCAATACTAAAGGTCAATGTTGCGCCGAGGGCATTCCAGCTGTAACCGGAATACAACGCACCCAGCGCGCCACCGGTGCCGGCCAGCGCCGCGTACAGCGCCTGGCCCTGACCTTGCTGACGCGCACCGAAGCTACGTTGCACGAAGGCGATGGCAGCCGCATGAAAGCTGCCGAAGGTCGCCGCGTGCAGCACCTGGGCAAACAACAGCACCCAGAGGAATTCGGCGAACGAACCTAGCAGCAACCAGCGCAGCGCCGCTAGCAGAAAACTCGCCATCAGCACGCGGCGCAAGGAGAACCGCGCGAGAATCCGGCTCATCGCCATGAACATCAGCACTTCGGCGACCACGCCCACGGCCCAAAGCATGCCGATCACGCCACGGCTGTAACCGAGTCGTTCAAGGTGCAAAGTCAGAAAGGTGTAATACGGCCCATGACTCATCTGCATCAGCGCAACGCAGGCGTAAAACGCCAGCACACCGGGGCTGCGCAATTGCTTGAGAAAGCCCTCCCCGCTCGGCCGATTGCCTTGCGGCGGTTGCGCGTTCGGCACCCACAGGCTGCTGAGGACGATACCGGCCATGATCAGCACCAGCGCCGCCGGGTAGATATCGAGACTCAGCCATTCGAACAATCGGCCCAACGCGACCACGGTGATGATGAAACCGATCGAGCCCCACAGGCGAATCTGGCTGTAGCGCGAGGTTTGCCCCTGCAAATGCGCGAGGGTGATGACTTCGAACTGCGGCAACACCGCGTGCCAGAAGAACGCATGCAGCGCCATGACCATCGCCAGCCAGGCGTAGGTCTTGCTGACGAAAATCAGCGAGAACGTCAGCAGCGTGCACACCGCGCCGAAGCGCACGATGGCCAGGCGCTTGCCGGTGTAGTCGCCGAGCCAGCCCCAGATGTTCGGCGCCACGCAGCGCATCAGCATCGGGATCGCCACCAGCTCGCCGATGCGCGCGGGGCTGAAGCCGAGGTGATCGAAGTACAGCGCCAGAAACGGCGCTGTCGAACCGAGCAAGGCGAAATAGAACAGGTAGAAACTGGACAGCCGCCAGTACGGGAGCGCCGCCACGTTCAGACCGCGACGGCTTGGCGATCAACCATCAAAGCTGACCCAGCACCGGGGTGCTGACGCGCACGTCGGCGTTCTGCCCACGGTGACGCAGCAGGTGATCCATCAGCACGATGGCCATCATCGCTTCGGCAATCGGCGTGGCGCGGATGCCGACGCACGGATCGTGACGGCCCTTGGTGATCACGTCCACCGGGTTGCCGTGGATGTCGATCGAACGGCCCGGGGTGGTGATGCTCGACGTCGGCTTCAACGCCAGATGCGCGACGATCGGCTGACCGGAAGAGATGCCGCCGAGGATGCCGCCAGCATTGTTGCTGAGGAAACCTTCCGGAGTCAGTTCATCGCGATGCTCGGTGCCGCGCTGGGCGACGCAGGCGAAACCGGCGCCGATTTCCACGCCTTTGACCGCGTTGATGCTCATCAGCGCGTGCGCCAGTTCAGCGTCGAGGCGATCGAAAATCGGCTCGCCGAGACCCGGCATCACACCTTCGGCAACCACGGTGATCTTCGCCCCGACCGAGTCCTGATCGCGGCGCAACTGATCCATGTAGGCTTCCAGCTCCGGGACCTTGTCCGGGTCCGGGCTGAAGAAGGCGTTCTGTTCCACCGAATCCCAGGTCTTGAACGGGATTTCAATCGGGCCGAGCTGGCTCATGTAGCCGCGAATGACGATGCCCTGGCTTGCCAGAAACTTCTTCGCGATCGCACCCGCCGCCACACGCATCGCGGTTTCCCGCGCCGAGCTGCGACCGCCGCCGCGGTAATCGCGCTCGCCGTATTTGTGGTGGTAGGTGTAGTCGGCGTGCGCCGGGCGGAACAGATCCTTGATCGCCGAGTAGTCCTTGGACTTCTGGTCGGTGTTGCGGATCAGCAGGCCGATCGAGCAACCGGTGGTGCGGCCTTCGAACACGCCAGAGAGGATTTCGACTTCGTCGGCTTCCTGGCGCTGGGTGGTGTGGCGGCTGGTGCCCGGCTTGCGGCGATCGAGGTCGCGCTGCAGGTCGTCGAGGGAAATCTCCAGGCCCGGCGGGCAGCCGTCGACAATGGCGACCAACGCCGGACCATGGCTTTCGCCAGCGGTGGTGACAGTGAACAACTTGCCATAGGTATTGCCGGACATGCAGGACGCTCCGTGAAATCAAACCCGAATTCGTGATGCGCGCCAGTATACGCAGGCTAACCGAGTAGTTCATCCTCGAACCTTAGCGGTGTTGGTGAGTCCAACCGGCACCTTGGCGAATGATGGCGTGATGATGCTGCGAGTTCTGATCTTGAGTCTTACCCTGTTTACCGGCTTTGCCCACGCGACTGTCCTGCAGCGCCCGATCTCTCTGGACACCGGCAACGGTGAACTTTTCGGCTCGCTGTTGCTGCCGAAATCCGACAGCCCGGTGCCGGTTGTCCTGATCCTTGCCGGCTCCGGTCCTACAGATCGTGACGGCAACAACCCCGATGGCGGGCGCAATGACAGCCTCAAGCGGCTGGCCTGGGTGCTGGCCAAACACAACATCGCCAGCGTGCGCTACGACAAGCGCGGGGTGGCTGCGAGCCGGCCGGCCACGCCTGACGAGCGCAATCTGTCGGTGGAAGGCTACGTTGACGACGCTGTAGCGTGGAGCCAGAAGCTGAAAAGCGATCCGCGCTTCGGCCCGCTGATTGTGCTCGGTCACAGTGAAGGCGCCCTGATTGCCACCCTCGCCGCTCCTCGCGCAGATGCTGCTGCGCTGATTTCGCTGTCCGGCAGCGCGCGCCCGGTGGATCAGGTGATCCGCGAGCAACTGGCGCGCAGCCTGCCGCCACCGTTGATGCTGCGCAGTAATGAACTGCTCGATAGCCTCAAGGCCGGTCACACCGATGACAATGTGCCGGCGCCACTGCAACCGATTTTCCGCCCGAGCGTGCAGCCGTACCTGATTTCGCTGTTCCGCCAGGACCCGGCCAAGGCTTTTGCGCAACTGAAGATGCCGGCGCTGATCGTTCAGGGCAGCAACGACATGCAGGTCGGCGTCGGCGATGCGCAGGCGCTGAAAGCCGCCAAACCCGACGCCGAACTGGTGGTGATCGAAGGCATGAACCACGTCATGCGCATCGTCCCCGCCGATGTGAAGCGGCAATTGGCCTCCTACAAGGACCCCAATTTGCCACTAGCGGCGGAACTGGGCGGCAAACTCATCGAATTTATTGACGGCATTCGCAACCGTTAACCGTAGTTTGCCCTCCAGTCCGGCAAAAAACGGCCGATAAGCCTTTGTCGCCAGCGTATCGGCTGGCGACAAGCAGGGCTTGGACAGGATCTCGCCGTTATGACTGATACCCCGACTTCACCCGACACCACCGCTGAAAAAGACGCACCGCCAGCGGTCGAGCTGCCATGGGCGGACGTCAGCGTCGAGCACCACAAGATGCTCCGCCTGGCCCCGCTGCAGACTGACCGTCACACCGGTGGCCGGCCGTTGCGCTTTGTCGAGTTCGGTTATGCCGAGCGCAACAGCAAAGAACACAGCCTGATGCGCATGGCGATCAAACTGCCCGGTCAGCGCGTGCGCAAAGAGCAGAACCATCTGGATGTGTGGGTCAATCACACCAGCAAACGTGTGCATTTCGGCCCCGACAGCGGCTTGCAGATTGAACCGTTGAACCGTGGCATCGGCCGCTTCATGGCCGCGCAAGGCATCAACTGGGCGAAAAAACGCTGGCCCGCCTACACCGTCGACGGCATGGACCTGAACAACAAGGACGCGCTGAACGAAGACACCCGTCTGCGCCGCGATCACTTCTTGCGTGTGCACGGTTTTGATGTGGTGTACGCCGATGCCCAGCACTTGAAGAGCAGCGTCAAAGAGGTGCAGGTCGGTGACTTGCTGGGCGACTGGAACAGCGAAAAGCTGCAGATCGTCGAGATTCTCGAAGCGGCGCAGATGCTGCAGCAGGCCGAGCAGAACCTGGCCGAGCAGGAAGTGAAGCTGAAGAAGCAGGAAGACAAAGTCAGCAAGTTCAAGCGTGAGGACGCTGGTTTGCGCTTCACCATTACGTGTCTGGTGGCGTTTGCGGTGTTTCAGGCCGGGTTGTTGATCTGGATTGCTACGCACCGCTGAAATCAGCGATGACCTGTGGCGAGGGAGCTTGCTCCCGCTCGGCTGCGAAGCAGTCGTAAAACATGCGCATGCGGTATGTCTGGTGCACCGTCATTGCATATTTTGGGTCTGCTTCGCAGACCAGCGGGAGCAAGCTCCCTCGCCACAGAAGTCAGTCAGGTCAAACGCGGGAAGCGAACAAGGCCTGATGATCGCGGCACTGTTCTGCGGTCAGCATGAACACGCCATGCCCGCCGCGCTCGAAATCGAGCCAGGCGAAGTCGACTTCCGGGTACAGCGCTTCGACGTGCACCTGGCTGTTGCCCACCTCAACGATCAGCAGCCCCTTCTCGGTCAAGTGATCTGCCGCTTCGGCGAGCATCCGCCGTACCAGGTTCAAGCCATCATCGCCGCAGGCCAGACCCAGCTCCGGTTCGTGCTGGTATTCGTCCGGCATGTCGGCGAAATCTTCTGCGTCAACGTACGGCGGGTTCGACACGATCAGGTCGAAACGCTGCCCCGGCAAGCCATCAAAACCATCGCCCTGCACGGTGTAAACACGCTCATCGACGCCATGACGCTCGATGTTCTGGTTGGCCACTTCCAGCGCTTCGAACGACAGGTCCGCCAGCACCACTTCAGCGTTCTGGAACTCGTAGGCGCAGGCGATGCCGATGCAGCCGGAGCCGGTGCACAGGTCGAGGATGCGTGCAGGCTCGTCGCCGATCCACGGCGCAAAGCGGTTTTCGATCAACTCGCCAATCGGCGAACGCGGAATCAGCACGCGCTCATCGACGATGAACGACATGCCGCAGAACCACGCTTCGCCCAACAGGTACGCAGTCGGGATGCGCTCTTCGATGCGGCGCTTGAGCAGGCGTTGCAGGTTGACCAGTTCGTCGTCTTCCAGCGCACAGTCGAGGTAGCTGTCGGCGATCTCCCACGGCAGGTGCAAGGCTCCGAGCACCAACTGCCGGGCTTCATCCCAGGCGTTGTCGGTGCCGTGGCCGAAAAACAGATCCTCCCCATGGAAGCGGCTGACGGCCCAACGGATGTGGTCGCGCAGGGTACGAAGTCGGGAAGTGATCACGGGGCAGAACTCCAGAAAAAACGACTGGCGATTCTACCAGCCAAAACGCGCGCCGACGACGCAGGAAAATCAGTCGAGCGACAGTAGGACTTTTCTCATTTTTGCATCAGCCATTGAACAGAACGTGTAACTTGACAACGCTGCAGGCCAATAACGACGCTGCCTACGATGGTAGCGGTTCACAGAACCGCTCAGCCAGAGGACAATGCCGCAAAAGCCCCACCCCAAGGAGCCCCGAATGTCCGTTCCAAAAACGATGTTTCAACTCAGCGGCCGCGGTTACGCAGCGGCCACACTGAGCCATGCCACCGTGGTCATCATCGATGCCCAGAAAGAGTATCTCAGTGGCCCGCTGGCCCTGAGCGGCATGGACGCGGCCGTCGCGAACATCAAACAACTGGTCGCTGCGGCCCGTGCAGCCGGTCGGCCGATCGTGCACGTGCGTCATCTCGGCACCGTCGGTGGCCTGTTCGACCCGCAGGGCGAACGCGGCGAGTTCATCCCTGGCCTTGAGCCACAGGGTGATGAAACCATCATCGGCAAACTGCTGCCGAGCGCGTTCCACGGCACCGAACTGCTGGACCGTTTGCAGAATCTTGGTTCGCTGGACCTGATCGTCTGCGGCTTCATGAGCCACTCCAGCGTCAGCACCACCGTGCGCGCGGCGAAGAACCTGGGCTTCCGTTGCACCCTGGTCGAAGACGCCTGCGCCACCCGTGACCTGCCGTTCAAGGGCCGCGTGCTCAGCGCCGCCGTGGTCCAGGAAGCGGAAATGGCGATCATGGCCGACAACTTCGCCACCCTCGCCCTGACGCAAGATCTGATCTGATCTGCTCTGATGAGCGGCTCACCGCGCCGCTCATCCGCAAAAGCCTCGCATTTGCTTCAATTGCCTTAGCCTCAGGAACAACCCGGTCAACTCCCGGTCGAAGGGCCGATACCCATTGAGGAAGGTCGGAATGAAGTTATCCGATGGATTTGACGCACGCCGCTTGCGGCCCAAAGGCCAAAGCAACTGGCGTTTTCGATTCGGCGCAGCGATCGCCGCCATTCTGGCGACGTTCGGTGTGCTGCTGGCGATGGCCGGTGCCGCCAGCCTGCTGGGGCGCCCGCCAGCGCTCGGCGATTTGAATGCCACGCCGACGGGGTCGGCGATCATTCTCGCGGTCGGCTTGTTGTTCCTGTACTTCGGTGTGGCCCTGTGGCGTCGATGCCGGCGCCGCGCCCGGCAATCGCGGGAGCTGAACATGTCCCCGCACCTGATGAAAAAACACGACTGAGGTGATGGCCTGGCTTTTTGCCGGGCCGTTTTGTTTCGACTTGGGTAAACTGGCCGCCCTTCGCGGAGGCTGACATGCAAGACGACGATTTTTCCCTGTTCAAAAGTGCGATCCAAGGCGTCAAGCCGATCAAGCACGACCGCGCCGACACCGGCAAACCCAAGGCCGACCGCGCGCAGATCGCCAAACTGCGCCAGTCCGCCACCGTGCGCACCGAGACCACCACCGTGGATGGCCTGTCCGATCAGTTCGTGATCGACGTCGGCCCCGAAGACGAGTTGATGTGGGCCCGAGACGGGGTGCAGGAAAGCCAGATGCGCAAGCTCAAGGTCGGCCAGATCCCGTTCGAAGGCAGCCTCGACCTGCACGGCATGACCGTCGAAAAAGCCCGCGAGACCCTCTGGGCCTTTCTCGCCGAAGCGACCAGATTCGAAATCCGCTGCGTGCGCGTCACCCACGGCAAGGCCGTGCGCCTGGACGGCAAGCGGCCGATGATCAAAAGCCACGTCAACACCTGGCTGCGCCAGCATCCGCAAGTGCTCGGCTTCACCTCGTGCCAGGCGAAACACGGCGGTGCGGGCGCGGTGTACGTGATGCTCAAACGCACGATGATGGAAGGCCGCGACGAATAATCGCGTTACACCGAACTTGCAGGGTTGTGTCCGCCACCGTACCCTTGCCCTTTGCGAAAATCCCCACAGGTAGTTTCATGTCCCTGGAACAGAATTACACCGCGATTCTCGGCCAACTGGGCGAGGACGTGTCCCGCGAGGGCCTGCTCGACACGCCAAAGCGTGCCGCCAAAGCCATGCAGTACCTCTGCCGCGGTTATGAACAGACGCTCGAAGAGGTCACCAACGGTGCCCTGTTCAGCTCCGACAACAGCGAAATGGTGCTGGTCAAGGACATCGAGTTGTACTCGCTGTGCGAACACCACCTGCTGCCGTTCATCGGCAAGGCCCACGTCGCGTATATCCCGAGCGGCAAGGTGCTGGGCCTGTCGAAGGTCGCGCGAATCGTCGACATGTACGCCCGCCGCCTGCAGATCCAGGAAAACCTCAGCCGCCAGATCGCTGATGCGGTGATGCAAGTCACCGGAGCACTGGGCGTGGCCGTGGTGATCGAGGCCAAGCACATGTGCATGATGATGCGCGGTGTCGAGAAACAGAATTCGTCGATGATCACTTCGGTGATGCTCGGTGAGTTCCGCGAAAACGCGGCGACTCGCAGCGAGTTCCTCAGCCTGATCAAGTAATCGGCTGCAGAAAAAAACCGGCGTTGATCGCCGGTTTTTTTTCGCCTGTGAAAAATCGGGTAAGCTGCGCGCCCTTCTCTCTTCGCACCGTGAGGCTTTCAACGTGTTCGTAAAAGCGCTTCGTGTCGGCCTTGGCCAACTGATCATTTTCATTGACTTCATCACCCGCCCGGGCAAGAAACAGCGCCCGGCCGAGGTACAGGCGCAAGTCAACGCCGCCGCCAAAGGCCTGACCCTGTATCAGTTCCACGCCTGCCCGTTCTGCGTGAAAACCCGTCGTACGCTGCGTCGCCTGAATGTGCCGGTCGCACTGAAGGACGCGAAGAACAATGAACAGGATCGCCAGACGCTGTTGGATCAGGGCGGCAAGATCAAGGTGCCGTGCCTGCGCATTGAAGAAAATGGGCAGACGACGTGGATGTATGAGTCCAAGGTGATTATTGATTATCTGGATAAGCGGTTTGCTGCGGTCTGATATTGATGTTGTGTTGCTTATGGCCCCATCGCTGGCAAGCCAGCTCCCACAATAATCTGTGGCGTTCACAAAACCTGTGGGAGCTGGCTTGCCAGCGATAAGGACCGCAAGAACAGCACATTACTCAGACAAAAATAAACCGGCCCTCAAGCCGGTTTATTCGTTTTTCAGGCCGCTTTCTCAAGTTGCGCCTGCCTCACCACCGCCGCCAGACGATTGAGCCCCTCATCCAGTCGCGCCGGGTCGATGTGGCTGAAATTCAAACGCAGGTGCCCGAGGTTTTTATCCGGTTCGGGAAAGAATGGCTCACCCGGCATGAACGCCACATCATTGGCCAGCGCCTCGTTGAGCAAAGTTCGCGTATCCAGCGGCTGCTTCAAGGTCAGCCAGAAAAACAACCCACCCTGCGGCATGTTCCAGTCCGCCAGATCGGAAAAATGCCTTTCCAGCGCCGCTTGAAACGCATCGCGGCGCTCGCGATAGAAGCCACGCAATTCACTCAAATGCTGCTGATATTTTTCCGTGCCGATCCATTGCAGCGCCTGCCACTGGCCGATGCGGTTGGTGTGCAGATCCGCCGACTGTTTTAGCTTGAGCAAATGCGGAAACAGGTCCGGACTAGCGATCAGGTAGCCGACGCGCAAACCCGGCAGCAAGGTTTTCGACACCGTGCCGGTGTAGATCCAGCTGGCCTTTTTCAGGCGTCCGGCAATCGGTTTGGCGCTGCCGCCATCGAACGTCAGTTCGCGGTACGGCTCGTCTTCGATCAGGGTCACACCGAATTCGTCGAGCAACGCGGCGACTGCGGCGCGCTTGGCTTCGCTGTAGCGCAGGGCGGACGGGTTCTGGAACGTCGGGATCAGGTAGATGAACGCCGGGCGATGCTGCTCCAGCCGACTGCGCAGTTGGGCCAGATTCGGGCCATCGGCCTCTTGCGGCACGGTCAGGCAATCGGCGCCGAACAGCTGGAAGATCTGCAACGCGGCCAGGTAGGTTGGCGCCTCCAGCAGGATTTCAGTGCCTTTGTCGATGTACAACTTGGCCACCAGATCGAGGGTCTGCTGGGAACCGCTGACCACCAGCACCTGGCTCGCCGTGCAGTCCAGACCCAACGCTCGCGCCTGCGCCGCCAGCGCTTCACGCAGCGCCGGCTCGCCTTCGCTCATGCCGTATTGGCCGAGGGATAGCGGCATGTCGGCCCATTCGATTTTCGGCAACATGGCTTCGGCCGGCAGACCTCCGGCGAACGACATCACTTCCGGGCGCTGGGCGGCGGCAAGAATTTCACGGATCAGAGAACTTTTAAGGCGCGAGACACGTTCGGAAAAAGCCATGGGAGTCACCGGTAGCGAGGCCTGGGAAAAATGAGTCAAACTGCTTGACCGAAACTACGACAGCTTGAGCGAGTACGTCAACATGCTTGACCTTAAAAACCCCGCCAGCCAGCAACAGGCGATGGAAGCGTTTTTCTTCGGCTATCAGGCGTTCACCGCCAAAGCCGATGAAATGCTCGAGCGCCGTGGCCTGTCCCGGGTGCATCAGCGGATTGTGTTTTTCATCGCGCGTTATCCGAATTTGAGCGTGAAGGAATTGCTGGGATTGCTCGGCGTGAGCAAACAGGCGCTGAACATGCCGCTGCGCCAGCTGCAGGAAATGCATCTGGTGGAGAGCGTGGCGTCGGAGGCGGACAAGCGTAAGCGGCTGCTGGAATTGACCGGTGAAGGTGCGAAGTTTGAGCAGGCGTTACGGCGTGAACAGGTGAAGTTGCTCGAGCGGGTGTTTGCTGAAGCTGGGGAGGTGGCGGTGAATGGGTGGTTGGCGGTGAATATGGCGCTCGGGAGCACTCAGTCACATCTGGATTGACTGGACTGGCCTCATCGCTGGCAAGCCAGCTCCCACAAGGGCAGCGGCGTACACAGATGTGAAGAAACCCACGAACCCTGTGGGAGCTGGCTTGCCAGCGATGGGGTCTCTGAAGGCGATATATCCCTATCGCCTGACCTTTCGTAAACAAAACCAAAAACAATATTTGCTTTATTTGTACACAAAAGCATAATCCACTGCGTGCGAGTTCCTGACCGCATGGTCAACAAATTCGCGTATGCCTCAAAGGGCTGCTGCCACCCCTCATGGGTCCGGCCCTGGAAATAACAATAAAACTCTTGAGGAGTACTCGCTGTGGAAAGCCGCAAATCCGAAGCATCGACGCTGGAACTCTCACCGCCCTTACGCACCGGCGTGCTGGAGCGCATCTTCAAACTCAGCTTGCATGGCACCACGGTGAAGACCGAGCTGATTGCCGGTCTGACAACCTTCATCACCATGGCTTACATCATCTTCGTCAACCCGAACATCATGGCCGATGCCGGGATCGATCACGGTGCAGCTTTCGTCGCCACCTGCATCGCCGCTGCGCTCGGCTGCCTGCTGATGGGCCTGTACGCCAACTGGCCGGTGGGTCTGGCACCGGGTATGGGCCTCAACGCGTTCTTCACTTACACCGTGGTCGGCACCATGGGCTACAACTGGGAAACCGCGCTCGGTGCGGTGTTCGTTTCCGGTGTGCTGTTCATGATCCTGACCTTCTCGCGGATTCGCGAATGGCTGCTCAACAGCATTCCGGTCAGCCTGCGCTTTGCGATGGGCGCTGGCGTCGGTCTGTTCCTCGGACTGATCGGCCTGAAAACCGCGGGCATTGTCGTCGACAGCCCGGCCACCCTGATCAAACTCGGCTCCCTGCGTGAACCCGGCCCGCTGCTGGCGGCGATCTGCTTCCTGATGATCGCGATCCTCAGCTACCACAAAGTCTTCGGTGCGATCCTCATCAGCATCATCACCGTGACCCTCGCCGGTTGGGGCCTGGGCATCGTGCACTACGAAGGGATCATGTCGACCCCGCCAAGCCTAGCGCCGACCTTCATGGCGATGAACGTCGCCGGCGTGTTCAACGTCAGCATGATCAGCGTGGTGCTGGCCTTCCTCTTCGTCCACATGTTCGACACCGCCGGCACCCTGATGGGCGTCGCCCAGCGCGCCAATCTGGTCAATGCTGACGGGCGTATCGAAAACCTTTCCCGCGCCATGAAAGCCGACAGCGCCTCCAGCGTCTTCGGCGCGGTGGTGGGTGTTCCGCCCGTCACCAGCTATGTGGAAAGTGCCGCGGGTGTAGCGGCTGGTGGTCGGACTGGTCTTACCGCCGTCACCGTAGGTGTGCTATTTATAGCCGCGATGTTTTTCGCACCGCTGGCCGGGATGATTCCGGCTTACGCCACCGCCGGTGCGCTGATTTATGTCGCGATGCTGATGATGGGCGGCATGGCCCACATCGAATGGGATGAAGCCACTGACGCCATCCCGGCGATTGTCACCGCGATCATGATGCCGCTGACTTTCTCGGTCGCCGACGGCATTGCGCTGGGCTTCATCACCTACGTGGCGTTGAAGGCCGGTACCGGCAAGTACAAGGAAATTTCCGTGAGCCTGTGGGTGCTCTGCGCGATCTTCATCGCCAAGTTCATCTTCCTGTAAGCGTCACGCGGTTCAGGCTTCAAAACAGCCTCACCCTCACGGGGTGGGGCTTTTGTGCATTTTTCAATACAACAAAAAGGAGGAAAGTGATGAGTCTGGAAACCTGGCTGCTGTTCAGCGGCGCTGCATTGGTGGTGATCCTGATTCCGGGACCGCTGTCATTGCTGATGATCAGCAACAGTCTGAATTACGGTCTGCGCCGCTCTTACCCGGCGTTTCTCGGTGGTGTGATTGCTTCAATCTGCCTGCTCAGTGCGTCGGCATTGGGGCTTGGCGCCCTGCTGCTGGCGTCGGAGCAATTGTTCAGCGCACTGAAAATCGTCGGCGCGCTGTACCTGTTCTACCTCGCCTGGCAGAGCTGGCAGCAATCGCGTCAGCCGTCGGTGGGTGCCGAAGTGCCGCAGGCCGCGCCAGTGCCGCGTTTTCGCACACTGTTCGGGCGCGCCTTTGTGTTGGGCGCGAGCAATCCGAAAGACATTCTGTTTTTCGCCGCGTTTCTGCCGCAGTTCCTCAGCGCGCAACAACCGTTCCTGCCGCAGTTGCTGTTCATGATCGCGACCTGGGTGGTGCTCGACCTGTGCTGCAAACTGGCTTACGGGCTGGGTGCGCATGGTGCGGCGCGCTATCTGCGTAGCGGCAAGGGGCAGAGCTGGTTCAACCGGGTGAGTGCCGGGTTGTTCAGTGGGGCTGGCGCTGCATCCCTGTTGAGCCGTTAAAAGCATCGCTGGCAAGCCAGCTCCCACAGGTTCGGGGGTCTTCACATTTTTCGTGTACGACCCGGACACTGTGGGAGCTGGCTTGCCAGCGATGGCGTCAGACCAGACACCACTTTTTCAGGGCCGAAAAAAAGCCCGCAGTGTGAGCGGGCGAAAGACCAAAGAAGCTATATGCGCAGTCGCTTCCCGGTGGGGGCAGCTGCTTGGGGGTCAGCTGCCCCGGTAGGTGGAATAGCTGTAAGGCGAGATCAGCAGTGGCACGTGATAGTGATCCTGTTCGGCGGAGATGCCGAAACGCAGCACCACCACATCCAGAAACGCCGGCTCCGGCAGCTGTACGCCACGGGCGCGGTAGTAATCGCCAGCGTGGAACTGCACCTGATAGACCCCGGTGCGGTAATCATCGCCTTGCAGCAATGGCGCATCGACCCGGCCATCGCTGTTGGTGATTGCACTGGCGACCAATTCCAGATGCGAACCTTCAACGCGGTACAGCTCGACCTTGATCGAGCTGCCCGGGCAACCGTGTGCAGCGTCCAAAACGTGTGTTGTCAAACGTCCCATTGATTCTGCGCGCCTGGCCGCATAGAGCAGTCAGACTTCGCGCCTCCCGAAGTCAGGTAAAAAGGAGACCGCACCGATTCGGAGCACGAAAAGTTGCGGCGAGCGACTGATTAAGACACTTTTCAAAAAAATTGTACACAATAAAAACGACATTTTTCACCTCACCCCCCGCCATTCGGGCATTTACCGCCAATCTGCCCCTCAAGCGCCTGTCTATTGAACCTTACATCCATTAGCTGACTGGTCAGGCAGGTTTCTTGCAGGTTCACGCCATTAGCAGCAAAAGATGACAGTCGGTGAAAAATGCGAAAATTCAGGCTTACAAATTGAGAATAAAGTTGTATACAATCAGCCCATCGCTGTGACGCCAGCCTGTGCAGGCCGTTACACAAACCTGTCAACGAATAAGAAGGAAGACTGCAGTGAGCGCTGACTACCCACGCGACCTGATCGGTTACGGCAGTAACCCTCCTCACCCACACTGGCCGGGCAACGCGCGCATCGCCCTGTCCTTCGTGCTCAATTACGAAGAAGGTGGCGAGCGCAACATCCTGCACGGCGACAAAGAATCCGAAGCCTTCCTCTCCGAAATGGTTGCCGCCCAGCCGCTGCAAGGCGCGCGCAACATGAGCATGGAATCGCTTTACGAGTATGGCAGCCGCGCCGGCGTCTGGCGGATCCTGAAACTGTTCAAGGAATTCGACATTCCCCTGACCATCTTCGCCGTGGCCATGGCCGCCCAGCGCCACCCGGATGTGATCCGCGCGATGGTCGAAGCCGGTCACGAAATCTGCAGCCACGGCTACCGCTGGATCGACTACCAGTACATGGACGAGGCGCAGGAGCGCGAGCACATGCTCGAAGCGATCCGCATCCTCACCGAACTCACCGGCGAGCGCCCACTGGGCTGGTACACCGGCCGCACCGGCCCGAACACCCGTCGACTGGTGATGGAAGAAGGCGGTTTCCTCTACGACTGCGACACCTACGACGACGACCTGCCCTACTGGGAACCGAACAACCCGACCGGCAAGCCGCACCTGGTGATCCCGTACACCCTCGACACCAACGACATGCGCTTCACCCAGGTGCAGGGTTTCAACAAGGGCGACGATTTCTTCGAATACCTCAAAGACGCGTTCGACGTGCTTTACGCCGAGGGTGCCGAAGCGCCGAAGATGCTTTCGATCGGTCTGCACTGCCGCCTGATCGGCCGTCCGGGGCGTCTCGCCTCGCTCAAACGCTTCATCGAATACGTCAAAGGTCATGAACAGGTGTGGTTCAGCCGTCGCGTCGATATCGCACGTCACTGGCAAGAAACCCATCCGTACCAAGGGGCTGGCAAATGAGCACCTTTCAAACGCTGAAACCGTCGACCCTGAGCCGCGACGACTTCGTCAAAGCCTTCGCCGACATCTACGAACATTCGCCATGGGTGGCCGAGAAGGCCTACGACCTGGGCGCGGACGCTTCGATCGACGAGGTCGAAACCCTGCACCAGCGTATGAGCGACATCCTGTTGAGCGCCGATCACGCTAGTCAACTGGCACTGATCAACGCTCACCCGGACCTGGCCGGCAAAGCCGCCGTCCAGGGCCAACTGACCGAAGCCAGCACCAATGAACAGGCTGGCGCCGGTATTCACCAATGCACGGCCGAAGAGTTCCAGCGCTTCACCGAGCTGAACGACGCCTACAAGGCCAAGTTCAAGTTTCCCTTCATCATGGCGGTAAAAGGCAGCAACCGGCATCAGATCCTCGCGGCGTTCGAAACGCGCATTCACAACTCGGTCGACACCGAATTCAAATGCGCGCTGGCGGAGATCAACAAGATCGCCCTGTTCCGTTTACTGACTCTTTAGCGAGCATGGCCCGAGCGTGTCAGACGCGGAGAACGCCCAGGGCCTCGCAAGCATCCCCAGCCAACTTATTAAAGGCAGACAAGAAGAATGAAAGCTTACGCCGTACCTTTCGAGAAGTTCGTCAACCTGGCCGATGCCCGTCTGGGCACCAAAATCATCTCGGTCACCGATGACTGGTTCGCAGACGCCAATCGTCTGTTTCAGCCGACCCCGGCCGTGTGGAAGGAGGGTGTGTTCGACGACAACGGCAAGTGGATGGACGGCTGGGAATCGCGTCGCAAGCGCTTTGAGGGCTACGACAGCGCGGTGATCCGCCTGGGCGTACCGGGTTCGATCAAGGGCGTGGACATCGACACTTCATTCTTCACCGGCAACTTCCCGCCATCGGCCTCGCTGGAAGCGTGCTTCCTGGCCTCGGGCGAGCCGGACGAAAACACCCAGTGGACTGAAGTGCTGTCGGCCGTCGAGCTGCAAGGCAACAGCCACCACTACCACGAAATCAGCAACGACAAAGCGTTCAGCCACCTGCGTTTCAACATCTACCCGGACGGCGGTGTCGCCCGTCTGCGCGTGTACGGCATTCCGTTCCGCGACTGGTCGGCGGTTGGCGACAACGAGCAAGTCGATCTGGCTGCAGCCCTCAACGGTGGCCGCGCCCTCGCCTGCTCCGACGAACACTTCGGCCGCATGAGCAACATCCTCAACCCGGGCCGTGGCATCAACATGGGCGATGGCTGGGAAACCGCACGTCGTCGCACGCCAGGCAATGACTGGGTGATCGTCGCGCTGGGCCACCCGGGCGAGATCGAAAAAATCATCGTCGATACCCTGCACTTCAAGGGCAACTACCCGGACACCTGCTCGATCCAGGGCGCGTTCGTCAAGGGCGGCACCGACAGCCAGATCGAAACCCAGTCGCTGTTCTGGCGTGAACTGCTGCCGAGCCAGAAGCTGGAAATGCACGCCGAACACACCTTCGTCGAGCAGATCAAGGCTCTCGGCCCGATCACCCACATCCGCCTGAACGTGTTCCCGGACGGTGGTGTGAGCCGCCTGCGCGTGCTCGGCAAGGTCGCTAAATAAGGTTGAACCCAATCGCTGGCAAGCCAGCTCCCACAGGTTTTGTGAACGCCACAGTCCA
Organism: Pseudomonas sp. LF020; assembly: GCF_053456425.1. Taxonomy (NCBI): domain Bacteria; kingdom Pseudomonadati; phylum Pseudomonadota; class Gammaproteobacteria; order Pseudomonadales; family Pseudomonadaceae; genus Pseudomonas; species Pseudomonas sp. LF020. Next base: position 439,828 of record NZ_JBRFIX010000005.1, read on the forward strand.
CTGTGGGAGCGGGCTTGCCCGCGATGGCGATAGTTCTAACAACACAGAATTCGGAAAAGAACAGCATGCGCACACTACAGATTGAACCGCTGACCAAAGAAGCCTTCGCCCCCTTCGGTGACGTGATCGAAACCGACGGCAGCGACCACTTCATGATCAACAACGGTTCGACCATGCGCTTCCACAAACTGGCGACGGTCGAAACCGCTACGCCCGAGGACAACGCGATCATCAGCATCTTCCGCGCCGACGCGCAGGACATGCCGCTGACCGTGAGCATGCTGGAACGCCATCCGCTGGGCAGCCAGGCTTTCATTCCGCTGCTCGGCAACCCCTTTCTGATCGTGGTCGCGCCACTTGGCGATGTACCTGTATCAGGCTTGGTCCGCGCCTTCGTCACCAACGGCAGGCAGGGCATCAATTACCATCGCGGCGTCTGGCACCACCCGGTGCTGACGATCGAAAAGCGGGATGACTTCCTGGTGGTTGATCGCAGTGGCACAGGCAATAACTGCGATGAGCATTTTTTCAAAGAGGATGAGCGTTTGATCCTCGCCCCCCACCAATAAGAGAAGGTCTGATCACTCGACAACAAGAGTGACAGGCGAGAGGTAAAGACTGTGGAAGCACATCTGTTGGAATGGCTGAACCTGAGCGTGCGCTGGGTTCACATGATCACTGGCGTGGCCTGGATCGGCGCGTCGTTCTACTTCGTCTGGCTGGAGAACAACCTCAACCGCGTCAACCCGAAAACCGGTCTGGCCGGTGATCTGTGGGCGATCCACGGCGGCGGTATCTATCACCTGGAAAAATACAAACTGGCCCCACCGTCGATGCCGGAGAACCTGCACTGGTTCAAATGGGAAGCCTACTTCACCTGGATGTCGGGGATCGCGCTGCTGTGCGTGGTGTTCTACTCCAACCCCGTGCTCTACCTCGTGGCACCCGGCAGCGGCCTGACCGGCCCTGAAGGCGTGGCCATCGGCATCGGTTCGCTGATCGCCGGCTGGTTCATCTACGACTTCCTCTGCGATTCGCCACTTGGCAAGAAACCCGCCCTGCTCGGCTTCATTCTGTTCGTGCTGATCATCGGCGCGGCGTATGGCTTCAGCAAGGTGTTCAGCGGTCGTGGTGCGTACCTGCACGTCGGCGCGATCATCGGCACCATCATGGTCGGCAACGTGTTCCGCATCATCATGCCAGCGCAGCGTGCACTGGTCGCGGCGATTGCCGAGAACCGCACGCCGGACCCGGCGCTGCCAGCCAAGGGCTTGCTGCGTTCGCGTCACAACAACTACTTCACCCTGCCGGTGCTGTTCATCATGATCAGCAACCACTTCCCGAGCACTTATGGCAGCCAGTACAACTGGTTGATCCTGGCCGGGATCGCAGTGTTGGCGGTGTTGGTGCGTCACTACTTCAACACCCGTCACGACAGCCACAAGTTTGCCTGGACCCTGCCCGTGGCAGCGGTGGGCATGATCACCCTGGCGTACGTCACCGGCCCTGCGCCGATGCCAACCGCACCGGACGTGGCCAAGGCACCGGCGAAAATCGAGTACCAGCCGCTGCCGGAAACGGCACTGGGCGGTGGCGCGAAACCGGCTGAAGCGGCGGCACCTGCAGCGCCAGCCGCTCCGGCTGCCCCTGCTGCGGCACCGGCGCAAGCGTCCAACGCCGGTCCTGCGTTCGACAAGGTGCACAACGTGATCCAGGAACGCTGCGCGGTCTGCCATTCGGCCAAACCGACCAGCCCGTTGTTCAGCGCGGCGCCCGCCGGTGTGATGTTCGACACCCCCGAGCAGATCCGCCAGAACGCGGCGCGGATCCAGGCGCAAGCCATCACCACGCAGATCATGCCGCTGGGCAACATCACTCAGATGACCCAGCAGGAACGTGACCTGATCGGTGCATGGATCGCGCAGGGAGCCCAGACCAACTGAGCAGTAAAAGCATCGCTGGCAAGCCAGCTCCCACAGGGTTTTGCACTGCCTGTGTGGGAGCTGGCTTGCCAGCGATTAGCCGCAACGCGGTTTACCTGATGCAAAGAAACAGCTGTGAGCCACCCGGCAGCTGTTCAATCACAAGAATAAAAAAGATCCGAGGTGTTGCATGTCCGAGCTGTCCAAAGCGCGCATCCCCGACGCACCCGCCATTCAGCGTTTGCCCCTTTTGCAACTGATCCTGGTCGGTTTGCAACATGTTCTGCTGATGTACGGCGGTGCCATCGCGGTGCCGTTGATCATCGGACAGGCCGCTGGCCTGAGTCGTGAAGAAATTGCCTTCCTGATCAACGCCGACCTGCTGGTCGCCGGTATCGCCACCATCGTTCAGTCACTCGGCATCGGCCCGATGGGCATCCGCATGCCGGTGATGATGGGCGCCAGTTTTGCCGCTGTCGGCAGCATGGTTGCCATGGCCGGCATGCCCGGTATCGGTCTGCAAGGGATCTTCGGCGCGACCATCGCCGCCGGTTTCTTCGGCATGCTCATCGCGCCGTTCATGTCCAAGGTCGTGCGCTTCTTCCCGCCGCTGGTGACCGGCACGGTCATCACCTCGATCGGTCTGTCGCTGTTCCCCGTGGCCGTGAACTGGGCCGGTGGCGGTGCCGCCGCTGCGCAATTCGGTTCGCCGGTTTATCTGGCCATCGCCGCTCTGGTGCTGGCGACCATTCTGCTGATCCACCGCTTCATGCGCGGCTTCTGGGTCAATATTTCCGTACTGATCGGCATGTGCATCGGTTACGTGCTGTGCGGGGCGATCGGCATGGTCGACCTGAGCGGCATGGCTAACGCGCCGTGGGTTCAGTTCGTCACCCCGCTGCACTTCGGCATGCCGAAATTCGAACTGGCGCCGATCCTGTCGATGTGTCTGGTGGTGGTGATCATCTTCGTCGAGTCCACCGGGATGTTTCTGGCGCTGGGCAAGATCACCGGTCAGGAAGTCTGCCCACGGATGCTGCGACGCGGCCTGCTGTGCGATGCCGGCGCCTCGTTCGTCGCCGGTTTCTTCAACACCTTCACCCATTCCTCGTTCGCGCAGAACATCGGCCTGGTGCAGATGACTGGCGTGCGCTGCCGCTCGGTGACCATCGTTGCCGGCGGTCTGCTGATCGTGCTGAGCCTGCTGCCGAAAGCGGCGTTCCTGGTGGCGTCGATTCCGCCGGCGGTGCTGGGCGGTGCGGCGATTGCGATGTTCGGCATGGTCGCCGCCACCGGGATCAAGATCCTGCAAGAGGCGGACATCGGTGACCGCCGCAACCAGTTGCTGGTGGCGGTGAGCATCGGCATGGGCCTGATCCCGGTGGTGCGTCCGGAGTTCTTCGCGCATCTGCCAATGTGGATGAGCCCGATCACCCACAGCGGCATCGCCATGGCCACCCTCAGCGCGCTGACGCTGAACCTGCTGTTCAACATTCTTGGCGGCAAGGAACGCGCAGCGATCAACGACTGCCACGCGCATTAACAGCATTACCGATTATCCCTGTGGGAGCGAGCTTGCTCGCGAAGAGGCCATGTCAGTCAACATCACTGTTGAATGACACACCGCTTTCGCGAGCAAGCTCGCTCCCACAGGGACTGTGCAACACCCTGCCTCAACAATAAAAACAAGAGGGAGCAACCAATGATTCGCACGCAAACCAACGTTCTGTTGAGTGGCGGCCTGCTGGCCGCGAGTCAGGCCATGGCCGGCGATTTACTGCTGTGGCAGACCAACAGCCTGAGCTACCTGTACGGCAAGAACTTCGCGATCAACCCGTCGATCCAGCAGACGGTCACGTTCGAGCACGCCGACAAGTGGAAGTACGGCGACAACTTCCTGTTCGTCGACAAGATCTTCTACAACGGCAAGGAAGACGCGAACAAAGGCCCGCACACTTTCTACGGCGAATTCACCCCACGCTTCTCGTTCGGCAAGATCTTCGACCGCAAGCTCGAGTTCGGCCCGATCAAGGACGTGCTGCTGGCGATGACCTACGAGTACGGCGAGGGCGACAGCGAGGCCTACCTGATCGGCCCCGGCTTCGACCTGAAAGTGCCCGGCTTCAACTACGTGACCCTGAACATCTTCCGCCGCCAGACCGAAGGCCCGCGCCCCGGCGATGGCGTCTGGCAGATCACCCCGGGCTGGTCTTACAGCGTGCCGCTGGGTAATTCCGACCTGCTGATCGACGGCTATCTGGACTGGGTGGTCGACAACGATCAGAACTTGCGCGGCACCTACCACGCCAACCTGCACATCAATCCGCAGATCAAATACGACCTCGGCAAAGCCCTGGGCTGGAGCCAGAAGCAGCTGTATGTCGGCACCGAATACAGTTACTGGAAAAACAAATACGGGATCGAAAGCACGCACAGCTTCGACACCAATCAGAACACCGCCAGCCTGCTGGTGAAGGTGCATTTCTAAGATGGCCCGCAACCGTGCCCCATACCTGTCGTCGGTGCTCTGTTGCGGGGCACTTGAGACCTGGCCGAGGAGTCAGTATTCTCCGCGGCCTCTTGAATTCGGTCTAAAAAAAAGCCCGGATTTAATTCCTGACCAACGGGCCAACTTATCCCGGCCCCGGTCAGTACCGAGGCATCCCGAAAACACGCTCAATCGACTGTTTTTCAGCAGCCGAACGGGCGTTTTTTTGCTTTTCGAAAGCCTTGGCTCAGCTCTTGCTAACAGCATCAAAGCTGACCGGTCGGATGACTTTTGCAGCAACGAAAAAAGGCGCCACACCAGAGCGCCGATCTTAAAAAAATAAACGTGGAACACCTACTTTGGGAGCAACCGAATGAAACGCATGTGCACCAGCCTGATGCTCGCGGGATCGATGCTGGCCGGCGGCCAGGCCATGGCCGACGGCCTGCTGCAATGGCAGAACAACAGCCTGACCTACCTCTACGGCAAAGACTTCAAGGTCAATCCGGCGATCCAGCAGACCGTCACCTTCGAACACGCCGATGCCTGGAAGTACGGGGACAACTTCTTGTTCATCGACAAGATCTTCTACAACGGCAAGCCGGATGGCGGCGTCGGCAACAACACCTATTACGGTGAGTTCCAGCCGCGCATCTCGCTGGGCAAGGTGCTGGACCAGAAGCTCGAATTCGGCCCGATCAAGGACGTGCTGCTGGCGATGACCTACGAGTTCGGTGAAGGCGACGTCGAGTCATACCTGATCGGTCCAGGCTTTGACCTGGCGATCCCGGGTTTCGACTACTTCCAGCTGAACTTCTACCAGCGTCACACCGACGGCTCGCGTCCGGGTGACAACGTCTGGCAGATCACCCCGGTCTGGTCCTACACCATCCCGGTCGGCAGCTCGAACGTGCTGATCGACGGTTACATGGACTGGGTGGTCGACAACGACGTCAACAGCAAAGGCGAATACCACGCCAACCTGCACTTCAACCCACAGGTCAAATACGACCTGGGCAAGGCGCTGCATTTCGGCGAGAAGCAGCTGTACGTCGGTGTGGAATACGACTACTGGAAAGACAAGTACGGGATCGACGACACCCGTGGGTTCACCACCAATCAGAACGTGACCAGCTTCCTGGTGAAGTTCCACTTCTGATGACGGGTGTAGATGGCGTCTGCGAGGACGCCATCGCTGGCAAGCCAGCTACCACAGGGTTATGTGTCGTTCACTTTTTTGTGCCCACCCAAAAACCTGTGGGAGCTGGCTTGCCAGCGATTTGCCGCACCGCAGACTTCATGTGGGAACGACCGCTTCGCTGATCCCCAGAAACCGGCACAGCTCCTCACGCTTGGCCAACGCATCGCGCCGCCCCAAATCGATCAGCTCGCTGCAATACCCCGCCTCGAACAGCAGATAACTCAACACCCCTGCCCCACTCGTTTTCGTCGCCCCCGGCCCACGCAAAAACAGACGCAACGCCGCCGGCAATTCCTGGCGATGCCGCGCCGCGATCTCGTCGATCGGCTGGCTCGGCGAAATCACCAGCACCTCCACTGGTGCCACGCCCAGCTCGCGGGTCGGCGTGCCCTCGGGCATCAGGCGGCTGAACTGGTTGAGGCGCTGCAGCAATTCGATGTCGCTCTCCAGACTGTCAATGAACGTGCTGTTGAGCATGTGTCCGCCAATCTGCGCCAGCGTTGGCTGCTGCCCGGTGTAGGCACGCTCCAGCGGTTGCTGCGGATCGAAACCCCGCGGGTTGCCGCTGACGCCCACCACCAGCACCCGACTCGCGCCCAGGTGCAGCGCCGGGCTGATCGGGGCCGATTGCCGCACTGCGCCGTCACCGAAATATTCCTCACCGATTTTTACCGGGGCAAACAGCAACGGGATCGCCGAACTGGCCAGCAAATGGTCCACCGACAATTGCGCCGGCACGCCGATGCGTCGATGGCGCAACCACGCATCGATCTTGCCGCCGCCCTGATAGAAGGTCACCGCCTGGCCCGATTCGTAGCCGAACGCGGTCACCGCCACCGCATGCAATTGCTTGCGCGCGATGGACTCGGCGATGCCGGGCATGTGCAGTTTTTCATTGAGCAGGTCGCGCAGCGGCGAACTGTTGAGCAACGCCACCGGCAGGTGTCGGCCCATGCCGAGCAGGCTGTGACTGACAAAGCGGCTGGCCTGCCGGATCACCCCCGGCCAGTCGCTGCGCAACACTCGATGGCTGCGAAAGCCCTGCCAGAACAGGGTCAGGCGTTCGATGGCCGCGCGAAAATCGCTGGCGCCACTGGCCAGACTGACCGCGTTGATCGCCCCGGCCGAGGTGCCGACGATCACCGGAAACGGATTGTCCGCACCCAGCGGCAGCAATTCGGCAATCGCCGCCAGCACCCCCACCTGATACGCCGCCCGAGCCCCGCCGCCGGAAAGAATCAAACCTGTGACCGGTTCAGCTGGGCTCATCGCAACGCTCCATGGTGCTTGAAAGGGTGAGTGAATCAGCCGCGCCGTTTCGGGTAAAGCTTCGGCTCGCCCGGTGGACGGCTCTTGAAGCGGCGGTGCGCCCACAAGTATTGCTCAGGGCAGGCGCGCAGCGCACTTTCCACCCACTGGTTGATGCGGATGCAGTCGGCCTCTTCGGTTTCACCGGGGAAATCTTCCAGCGGCGGATGGATCACCAGCCGGTAACCGCTGCCGTCCGCCAGACGCTCCTGAGTGAACGGCACCACCAACGCCTTGCCCAGACGGGCGAATTTGGTGGTCGCGGTCACGGTCGCCGCCTGAATGCCGAACAGCGGCACGAAGATGCTCTGCTTGGCGCCGTAGTCCTGATCCGGTGCGTACCAGATCGCCCGGCCCGAACGCAGCAGCTTGAGCATGCCACGCACGTCGTCACGTTCCACTGCCAGCGAGTCGAGGTTGTGCCGCTCGCGGCCCCGGCGCTGGACGAAGTCGAACAAGGCATTCTTGTGTTCGCGGTACATGCCGTCGATGGTGTGTTGCTGACCGAGCAGCGCCGCGCCGATTTCCAGGGTGGTGAAGTGCGCGGCCATGAGGATCACGCCCTTGCCTTCGCGCTGGGCGTTTTGCAGATGCTCCAGGCCTTCGACATGCGCCAGTTTCGCCAGGCGCTCACGGGACCACCACCAGCTCATCGCCATTTCAAAAAACGCGATGCCGGTGGAGGCGAAGTTTTCCTTGAGCAGGCGTTTGCGCTCGGCGGCGGATTTTTCCGGGAAGCACAGCTCGAGATTGCGCTTGGCGATGCGCCGCCGGTCGCCGGCCACGCGATACATCAATGCGCCCAAAACACGACCGATCGTCAGTAAAACCGCATATGGCAACTGCACGACCAGCCACAACAGCCCCAGACCGCACCAGAGCGGCCAGAAGCGGGGAGAAAGATAGGCTCTTCGAAAACGCGGGCGATCCATTAAAGCTTCCGTAAATTCAGTGGCCGCGCATTCTACATCGTTCGACCCGGCTTGCGGCTCGCGGGCGTTCTCGTTATAAGTCTCGGCACTTTTAGTGACAAGCCGTTGTATGCCGATATGAGCCAAAACGAATCGCCAGACCGAGATCCCGTGTTCCAGTTGAAGGGCAGCATGCTGGCCATCACGGTGCTGGAACTGTCCCGCAACGACCTCGACAGCCTTGATCGGCAACTGGCCGCCAAAGTCGCCCAGGCGCCGAATTTCTTCAGCAATGCACCGTTGGTCCTGGCGCTGGACAAACTGCCGCCCGGCGAAGGCGCGGTCGATCTGCCCGGTCTGATGCGCGTATGCCGTCAACATGGCCTGCGCACCCTGGCGATCCGCGCCAGCCGTATCGAAGACATCGCCGCCGCCATCGCCATCGACATCCCGGTACTGCCGCCGTCCGGCGCCCGTGAGCGACCGCTGGAAGCGCCGGAACCGGAAGTCAAAAAGAAGCCGGAAAAGCCGCCGGAGCCGACCGTCAAACCGACCCGCGTCATCACTACGCCAGTACGTGGTGGCCAACAGATATATGCCCAGGGTGGCGATCTGGTGGTGGTGTCCTCGGTCAGTCCGGGGGCGGAACTTCTGGCCGATGGCAACATCCATGTATACGGCCCGATGCGCGGTCGCGCACTGGCCGGCGTCAAAGGCGACACCAAGGCGCGGATTTTCTGTCAGCAATTGAGCGCTGAACTGATCTCCATCGCCGGGCATTACAAGGTTTCCGAAGATTTGCGCCGCGATCCACTGTGGGGCTCCGGCGTCCAGGTCAGCCTGTCGGCCGACGTGTTGAACATCATTCGGCTTTAACGGATACTGCCGCATTTTCCAAGCATCTCTAAAACGTAGCGAAAACGGCTCAAACGAAGTAGGAAAAAGGATCAAGCAGCGTTTGCCCCCGGCAATTGCGACTTGCGCCGAATTCCAGCCAAGGCTGTCCGACTGCAGTAGTTTTCAAGAGATGTTTTTCAGGGGCTAAAAAGTCCTTCTTCCTTAGGGGTGAAACACCTTGGCCAAGATTCTCGTGGTTACATCCGGCAAGGGTGGTGTGGGTAAGACCACCACCAGCGCCGCTATCGGTACCGGCCTCGCTCTGCGCGGCCACAAAACAGTGATCGTCGACTTCGACGTGGGCCTGCGTAACCTCGACCTGATCATGGGTTGCGAGCGTCGCGTGGTGTACGACTTCGTCAACGTGGTCAACGGCGAAGCCAACCTGCAGCAGGCGCTGATCAAAGACAAGCGCCTGGAAAACCTCTACGTGCTGGCCGCCAGCCAGACCCGTGACAAAGACGCGCTGACCCAGGAAGGCGTGGAAAAAGTCCTGATGCAGTTGAAGGAAGACTTCGACTTCGTGGTCTGCGACTCCCCGGCTGGCATCGAGAAAGGTGCGCACCTGGCCATGTACTTCGCCGACGAAGCGATCATCGTGACCAACCCGGAAGTGTCCTCGGTACGAGATTCGGACCGCATGCTCGGCCTGCTGGCCAGCAAATCGCGTCGTGCCGAACTCGGCGAAGAGCCGATCAAGGAACACCTTCTGCTGACCCGTTACAACCCGCAGCGCGTCAGCGATGGCGAAATGCTGGGCGTCGAAGACGTGAAGGAAATTCTGGCCGTGACCCTGCTGGGCGTCATCCCTGAGTCGCAGGCGGTCCTGAAGGCTTCCAACTCGGGCGTTCCAGTGATTCTCGACGACCAGAGCGATGCCGGTCAGGCCTACAGCGATGCCGTTGATCGTCTGCTGGGCAAAGAAAAAGAACATCGTTTCCTCGATGTTACGAAGAAGGGATTCTTCGAGCGCCTGTTTGGAGGTAGGTAATGAACCTTTTTGACTTCTTTCGTGCCAACAAAAAGCCAAGTACCGCCTCGGTAGCGAAAGAGCGTCTACAGATCATCGTGGCGCATGAGCGCGGCCAGCGCAGCACGCCGGATTACCTGCCAGCCTTGCAGAAGGAACTGGTCGACGTGATCCGCAAGTACGTCAACATCGGCAACGACGATGTACACGTTGCACTGGAAAGCCAGGGCAGTTGCTCGATTCTGGAACTCAACATCACCCTGCCAGATCGCTGAGTCGATCCGGCAGGAACGACGGCGGCTCAGGGCCATTCCCATCGCGGAATGGCCCTGAGCCGCCGTTGGCATTTGTTACGAGGCTGTTTTAATGCCGTTGTCCAACATCCGCATCATTCATCAGGACGCCGCCGTACTGGTGGTCGACAAACCGACCTTGCTGCTCTCGGTGCCCGGTCGCGCCGACGACAACAAGGACTGCCTGATCACCCGCCTGCAGGAAAACGGCTACCCGGAAGCGCGCATCGTCCATCGCCTGGACTGGGAAACCTCCGGCATCATTCTGCTGGCCCGTGACGCCGACACCCACCGCGAACTGTCGCGGCAGTTTCACGACCGTGAAACCGAAAAGGCCTACACCGCCCTGGCCTGGGGTCAGCCGGAACTGGACAGCGGCAGCATCGACCTGCCCCTGCGTTACGATCCACCGACCAAACCAAGGCACGTGGTCGACCACGAATTCGGCAAGCATGCGCTGACCTTCTGGCGCGTACTGGAACGTTGCGGCGATTGGTGCCGCGTCGAGCTGACGCCGATCACCGGGCGCTCGCACCAGTTGCGAGTGCACATGCTGTCCATCGGTCACCCGCTGCTGGGCGACGGGCTCTACGCCCACGAACAGGCCCTGGCCGCGTGGCCGCGTCTGTGCCTGCATGCCAGCATGCTGAGCTTCACCCACCCGCAAACCGGCGAGCGTCTGCGCTTCGAATGCCCGGCACCGTTTTAAGCGTTGCCTGAGTGGCAGCGCGTTTTTTGTACAAGGATTTTGTTTTCGGATGAGTTGTATTGATTCCCTGGTAACACCCCTCACGAAAGTTCGTCATCAACTGCTTTACCTGATTTACGGCAATCAGGATGTGTACCGGCGCGAAGCCAAGTTCAGCATCCTGACCGCGCTGTCCCAAGCCAAAAACGGCGAGCGACCGGCCATCCGCATTCTCACCGATCGCCCCGACGACTATGCGGGCTGGCCGGTCGACACGGTGCTGCTGGACGACGCGACCCTGACCCGCTGGCAAGGCACCCACGGCTATCATCACCGCCGCAAGGCCTGCGCCATTGCCGCGGGCATGCAGTGGGCGGAAAAGACCTTGTTCGTCGACACCGACACCCTGTTCACCCGCCACCCGAGCCAACTGTTCAAATTCATCGAGCCGAACCGCTCGGTGATGGATCGCTTCGAGTACGACTGGAAAGATGTGCACCAGCGTCCCGACTATCAAAAACTCGGTCGCGACCTGCGCCGCCACGGCGTGACGCCGGATAACGGGTTCAAGCTCTACAACAGCGGTCTGTGCGGCGTGATCGCCAGGGATTCGGCGCTGTTCGAAGAGTCGATCCGGCTGATCGATGAATGGACATTCGGCGGCTTTGAAATCCACACCATCGAACAGATCGCCCTGTCGTACGCCATGCGCGAACGCCAGGTGGTGGAGGCGCGCAAACACGTCTACCACTACTTCGCGGAAAAACGCTTCTTTCACGCGATGCAGACATATTTCTTCTCCCAGCACGGCGAGCAGTTCAGCCAGCGCCTGGTGGATCTGTGCAGCGATGTGCCACGGGTCAAACCGTTCCCGTCGGCCTGGCGCCGATTGAAAATCAAATGGAAGCTGCGTCACCAGAGCGGCACGCTGCGCAAGGTCGGTCGCGACCTGCTGTACGGCAGCGCGGCGCCGGAAGATCCGTACTACAGCGCCTGCCGCCACGAATGGTGGGAATGCGCCTCGCGAGAAATACTCCGTTGGGACGAAAGCCGGCAGAAAAAACTGCTGAGCCAGAAGCCCTGGCCGCAACAGCTGCCGCGTCCGGATAAACCGGAGGACGAAAAAGTCATCATGAGCTACCTGAAAAAGCGCGTAGCCGCCGCCCGCTGAACACCACCATCCTGTAGGAGCTGCGGCACGCTGCGATCTTTTGATTCTGTTCGTTGAAATCAAAATCAAAAGATCGCAGCGTGCCGCAGCGCCTACAGGAATCCGCTCCGGATTCAATTCCCTGGCCGATGCGTTAAACTCCCGCCCATTGCTGTCTGGAGCTTCTTATGCGCGAAGAGTTGAACCAAGGCCTGATCGACTTCCTCAAGGCCTCCCCTACCCCGTTCCACGCCACCGCCAGCCTTGTTCAGCGTCTGGAGGCCGCCGGTTACGTGCGCCTCGACGAGCGCGAGCCGTGGACCACCGAGGCCAACGGCCGCTACTACGTCACCCGTAACGACTCCTCGATCGTCGCGATCAAAATGGGCCGCAACTCGCCGCTGCACGACGGCATCCGTCTGGTCGGCGCCCATACCGACAGCCCGTGCCTGCGGGTCAAGCCGCAACCGGAACTGCAACGTCAGGGCTTCTGGCAACTGGGTGTTGAAGTCTACGGCGGCGCGCTGCTGGCGCCGTGGTTCGACCGCGACCTGTCGCTGGCCGGCCGCGTCACCTTCCGCCGCGACGGCAAGGTCGAAAGCCAGTTGATCGACTTCAAGGCACCGATTGCAATCATTCCCAACCTGGCGATTCACCTCAATCGTGAAGCCAATCAGGGCTGGGCGATCAACGCGCAGACTGAGTTACCGCCGATCCTCGCGCAGTTCGCCGGTGACGAACGTGTCGACTTCCGCGCGGTACTCACCGATCAACTGGCTCGCGAACATGGTCTGAACGCCGACGTGGTGCTGGATTACGAGCTGAGTTTCTACGACACCCAGAGCGCGGCAATCATCGGCCTGCATGGCGACTTCATTGCCGGCGCACGCCTCGACAACCTGTTGTCCTGCTACGCCGGCCTGCAAGCGCTGCTCACTGCCGACAGCGAAGAAACCTGCGTGCTGGTGTGCAACGACCACGAAGAAGTCGGCTCCTGCTCGGCCTGCGGTGCCGATGGCCCGATGCTCGAACAGACCCTGCGCCGTCTGCTGCCGGAAGGTGACGAGTTCGTCCGCACCATCCAGAAATCGCTGCTGGTCTCGGCTGACAACGCCCATGGCGTGCACCCGAACTACGCCGAGAAGCACGACGCCAACCACGGCCCGAAACTCAACGCCGGCCCGGTGATCAAGGTCAACAGCAACCAGCGCTACGCCACCAACAGCGAAACCGCCGGGTTCTTCCGTCACCTGTGCATGGCCGAAGAAGTGCCGGTGCAGAGCTTCGTGGTACGCAGCGACATGGGTTGCGGCTCGACCATCGGCCCGATCACCGCCAGCCACTTGGGCGTGCGCACCGTCGACATCGGCCTGCCGACCTTCGCCATGCACTCGATCCGCGAACTGTGCGGCAGCCACGACCTGGCGCACCTGGTCAAAGTGCTGAGCGCGTTCTACGCCAGCCGCGAACTACCGTAAGCTGATCGCCCCCCTGTAGGAGCTGCCGCAGGCTGCGATCTTTTGATCTTGTGTTTTGGTAGATCAAAAGCAAAGATCGCAGCCTTCGGCAGCTCCTACAGGTCGAAAGCGACCTAGACTTAAATCATCCCCTATGACAAGGCAGTCTCCATGATCTCGATGTCCTCCTTCCACGCCATGCTCGTCCCGATCCTGTCCGGGATGATCCTGCTCGCCATCGGTTTCAACTTCCGCGACAAGAACGCCGGTGTCTTCGCCATGTGGATCGGCATGCTGATGATCCTGGCGACCGTGGTCTACAAGATCCTCGCCAAACTCAACGAATAAATCGGCGCCCGGCTCGCATTGATTCCGGCTGCCTCGTACACTCGCTCAATTCGCCCCTTTGCGAGGTTGACCGCCTAGTGTTCGCTCGTCTGTTTGCACTGCCCTGCCTGTTCCTTGTCTGCCTGATGACGCTGCTGCCGCTGGCCCCTGCCCATGCGGTCGGTCTGCCGGGCCTGCTTAACACCACCAAGACGCAGCCGGAGGCGCAGGAGCCGCTGGGCCAGTCGCTGGATGAAGTCATCAAGTCGCTGGAAAACGACAAGCAACGCGCACAGTTGCTGAGCGACCTGAAAAAGCTGCGCGACGCCACCAAGAAAGCCCAGGCCTCACCGGAAGAAGGCGTGCTGGGCCTGATCGGCGGCACCCTGGCCAGTTTCGAGAAGCAGTTCTCCGGTGACGACAGCCCGCTGACCCGCTGGTCCGACGAGTTCGATCTGGCCAGGGACGAACTCGATAACCTGATGCTGCCGGCCAGCGAATGGCTGCCGATCATCTTCGGCTTCGCGGTGATCCTGATGGTCTGGAGCCTGCTCGCCGCCGCGCTGATCTGGCTCGGCCACCGAGTGCGCATGCGTTTCGGCCTGACCGAAGAACTGCCGCAACATCCCAAGGCCCTCGACATGCTGCGCTTCGCCCTGCGCAAGCTCGGGCCGTGGCTGATTGCGTTGGTCATCACCGTTTACATGAGCTACGCGCTGCCGTCGTCATTGGGTAAAAGCCTGGCGATGGTGCTGGCTTATGCGCTGGTGGTCGGCACCTGTTTCTCGGCGATCTGCGTGATCGCCTTCTCGCTGCTCGACGGTCCGCACCGGCATCGGGCGCTGTACATCCTGCGGCATCAGGCGTTCCGTCCGTTGTGGCTGATCGGCAGCTTCGCCGCGTTCGGTGAAGCGCTGAGTGACCCGCGCCTGGTCGAAGGCCTCGGCGTGCACCTGGCGCACACCACCGCGACCATCACCAACGTGCTCGCGGCGCTGTTCACCGGGCTGTTCATCCTGCGTTTCCGCCGGCCGATCGCGCACCTGATCCGCAACCAGCCATTGTCCCGCCGCCTGACCCGCCGCGCCCTCAGCGACACCATCGATATCCTCGGCACCTTCTGGTACGTGCCGGCGCTGGTGCTGGTCGGGATCTCGCTGTTCGCCACCTTCGTCTCCGCCGGCGACACCAGCACCGCCCTGCGTCAGTCGCTGATCTGCACGGTGCTGCTGGTGATGTGCATGGTGATCAACGGCCTCGTGCGCCGTCACTCGCTCAAACCGCAGCGCGGGCCGAAGCGTCATGCGCTGTATTCGGAACGCCTGAAAAGCTTCTTCTACACCCTCGCCCACCTGCTGGTGTGGCTGACCTTCATCGAGCTCGGCCTGCGCGTATGGGGCAAATCGCTGATCGGTTTCGCCGAGGGCGAAGGGCATGACGTCAGCGTCAAACTGTTCAGCCTGATCGGTACGCTGATTTTCTCCTGGCTGATCTGGATCCTCGCCGACACCGCCGTGCACCACGCCCTCACCCGCTCGCGCAAAGGCCTGGCGAATGCCCGCGCGCAGACGATGATGCCGCTGATCCGCAACGTGCTGTTCGTGGCGATCTTCATCATCGCGCTGATCGTCGCTCTGGCGAACATGGGCATGAACGTCACGCCACTGCTGGCCGGTGCCGGTGTGATCGGTCTGGCCATCGGTTTCGGTGCGCAGTCGCTGGTGGCGGATTTGATCACCGGTCTGTTCATCATCATCGAAGACTCGCTGGCCATTGATGACTACGTCGACGTCGGCGGCCATCTCGGCACCGTCGAAGGCCTGACCATCCGCACCGTGCGCCTGCGCGACATCGACGGCATCGTCCACACCATCCCGTTCAGCGAAATCAAAAGCATCAAGAACTACTCCCGCGAGTTCGGCTACGCGATCTTCCGGGTGGCGGTGCCGTACAACATGGAAATCGACGACGCGATCAAACTGATGCGCGAAGTCGGCCAGAAAATGCGCACCGACCCGCTGCAGCGGCGCAACATCTGGTCGCCGCTGGAAATTCAGGGCGTGGAGAGTTTCGAGTCCGGCAGCGCGATTCTTCGCGCGCGGTTCAAGACTGCGCCGATCAAACAATGGGAAGTTTCCCGAGCGTTCAACCTGTCGCTCAAGCGCCATCTGGACGAAGCCGGACTCGATCTGGCGACGCCACGCATGAGCGTGCAGGTCATCACTGCCGGCGGTGGCCAGCCGAAGGAATAGCACTTCGCGCAGACACTCGGGTCACAGGCAGGGAAGCCAGAAAAACAATAACCATGGAGAAACCCGATGCAGCTGACACGTATCGCCCAGACCGTTCTGCTCACCCTGCTGGCCGGCACCGCCAGCGCCGCCAGCGCCGCCACCCTGGACAGCACCCGCGAACAGATCGCCACGCAAGCCACGGCACTTGAACCGCAACTGCTGGAAACCCGCCGCGACATCCACGCGCATCCGGAACTGGGCAACACCGAGACACGCACCGCGGAACTGGTCGCCAGACAACTGAAGGCCATGGGCCTGGAAGTCAAAACCAACGTCGCCCGCACCGGCGTGGTCGCCATCCTCAAAGGCGCCCTGCCCGGCCCGACCGTGGCTCTGCGCGCCGACATGGACGCATTGCCGGTCAAGGAAGTCGCCGACCTGCCCTTCGCCTCGAAAGCCAAAGGCACCTATCTGGGCAAAGAGGTCGACGTGATGCACGCCTGCGGCCACGACGCCCACACCGCGATCCTCCTGAGCACGGCGAAAATTCTTACGGGCATGCGCGACACCCTGCCCGGCACCGTGGTCTTCTACTTCCAGCCCGCCGAAGAAGGCCCGAGCGACTTCATCCCCGACGGTAAAAACACTTGGGGCGCGAAAATGATGGTGCAGGAAGGCGTGATGAAATCACCCAAACCCGACGCCGTCTTCGGCCTCCACGTCTGGGCCGGCGTCCCCGCCGGCCAGATCGCCTACCGTCCAGGCGCCACCCTGGCCAGCTCCGACGACCTGCGCATCAAAATCCTCGGCAAACAAACCCACGCCGGCCGCCCCTGGGACGGCATCGACCCGATCACCGTCGGCGCACAAACCATCGTCGGCCTGCAAACCGTGGTCAGCCGCCGCACCGACATCTCATCCTATCCGTCGGTGGTCAGCATCGGCACCATCAACGGCGGCACTCGCTACAACATCATTCCCGAATCCGTGGACATGAGCGGCACCATCCGCTCCTACGACTACGGCATCCGCCAGAAACTCCACGCCGACGTGCGCCAGACCATCGAAAAAATCGCCGAAAGCGGCGGCGCGAAAGCCGACGTGACCATCATCGAAAAATACGACCCCACGATCAACAACCCGGCACTGACGGAAAAAATGCTGCCGACGTTGAAGTGGGCCGCCAAGGACGACGTGGTCAATGCACCGCTGGTGGGCGGCGCGGAAGACTTCTCGTTCTTTGCCAAGGAAGTGCCGGGGCTGTTCGTGTTTCTGGGGGTGACGCCACGGGATCAGGACATGAGCAAGGCGGCGCCGAATCACAATCCGGGGTTCTTTGTGGACGAGTCGGCGCTGGTGGTTGGGGTGAGGACGATGGCGTCGCTGGCGACGGATTATTTGTATGGGAATGCTGAGGCGGCCAGATAAAGATGGGGTGATTGTGGGGGCGCTTCGCGAGCAGGCTCGCTCCCACATTTGACCGTGTGCAGCCTGTTAGAGATTGGTCGGCTGTCAGGGCGCCATCGCTGGCAAGCCAGCTCCCACAGTTGGATTGAGTGCAGGCAGTTGGAGATTGGTCGGCTGGGAGGTCACCATCACTGGCAGGCCAGCTCCCACAGAGAGATTGGGTGCAGGCAGTGAGAGATTGGTCGGCTGTCAGGCCACCATCGCTGGCAAGCCAGCTCCCACAGTTGGATTGAGTGCAGGCAGTTGGAGATTGGTCGGCTGTCAGGCCGCCATCGCGAGCAGGCTCGCACACATTTGACCGTGTGCAGCCTGTTAGAGATTGGTCGGCTGTCAGGGCGCCATCGCTGGCAAGCCAGCTCCCACAGTTGGATTGAGTGCAGGCAGTTGGAGATTGGTCGGCTGGGAGGTCACCATCA
>NZ_JBRFIX010000005.1:457656-496576 GCF_053456425.1 Pseudomonas sp. LF020
AGATTGGGTGCAGGCAGTGAGAGATTGGTCGGCTGTCAGGCCACCATCGCTGGCAAGCCAGCTCCCACAGTTGGATTGAGTGCAGGCAGTTGGAGATTGGTCGGCTGTCAGGCCGCCATCGCGAGCAAGCTCGCTCCCACAGTGGATTGGGTGTGGGCTGTTGGAGATTGGTCGGCTGAGAGGTCACCACCACTGGCAGGCCAGCTCCCACAGTTGGATTGAGTGCAGGAAGTTGGTGATTGGTCGGCTTTCAGGCCGCCATCGCGAGCAGGCTCACTCCTACAGAAAAGCAAAAGCCGACCGCAGGCTCTTCACCACTCAAATGGCCGAGTGTCAGCTCGCCGAAAGCTCTTGATCTTGACTCACCGGCCCGTCGGCAGGCTGAGCGGAGGGATTGATCCGGGGGTGGGAGCGAAGCGACCGTTCGACGAAGTCGAACACATCGAGAGGAGGTGCAGCGAAGCAAACCGGAGGCGATGCGCCCGGATCGATACCGGAGCGAAGGAACCCCGAGCTTTAGCGAGCGGGCCGAACGTCAGGGCACAGACCTTTGGTTCCTTTGGGGCGTTTGCCAAAGGGACTCGCTGTAAGAGCGAAACCGTCAGCGGCAGCACCCGAAGAAACGGATATTCACACAGAACCCAACAGCCTGGTCGGCCCAGAGGCCGCCAAGGCCAAACGCTCAAACAACATCTACACCAACGTGAATCGCATCATGCCGCCAAAACTCCAGATCACAATCAATCAACCGCTCATGCTGATCATAATTGACCCGAGCAATCCGTAACCCCGGACTCCCGACAGACACCCGCAAAGCTGCCGCCGCATCCACCGACAATGACGTCGGCACAATCTCGAACCGCACCCGCCCATAGTGCAAATCGTAATGCCGCGCATACAACTCGGTGATTGACTGATTCAGATCAAACTCGAGAATCCCCGGAAAATACTGCGGATTCAGATAATGCTCGACATACAACACCAGCCGCCCGTCAATCCGCCGCGACCGACAAATCTGAATCACGCTCGACAAAGCAGGCAACTGCAACAATGCACACACCGCCACCGACGCCGGCTGCAACCGCGCCGAAATCACCTCGGTCGACGGCACCCGCCCCTGCGCACTGACCATCGCGTGAAAGTGACTGCGCTGCATCAGGTTGTATGCCAGACGTGGCGGCGAAACGAACCAGCCACGGCGCTCCTCGCGATAAATCTGCCCCTGCGCCTCCAGTTGCAACAACGCCTCGCGCACCGTAATCCGTGTAGTGCCGAACAACTCACTGAGCTTGCGCTCGGCCGGCAACTTGCTCCCGGGCGCGAGCAGACCGTGATCAAGTTGCTCCTGCAGCACCTGACCAATCGCTGTCACCGCTTTTGTTGCCTCATCGCGCATTAACGTTACCTATCTGGACTAGACCAGCACTGTTTCGGGGCAAAAACCGTACGGCCTGCAAGCCGTTTCCATGGGTTGCAAGCCTAGGCAGTGCAGATGACCGAGAGATGACAAACCCGCCCGACGGTCGCTCTCATGACTTGCAATACATCGGCCAAGTCCCTTGTCCGCCGGGGCTTTGACCTTGGTCTACGCTTACCGGGCAAGCGCCGAAACCGGGCCAATAAAAGGCCTGCCGGGCGACCGCCGACATCAAAGTGTCATCCAGCCCCCTTAAATTGGCTCAGGTATTGCTGACCTAGACCAACACAAACCGCAATCGCAGCGTTGAACACGACCAAGGAGCTTCGGAATGAAACAGCTTTTCCTGGCAACACTGTTAGGCTCGACCATTGCAATGTGCACCTCCGCCATGGCGGCGGGTACCGACCTGAAAACCCTCGAAGCCGCTGCGAAAGCGGAAGGCGCCGTCAACAGCGTCGGCATGCCCGATGACTGGGCCAACTGGAAAGGCACCTGGGAAGATCTGGCCAAGACCTATGGCCTGAAACACATCGACACCGACATGAGCTCGGCCCAGGAAATCGCCAAGTTCGCCGCCGAAAAAGACAATGCCACTGCCGACATCGGCGACGTCGGTGCCGCCTTCGGCCCGATCGCGGTCAAGCAAGGCGTGGTGCAACCGTACAAGCCAAGCACCTGGGAGCAAGTCCCGGACTGGGCCAAGGACAAGGACGGCAACTGGGCACTGGCCTACACCGGCACCATCGCCTTCATCGTCAACAAGAAGCTGCTGCACGGCTCCGAAGTCCCAACCAAATGGGCTGATCTCAAGGGCGGCAAATACAAGGTTTCCATTGGTGACGTGAGCACCGCCGCGCAAGCCGCCAACGGCGTACTGGCCGCTGCCCTGGCCAATGGTGGCGACGAGAAGAACATCCAGCCGGCCCTGCTGCTGTTTGCAGACATCGCCAAGCAAGGTCGCCTGTCGATGGCCAACCCGACCATCGCCACCATGGAAAAAGGCGAGATCGAAGTCGGCGTGGTCTGGGACTTCAACGGCCTGAGCTACAAGGCCAAGATGGCCAACCCGGATGACTACGTGGTGCTGATCCCGTCCGATGGCTCGGTGATTTCCGGCTACACCACCATCATCAACAAATACGCGAAAAACCCCAACGCCGCCAAGCTGACCCGCGAATACATCTTCAGCGACGCCGGCCAGACCAACCTCGCTCGCGGCAATGCTCGTCCGATCCGCGCCGATCACCTGCAACTGCCGGAAGACGTGAAAGCCAAGTTGCTGCCGAACGAGCAGTACAAGAAGGTCACGCCGATCAAGGACGCTGACGCCTGGGAAAAAACCTCCAAGGCCCTGCCGCAGAAGTGGAACGAAGAAGTCATCGTAGAGATGAAGTAAGCCTGTAGATCCCACTTTCGGGATTGCCGGAAATCCCTGTGGGAGCGAGCTTGCTCGCGAATGCGGTGTTTCATTCAACATTGATGTTGGCTGACACGACGCCTTCGCGAGCAAGCTCGCTCCCACAAGGACGCCCGAATGAATCTGACACTTCCTGTTTTCGCGGAGTTTTTGCCCCTATGAAGCACAACGTCATCCTTGTCGTGCTCGACGGTCTCAACTACGAGGTCGCGCGTCACGCCATGGGGCATCTGCAGGCTTACGTTGGCGCAGGACGCGCCGCGCTCTATCAGTTGGAGTGCGAGTTGCCGGCCCTGTCCCGACCGCTTTACGAATGCATTCTCACCGGCGTACCGCCGATCGACAGCGGTATCGTCCACAACAACGTTGCGCGCCTGTCCAACCAGCGCAGCATCTATCACTACGCCCGCGACGCCGGCCTGAAAACCGCCGCGGCGGCGTATCACTGGGTCAGCGAGTTGTACAACCGCTCGCCGTTCGTGGTCGCTCGCGACCGGCATACCGACGATCCAGCGCTACCGATCCAGCACGGGCACTTCTACTGGAGTGACCACTACCCGGATTCGCACCTGTTCGCCGACGCGGAAAGCCTGCGCCTGCGCCATGCGCCGAATTTTTTGCTGATCCACCCGATGAACATCGATGACGCCGGGCACAAGCACGGCCTCGACTCCGCGCAATACCGCAACAGCGCGCGCTCGGCGGACATCATCCTCGCCGATTACCTGCAAGGCTGGCTCGACGCCGGTTATCAGGTGCTGGTGACTGCCGATCACGGCATGAACAACGACCGCTCGCACAACGGCCTGCTGCCGGAAGAACGCCAGGTGCCGCTGTTCGTCCTCGGCAACGCCTTCAGCCTCAACGCTGACGCCACACCGAAGCAGACCGAGATCTGCGGCACCGTCTGCGAACTGCTCGGCGTGCCCCACGACAAACCTGTGTGCCGGGAGCTGCTCAAGTGAATGCCATGACGCGCGGCAAATGGCTGGCGGCCCTGTGTCTGGTGCCGTTCGCCCTGTTCTTTATCGTGTTTGAAATCGCCCCGCTGGTCTGGGTGATGATCAACAGCCTGCAGTCGGAAGAGTTCGGCTGGGGCTTTGCCAACTTCAGCAAGATCTTCAGTTCGAAGTTCTATCTGCAGGCGATCCAGTACAGCCTCGAGATCAGTTTCTGGTCGAGCGTATTCGGCATCATCATCGCCGTGCTCGGTGCGTATTCATTGCGCCGGGTCGACTCGAAACTGCGCAACTTCGTGAATGCCTTCGCCAACATGACCAGCAACTTCGCCGGTGTGCCGCTGGCCTTCGCATTCATCATCCTGCTCGGGTTCAACGGCAGCATCACCATCATGCTCAAGCAGGCGGGGATCATTCAGGACTTCAACCTGTATTCGAAAACCGGTCTGATCATCCTCTACACCTATTTCCAGATTCCCCTCGGCGTGCTGCTGCTCTACCCGGCCTTCGACGCCTTGCGTGAAGACTGGCGCGAATCCGCCGCGCTGCTCGGCGCCAACGGCTGGCAATTCTGGCGCCACATTGGCCTGCCGGTACTGACCCCGGCGCTGCTCGGCACCTTCGTGATCCTGCTGGCCAACGCCCTCGGTGCCTACGCGACGGTGTACGCCTTGACCACCGGTAACTTCAACGTGCTGCCGATCCGCATCGCGGCGATGGTTTCCGGGGATATTTCGCTGGATCCGAATCTGGCCAGCGCCCTGGCTGTGGTGCTGGTGGCGTTGATGACCATTGTCACCGTCGTGCATCAACTGCTGTTGAAGAGGAGCTACCATGTCTCGCGCTGAATCCGGCCCGGCCGGTGTCTATCACCGCGTCGTGGTTTATCTGTTGTTCGCGATCCTGCTGCTGCCGCTGGTGGGCACGCTGATCTACTCGATCGCCAGCAGCTGGTCGGCGACCATCCTGCCCAGCGGTTTCACCTTCAAGTGGTACCTCCAGCTGTGGAGCGACCCGCGCTTTCTGCATGCCTTCGGCCAGTCGCTGCTGGTGTGCGTCGGCGCGCTGGTGCTGTCGGTGGTGCTGATCCTGCCGCTGCTGTTCGTGGTGCATTACCACTTCCCGAAACTCGATGCGCTGATGAACATCCTGATCCTGCTGCCCTTCGCGGTGCCGCCAGTGGTGTCGTCGGTCGGGCTGTTGCAACTCTATGGTTCCGGGCCGCTGGCGATGGTCGGCACGCCGTGGATTCTGATCGGTTGCTACTTCACCGTGGCGCTGCCGTTCATGTACCGGGCGATCACCAACAACCTGCAGGCGATCAACCTGCGCGACCTGATGGACGCCGCGCAACTGCTCGGCGCCAGCACCTTTCAGGCGGCGTTTCTGGTGGTGCTGCCAAACCTGCGCAAAGGCCTGATGGTCGCGTTGCTGCTGTCGTTCTCGTTCCTGTTCGGTGAGTTCGTGTTCGCCAACATCCTGGTCGGCACGCGCTACGAAACCCTGCAGGTGTACCTGAACAACATGCGCAACAGCAGCGGCCACTTCACCAGTGCGCTGGTGATCTCGTACTTCTTTTTCGTGCTGGTCCTGACCTGGATCGCCAACATCTTGAACAAGGACAAAAGCGAATGAGCTATGTCAGCGTCCAGAACCTGAAGAAAAACTACGCGGGCACCACGGTGTTCAGCGACATCAACTGCGAGATCAACAAGGGCGAGTTCGTCACCCTGCTCGGCCCGTCCGGTTGCGGCAAGTCCACGCTGCTGCGCTGCATTGCCGGGCTGACGCCGGTGGATGGCGGCAAGATCCTGCTCGATGGCGTCGACATCGTGCCGCTGAGCCCGCAGAAACGCGGGATCGGCATGGTGTTCCAGAGCTACGCGCTGTTCCCCAACATGACCGTCGAACAGAACGTCGCCTTCGGCCTGCGCATGCAAAAGGTCAATGCCGACGACAGCCACAAGCGCGTCGCCGAAGTACTGAAACTGGTCGAGCTCAACGATTTCGCCAGCCGTTATCCGCACCAGCTCTCCGGCGGTCAGTGCCAGCGCGTGGCCCTCGCCCGCTCGCTGGTGACTCGCCCACGCTTACTGCTGCTGGATGAACCGCTGTCGGCGCTGGATGCGCGGATTCGCAAACACCTGCGCGAGCAGATCCGGCAGATCCAGCGCGAACTCGGTCTGACCACGATTTTCGTCACCCACGATCAGGAGGAAGCGCTGACCATGTCCGACCGGATTTTCCTGATGAACCAGGGGAAGATCGTGCAGAGCGGCGATGCCGAAACCCTCTACACCGCGCCGGTGGATCTGTTCGCTGCGGGCTTCATCGGCAACTACAACCTGCTCGACGCCGACAGCGCCTCGAAGCTGCTGCAACGGCCGATCAACCACCGCATCGCGATTCGCCCGGAAGCCATCGAGCTGAGCCTCAATGGCGAACTCGACGCGCAGATCCGCAGCCACAGCCTGCTCGGCAACGTGATCCGCTACCGGGTCGAAGCGCGCGGCGTGGAACTGGTGGTGGACGTGCTCAACCGCTCGGCGGCGGATCTGCATCCCGACGGTCAGCGTCTGGCGCTTTCCATCGATCCGACGGCCCTGTGTGAGGTAGCCTGATGACTTTGCTGACGTTGAAGAGAGAACTGCACTGATGGCCCTGGCAATTTTTGATCTGGACGAAACCCTGATCCACGGCGACTGCGCCACCCTCTGGAGCGAGCAGATGGGGCGCCTGGGCTGGGTCGATCCCGAGTCGTTCATGCGCAAGAACAACGAACTGATGGACGCCTACAGCCATGGCAAATTGCGCATGGAAGAATTCATGGCGTTCAGCCTGGAGCCGATGATCGGCCGTACCCCGGAAGAGGTCGAGCATCTGGTCGGCCCGTGGGTCGAAGACTTCATCGAACCGATCATCTTCAGCGACGCGACCAAAACCATCGCCGCCCACCGCAAGGCCGGTGACCGGATTCTGGTGATCTCGGCTTCCGGCACGCACCTGGTCAAACCGATCGCCGAGCGCCTGGGCATCGACGAAATTCTCGGCATCGAACTGGAAGTCGCGCACGGTGTTTACACGGGCCAGACCGTCGGCACGCTGACCTACCGCGAAGGCAAGATCACTCGCTTGCTGGAATGGCTGGATGCCGAAGAAGAGAATCTGGAAGGCGCGAGCTTCTATTCCGACTCACGCAATGACTTGCCGTTGCTGCTGAAGGTGGATTTCCCGCACGTGGTGAATCCGGATCCGGTACTGCTGGAGCACGCCGAAAAAGCCGGCTGGCCGATCCATCTCTGGAAGTAAAAACAAAGATCGCAGCCTGCGGCAGCTCCTACAGGGTGTACACCCTCCCACTGTAGGAGCTGCCGCAGGCTGCGATCTTTTGATCTTGCCCTTCCAATCAGCTCAGGCTGTCGTCAATCACCAATACCACCTTCCCCGCCACCGTATTGCTCGCCAGCTCGGCAAACGCCGCTTCGGCATCCTTCACCGCAAAGGTTTTCGCCAGTTGCGGGCTCAACCGTCCTTCGGCAAACAGCGGCCACACATGCTGTCCCAGGTCACTGAGCAGGTCGGCCTTGAACTGATCGTCGCGACTGCGCAACGTCGAGCCGAGCAACTGCACGCGCTTGCCCAGCACCTGCGCCAGGTCCAGTTTCGCCTCACGCCCGCCCATCAGGCCGATCAGTACCCAGCGTCCGTCCAGCGCCGTCAGCTTGAGGTTGAGCGCCGCATAATTGCCGCCCACCGGATCAAGAATCACGTCAAACGGCCCGAAGTCGCGCAGGCTCTCCAGATCATCGCTGCGTATCACGCCGCCCTGGGCGCCCAGTGCCTCACAGTAGGCCAAGCGCTCGGCCGAACCAACGCTGACCCAAGAGGGATTGCCGAACGCCTTGCACAGCTGAATGGCGGCTGAACCAATTCCACTGGCACCGGCGTGCAGGAGAACCTTTTCGCCGGGTTTCAGCGCCGCCAGTTGAAACACGTTCAGCCAGACCGTTGCATAAACCTCGGGTAATGCCGCGGCCTCGATCAACGAAACGCCCTCGGGCACCGGCAGCACGTGCCGTCCGTCGACGACCACTTCTTCAGCCATCCCGCCCCCGGCCAACAAGGCGCAGACGCGGTCGCCGACCTGCCAGGACGAACCGGCGCCGACCTCGCTGATCACCCCGGAACACTCAAGACCGAGCACCTGACTGGCACCGGGCGGTGGTGGATAAAGCCCGGCTTTCTGTAATAAATCGGCGCGATTCAGGCCCGCCGCCGCCACGCGAATGCGCACTTGTCCTGCATCACATGCCGGACTCGGCTCTTCAAGCCATGCCACTTGACCTTCAACGCCTTGCAATGCCTTCACAGTGCCTCCATAGTGAGTCTGGACTGAGCCCGAAGCTGTAGCGCCGGGCTTTTTGCATTATGCGACCGGCTCTCGTAGAACCGGCGACTTCAAAGACGGCCTAATATGCGTTATCAATTGTCCCCGCGTCGAATCAGCATGAAGCATTTGCTCCCCAGCACCGCCCTCGCTCTTTTCATCGGTATCGGCCTGTTGCCGATGTCGGGCAAAACATTCGCAGCCAACAGCTGGGACAACTTGCAGCCTGACCGCGACGAAGTGATCGCCAGTCTCAACGTCGTCGAGTTGCTCAAGCGTCACCACTACAGCAAGCCGCCGCTCGACGATGCGCGCTCGGTGATCATCTACGACAGCTACATCAAGCTGCTGGACCCGTCGCGCAGCTACTTCATGGCCAGCGACATCGCCGAATTCGACAAGTGGAAGTCCCAGTTCGACGACTTCCTCAAAAGCGGCGACCTCAACGCCGGGTTCACCATCTACAAGCGCTATCTGGACCGCGTCAAGGCGCGTCTGGACTTCGCCATTGCGGAGCTGAACAAGGGCGTCGACAAGATGGACTTCACTACCAAGGAGACCCTGCTGATCGATCGCAAGGACGCCCCTTGGCTCAAATCCACCGCTGAACTCGACGACTTGTGGCGCAAACGCGTCAAGGACGAAGTGCTGCGGCAGAAGATTGCCGGCAAGGATTCCAAGCAGATCCAGGAAACCCTGACCAAGCGCTACAAGAACCAGCTGGCGCGTCTGGACCAGACCCGCGCGGAAGACATCTTCCAGGCGTACATCAACACCTTCGCCATGTCCTACGACCCGCACACCAACTATCTGTCGCCGGATAACGCGGAGAACTTCGACATCAACATGAGCCTGTCCCTCGAGGGCATCGGCGCCGTGTTGCAGAGCGACAACGATCAAGTGAAAGTCGTGCGTCTGGTGCCGGCAGGTCCGGCCGACAAGACCAAGCAGGTCGCACCGGCCGACAAGATCATCGGCGTTGCCCAGGGCAACAAAGAGATGGTCGATGTGGTGGGCTGGCGCCTCGACGAAGTGGTCAAGCTGATCCGCGGCCCGAAAGGCACCGTGGTGCGCCTGGAAGTGATTCCGGCCAGTAATGCGCCGAATGACCAGACCAGCAAGATCGTGCCGATCACCCGTGAAGCAGTGAAGCTTGAAGACCAGGCGGTGAAAAAATCCGTGCTGAACCTGAAACAGGACGGCAAGGACTACAAGCTCGGCATCATCGAGATCCCGGCCTTCTACCTCGACTTCAAGGCGTTCCGTGCCGGTGATCCGGACTACAAGAGCACCACCCGTGACGTCAAGAAACTGCTGACCGAACTGCAGAAAGAGAAAGTCGACGGCGTGGTCATCGACCTGCGCAACAACGGCGGCGGGTCCCTGCAGGAAGCCACCGAGCTGACCAGCCTGTTCATCGACAAGGGCCCGACCGTCCTCGTGCGTAACGCCGATGGCCGCGTCGACGTGCTTGAAGATGAAAACCCGGGCGCGTTCTACAAAGGCCCGATGGCCCTGCTGGTCAACCGCCTGTCCGCCTCGGCTTCGGAGATTTTCGCCGGCGCCATGCAGGACTACCATCGCGCATTGATCATCGGTGGCCAGACCTTTGGCAAAGGCACCGTGCAGACCATTCAGCCGCTGAACCATGGCGAGCTGAAACTGACCCTGGCCAAGTTCTACCGGGTTTCCGGGCAGAGCACCCAGCATCAGGGCGTACTGCCGGACATCGACTACCCGTCAATCATCGACACCAAGGAAATCGGCGAGAGCGCCCTGCCGGAAGCCATGCCGTGGGACACCATCAAGGCGGCGATCAAGCCTGCGGTCGATCCGTTCAAACCGTACCTGGCGCAGCTCAAATCCGAGCATGACGCACGCAGCTCCAAGGATGCCGAGTTCGTGTTCATCCGCGACAAGCTGGCCCTGGCGCAGAAGCTGATGGAAGAGAAAACCGTCAGCCTCAACGAAGCCGAACGCCGTGCCCAGCACGCGGACATCGATGCCAAGCAACTGGCGATGGAAAACATCCGTCGCAAAGCCAAAGGCGAAGAGCCGCTCAAAGAGCTGAAGAAAGAAGACGACGACGCACTTGCGGCGGCCGAGCCGGACAAGGTCAAACCAGAGGACGACGCCTACCTGAGCGAGACCGGGCGCGTCCTGCTGGATTACCTGAAGCTGAGCAATCAGGTGGCCAAGAAGTAAGATGATGGCAATTTAGTGCTGACGCTCCCCGGATCGTCATCAAACAGTCATCATTCTGTCGTGCAATAAAGGACTGGGAGCGGCTCTCTTCATCGAGAACGCTCCCAGTCCTTTTTTTATCGCCAGAGATTGCCATGACCACGACCGAACAGCTGAGTGCCTTGAGCTCGATCCTGACTCAAAGCGGTTTGCACAGTCTGTTCCAGCCGATCATCTGTCTCTCCGAGCGTCGCATTCTCGGCTACGAAGCCCTCACCCGCGGCCCGTCCAACAGCCCTCTGCACTCGCCTATCGCGTTGTTCGCCGTGGCGCGTCAAGCCGGCCGCTTGAGTGAACTGGAAATTGCCTGCCGCCAGTCTGCCTGCCGTCGTTTCAACGAACAGCAACTGCCGGGCAAGCTGTTTCTCAACGTATCCCCGGAGTCCCTGCTCGAAGCCGCGCACCAACCGGGACGGACTCTGCAACTGTTGCAGGACTTCGGCATTCCACCCAGCCAGGTGGTGATCGAACTCACCGAACAGACGCCGATCGACGATTTCCAGTTGCTGCAGACCGCGCTGCATCACTACCGCGCGATGGGCTTTTCGATTGCGCTGGATGACTTGGGTGCCGGTTATTCGAGCTTGCGTCTGTGGTCGGAGCTGCGCCCGGATTACGTGAAGATCGACCGGCACTTCATCGACGGCATTCATCAGGATGCGCTGAAACGCGAGTTCGTCGGCTCGATCCTGCAAATCGCCAAGGCCTCGCGGGCGCAGGTGATTGCCGAGGGCATAGAGTTGCCGGAAGAACTGGCGGTGCTGACCGAGATGGGCGTCGATCTGGTGCAGGGTTACCTGCTCGGCCGTCCTCAGGAACATCCACCCCGCGATGCGCGGGCCCTGATGCCGAAACACGACAGCAGCACCGTGGCGTTGAACGACGAAGGCAGCGACCTCAGCGCCCTGCTCAACGAGCAACCCGCGGTGCATCGCGACACACCGACCGCCACGGTGTTGGAGGCCTTCCGCCGCCAAGCCAATCTGAACTCACTGGCGGTGCTCGACGAACAGGGCCAGCCGTGCGGCATCGTCCATCGCCATTCGTTGTCCGACGCGCTGCTCAAACCGTTCGCCACCGACCTGTTCGCACGCAAACCGATCAGCCGCCTGATGAACGACGACTTCCTCGCCGTGGAAATGAGCCAGTCGCTGCAACAGGTCAGCCGCCTGATCACCAGTCGCGCCCGGCAGCGCATCGAAGAAGATTTCATCATCACCCTCAACGGCGGTTATCTCGGCCTCGGTCGGGTGATCGATGTACTCAAACTGATCACCGAACTGAAAATCCAGCAGGCGCGCTACGCCAACCCGCTGACCCTGCTGCCCGGCAACGTGCCGATCCAGCAATGCCTGACCCGCCTGCTGCAACAGGGCCGCGAATCGATCATCTGCTACGTCGACATCGACAGCTTCAAACCCTTCAACGACATCTACGGCTACGGCCGTGGTGACGAAGTTCTGCTGTGCCTGGCGCAATGCCTGAACGAACGCGTCGACCCATCCCGCGACTTCGTCGGCCACATCGGCGGCGACGACTTCCTCCTCGTCCTCGGCCCGGAGGACTGGCGCAAACGCCTCAATCAACTGCTCGACGACTTCCAGAGCCAATGCCGGCGCTTCTATCGCCCTGAGCATCTTGAAGCTGGCTGCTTCATTGCCCCGAATCGGCAAGGCATTCGTCAAGAGTTTCCGCTGCTGTCGCTATCGATTGGCGTGGTCCACCTGCACCCCGAAGCCTGCGCACAACTGGACGCCAATCAACTTGCGGAAATGGCTTCGCAGGCGAAGCATCATGCTAAGAATGTTCCGGGGTATAGCGTGCATCTGATTGATAGTCTCGCCTCTGCCGATCTACATCGATTGCAACTTAGCGTACAACGTTGACTTGATTTTTAGTTTACCAAGCCGATTTATCTTCACTTGCAGCCATCAACAGATCCTCTTTCCAGATTTCTGTCGCTAGCTGATAGACATCTTGAAAAAACCCACGTGGACTTTCTAATGAATACCATTCCTCACGCGGCCAACTGTTTGTCTCGCATTCATCTATTTCAAATATAGCTTGAAAATCGAAGTTTGGATCCTTAAGCACCGCCTCTAGATTTTCAATGAGAACCAATTTATGCCTATGTGATAGATAAGGCTGATTCAAGCAATACTTTTTTATTAGCATACTTCTATCAGCTTGATCATTCGGATCATAAGCCTCGAGTTCTACACCCTTGGTCTCCTCTCTATCATAAACATCAAATATCCCAACAAACCACATTAAGTCAGGTTCGAAGCGTTCATTTAAAAATGGGTCTTTCAGCATCATTTTCCCTCCGCGGGGAAGCCCGTAAAAGGCTCCTGCGTATTCACTTTGTCGAATTTAAACTCAAACCAATTCATATCCTCATTAAGCCCCGGATTTTGTGAATCTTTTTTATTGGGTCTGTAACCGCGCCCAGCTCCAGGCAGTTCCAACCTAACTATTGGATTTTTCTTCTGATCCTTTCCTGTATGCCGAATCAAACCGTTTTTATCCTTCGTCATCGCTTTATTCAAGGCACCCAAATGCATGCGCCAGCTATGAAACTGAGAGCTTGGATTACCTTTGGCACCTTTCGGGACCTCACCGGTATGAGGATCCGCTCCATTGATCGCTCGCTGTTTGAGAGCTGGATCAGAAATTTCCGAACTATGTTTTTTCACAGTGTGCATGTCATAAATTTTTTCATACTCACTAACACGCCGCTTTGCATTTTCCTCGGCTAGTTCATCAACCCTCGCCCTCCGCTCTTGCGCCGTCATCTTCGGCAGCGCTGGCTCACCCTCATCAACCTTAGCGCCATTTACATCACCCGGCACCGTACAACCCGGTTTCTTCGGCGGCGGACAATTGGAGCTCAACCCCAACGGATCCACCCACCCCGTCGGATTCGGCACGTACTGGTACTGATTCAACCCACCCGCCAACTTGATGGGATCCGGCGTCAGATACCGCCCCAGCCGCGGGTCGTAATACCGATGCCGGTTGTAATGCAGCCCGCTTTCCGCATCGAAATACTGCCCCTGAAAGCGCAGCGGCTGGTCCAGGTAGTCCTCGCCGGCCAGAGTGATCGCCGCGACCTTGCCGTAGGCGTCGTATTGCGCCGACCAGACGATTTCGCCGCTGTAATCGGTGAGTTCCTGCGGGGTTCCGAGGTGGTCGAGTTGGTAGTAGAACGGGCAGGCGCGTTTCGGGCCTTTGCCGTCGAGCAGCGCCAGGGGACGGAAAGTGCCGGGTTCGTAGACGTAGCTGCGGTGGCGGGTTTTGCTGCTTTCGGCGACGAGGTGGTCGCCTTGCCAGAAAAATTCGGTGGTCTGGCCGTCGACGGTTTTGCGGATGCGTCGGCCGAAGGCGTCGTATTGGTAGGACGCGGTTTGGCCGTCGGGGCGGGTCAGGCCGATCAGGCGGTGCTGGCAGTCGTAGCGGTATTCGGTGATCAGAAGTTGATCGCGGCCACGACGTTCTCGGATCAGGTTGCCGAAGGCGTCGTAGTCGTAATGGCGGTCGCCCTGCATCAGCAGGCGGTTGCCCTTGATCCGCGTGGGGCCGGGGCGGTCCTGCATCAGCAGGTTGCCGGCCGGATCGTGGGCGAAGGATTCCGGCAGTTCGTCGCGCGAGTGACGGACGCGGATCAAGCGGTCGAGGGCGTCATAGCCATAGGTGCGCTGGCCGTGGCGGCTGTCGGCAATGTGCTCAAGATTGCCGTTGGCGCTGTAGGCATAATCGCGGCGATACAGCGAGTCGTGCTGATGGCCTACAGCGTGGGCCAACAAACGGCCCTGATCATCGTAGGCATAGTCGCTGCGCAGCAGGCCCTGTTGCCGTTGTTGTTCGCGACCGGATTGGTAGACGTGGCTGCTCAGCCGCGTGCCATTAAGATCGATGGCGGTCAGCGCGCCGCCCTTGGCGTAGTGGAAATCGAGCTTGCTGTTGTCCGGCAGACGCTGGCGTTTGAGCTGGCCGCAGGCGTCATAGGCATAACGCAGGGTGCCCCAGCCCTGGTGCTCGGTGATCAGCCGATCCTGCCGGTCGTATTCAAAGGCCAGCGGATGTTGCTGGCCGTCATCGACCCCGGTCAAACGGCCCAGGCGGTCGTAGCGGTAAGCCACCTGCACCCCGTCGGGCAGGGTCTTGAGCAGCAGACGCCCGGCCGCATCACGCGCGTAGGCGGTGACCAGCGTCGAGCCGTCATCGCCGAACTCGGTCTTCTCCAGCAGGTGCCCGTTGCGGTCGTAGGCGTAGGCGGTGCGCCGGCCGTCGAAGCCGGTTTCCTGTCGGATCAATCCGCTCGGCGTGTAGTCCAGGTGATATTTTTCCCCGGACTCGTTCTCGATTTCCGTGAGCAACAACTGCGCATGGTCGTAGCGATACTGCACCCGCGTGCCATCGGGATTGATCTTGCGCGAGACCAGATGCAGGTCGTCGTCATACTCGTAGCGGGTGATGTGCCCGAGTTCGTCGCGCTCGGCAGTGACCTGGCCGTAGGCGCCGTAGCTATAAGCGCGGGTAGCCCCCGTAGGAAAGGTCGTCTGTACCAGTCGGCCAACGGCGTCCCACTGCTGGCGAGTGATCGCACCGTGTTCGTCGCAAGTGGTCGTCCGTCGCCCCAGCGCATCGTAGGAAAAGCGCCGCACACCACCGTCGGGCAGGGTTTCCTCGGTCAGTTGGCCGAGGTCATTCCACAACAACTTGTGCCGGCTGCTGTCCGGATAGCGGATCGACAGCAACTGCCCGCGCGTGTCGTAGTAGTAATGGGTAACTTGACCATCGGGATCCACGGCCTCGGTGACATCGCCCTCGGCGTTGCGCCGAAACGTCCACACCGCCTCGCCGCGAGAACGGCTGTGCAGGAAACCGTTGCGATACTCGTAGGACGTTGGCTCATCGTCCGGCGGAAGCAGCGCAATCAGCCGTCCGACGTCGTCGTAGCGATACTCGGTGACCGCGCCCAGCGGATCCTGCTCGGCGATCAGTCGACCCTGATCGTCATAAGCCTTGAGGTGCTCACCGCCATCGGCCTCGACCTTGCGCACCAGCCGTGCGCTGTCATCGTGGACGTAGGTTTCTTCGGTGCCATCGACGTAATGCACCGTGACACGACCGTCGTCGTCCCAGACATACCGCGTGTTCATCTGCGCGAACGAGGCCCAATGGCGCACGCAACGCGCCGACTTGCCCGAGCGTTCCCATTCCCAGAAAAAGCTCGCGCCGCCGGTCAGTTGCCGCTGCAGGATGACGTGCTGATCGTCGTAGTCGTAACGCTCGCTGTCACCGACCGCGTTGGTCGCAGCCAACAACCGCTGACGGGCGTCGTAGCAATAACTGACCAGCGTTTGCTCGGTGCGCCAGCCATCAGCCTCAAGCACCTGGTAATCAACCGCGGCCAGATGCGCCCGGTCATAGCGCAACAACAACGACCGCCCGGCCCCGTTATCCAGGCGCTGCACACGCTCGGAAAAATCGCGATGCACCGTCAGCCGATTGCCATACGCATCACTGATTGCCACCAACCGCCCGGCGCGAAAGTGATAAAACCGCGCCACATCCCCCGCCAGCGCGAGAATCAGTTCTTCCGGTTCATCCCCGAGAAAAATCGCCGCCCGCGACAGGCTGTTGTGAATCGCCGGCCGCTCAACACCGGGCAACGGAAACCGCGTGCGGCGGTTCTCGTGATCGACCCAGACCACCGCATCGCCATCGAACTCCAGCCGATGCGCCAGTGAATGGCTCCAGCCAAACCCCAGCCCGACATCGATCTCCACCGCGCTGGTGCGGTACAAGCGGGTGAACTCGAACGGCAACAAGCCATCGAGCGTGCCGTCGGTCAGGGTCAGCAGTTCTTCGCCAGTGACCATCGACACCGGACAGCCGTTGGTACAGGTCAGCGGCGCGCAATCGGCGCTGTCACCGTTGGGGTTTTTCGCTTGATCGGGGGCGTTATCGTGATGCTCGTTTTTCTTCAGAGCGGCATTGCGTTTCGCATCCCAGCGCAGTTGCATGCGGCCCTTTTTCACTCCGGCGGCAATGCCCCGCGCGGCGACAGTTTTGTACTGGTCGACGTAATGGATGAACGTGTTGACGATGCCGAAAATCGACTTGACCAGGCGCTTCACAACCGAAAGAATCTGGGCGGCGCGATCCGCCAGGCGTAGCGTCAGATAAGCGATCCCGGCGCCGGCCCCGACGAATGTCAACACAACGCCGATCAGCACATCGATCAGCACCTGCACGATCATCATCGACGCCGTTTCTGCGGTTTTGCCGGCGATCTGGCTGGGTGGCAGCATCTCCAGCCAGAGACTCGCACTGCGCAGCAGCAAACACAGCGCCGCTTCATCGCTGACCAGCAGCTGCAATTTCTGCATCACATCCGGAGCGGTTTTCGCCAGCTCGATCAGATCCTCCGCACCACGCCCCAATCGCTCAGCAAACTTGCCGGGGTCCTGCAGAATCTCCGACAGCATGCCGATGCTGTCCCACACCCCCTCAATCGCCGCCCAACTCCCGGCGAGCATGCCGTTACCCGCCGCCGTCGCCACCGACTGCGACCACTGCGGCTTGAACTCCTGCCATTCGCTGCGCAGCCAGCCATCCAGCTCGCCAGTCAAGCCGTCGTAGGACTGGAACAGCGCCTCGATCTGCTCCGGGGTAACGTCGCTGTGCACCTGCACGCGATAGAACTTGCCTGGCGTACCGGTGAATGTTCCCCGGCCTTGCGCATCAAGTGCGACGGGGGAGATTTGGCCATCACCCACCGCCACCACATCCACCACGATGCCGCCCAGCGGAATGTCGTACACCGACTCGAATTTGCTCTCGATCGCCAGCACCCCGCTTTCCGGGCACTGCACGACGCTGGAGGAAAACTCACTGTCGCCCGTGCTGACCGCGGTGAGGCGATCGCCGAAGCGGATGACCCGCTCCATGCCCATCAGCGACGGCAGATCCGCCGCGTGGCTGACCTGGTCGGCCGCCTTGCTGAACCAATGTTCAAGCTGCTGGCGATAGAGGTTGAGGGTGTCAGGGAAGCTGTCGAGTTCCTGCTCGATACGGCTGACGGCTTCCATCAGCGCACGCGACGATGCGGGGTGGAATGAAAAACCGGGTCAAACATGAGCGTTCCCTCGCGCAAAAATTAGGCGCGGGGACTTTGCGGGGGATCAATCATGAAAGAAGTCAGGCGAGTAGGCGTTTACTGTAGGACTAATCTGCAAAAGACTAATTACTACAAAACGTATGGCGATAAACGCAAACGTGGCGTGAAGTTTCCCTCACGCCACGTTTATCGAGCGATACAAAATGATTTACCGGGTTTAATCCCGAGCGCTCAACTCTTTGAGTTTGAGCTCGGCCAACGGGTGACCGGCCTTGGCCGCCAGCGTCCACCAGCGTGCCGCTTCGGCCGGATCCGGCGCTTTGCTCGGCGTACCGGCCAAGCTGATCACGCCGACCTGATAAGCCGCTTTGCCATCACCGGCGAGCGCCGCCAGACGCAACAGCCGCACACCCTCTTCGCGGGCACCCAGGCCAACCCCGCGAAACGTCAGAATGTGCCCATAAAAGCTTTGCGCGCGGACATCGCCGAGATTGGCCATGCGCGCAAACTGCCCTTCGAGCCAGCGCCAGCCTCTGGGCTGGCGGACAAACCACGACCAGTGAAACAGCCTACGGGCCAACCAGTAATTTGCCGACGCCTTGAGTCGCAAGAACACTCAGGCCTCCGCCGATTCCGGGTACTCGTATTCGAACACCCTGACCACTTCCGACGCATGCCAGGAGGCAGCCGCGACACCATCGGATGGCCCGGAAAAGCGCCCCAGACGTTCGACACACTCAAAAAAACCGGTACGTGGCAAACGGCTGGCACCCTGGCTGATCACCAGCGAACTGCGCAATGGCTGCTCGGCCTTGGCATCCAGTGCGGCCAGATGCTCAAGTGCCGCGGTCAGCGTCTGCATCGCCGGCGTCGGCAGTTGCAAACGTTCGAGCAAGGCTCGATAGGTCAACAGATGGCGCTGCCTGCGCGCCTGATCCAGCTCCCCCAGCAATCCGTCCCAATGTTGACGACTGATGCGTACGCTCACGATTCATCCCTCCAACCGGGCACCGTCAGTTCCCAGGCCAGGCTGCGGCGAATCGCGGCGTCAGGCTGACGCTCGCCACTTTCGATCATGGCCAGATAAGACGGGCTGATGCCTACCGTGCGGGCTAGCGCCTCAATGGCGATACCCTTCCCTTCGCGCAAACTGCGTAGTTGATCCAGACCTGGAAGAATCGGGTCCGGCGTTGCGACAGCGGGCGTTGGCGCCTGCTGCTGCGGTGTTTCATTGATGCCTGCTGCTTTCAGTAGAGCCTGATACTGGACCCATGGCAGAACCGCATACTCGGGTTCGCCATCGCGTGCAATTATCTGAATATCCATGACTACCCCGTAGGACAACAACACTTAGCGAGTCGGCACTTTTCCCTAGAAGTGTAATCCTAACAGCGGCCAAGGTCGCGGGGGGTATCTATCTGTCTGCAGGGGGAGTGAATCAGGGCTTTTTCGGGCCCTGAAGCTGAAGTTGCTCGGGGGTGTCGGGCAGACGTTCGACCACCGCAAGTTTTTCCGGCTGCTGCCGGTTGCGCCAGAGCCGAAAAGCATTGAGCTCATCATCGAGGGTTTTCATCAGCCAGGCCAGAACGGCGATGTCATCGAGCATACCGAACACAGGGATGAAATCCGGAATCGCATCCACCGGGCTGAGGAAGTACATCAGACCCGCCACCACCGAGACGATAGCTTTCGGGCTGATTGTCCGGTATTCGCCACGCCAGTAAGCCAGACACAACGCCTGCAGCAAACGCAGATCATCCTTGAGTTTGCCAAGCCGATTGCCTTGCGCCGCTCCTTTGCTCGCCACGGCGAACAACAGGGTCGGCAGACGACCACGCGCCAGCAATCGACCGGCGAGGGGCAGAAATCGGGCGAAATTCCACGGCGCTTTCATCTATTTCTCCCGTTGAAATGTTATCCACACAAATTGTGGATAACCTTGTGAACAGAGCTGCATTTCAGCGCTGAAAGCCCCGTTTTATAAGGGCCGCGCTCAGATCGGGCGTTTTTTACTCACATAAAAAACCCCAATATTTCATTGACTTGGCGGCTCAGGGCGTCTAGCGCTGGCAGCCTCAAACTCTAGGACTGCTGTTAGCGCCATCCGTTCGCTCTGTTTACCGCCAGCATCGTCCAGATGCAACAACGCCCCGCATAAGCGAGGCGTTGTCTTCGAAGCTACAGCCGATTACTTGGCGGCAGCGTCTTCTTTGGCTGGATCCTTGATGGCCAGCAGTTCCAGGTCGAAGACCAGAACCGAGTTGGCCGGGATTGCCGGGCTTGGCGATTGCGCGCCGTAAGCCAGATCGCTAGGGATGTACAGTTTGTACTTCTCGCCAACGTGCATCAGTTGCAGACCTTCAACCCAACCCGGGATCACGCCGCTGACCGGCAGATCGATCGGGCTGCCACGTTCAACCGAGCTGTCGAACACGGTGCCGTTGGTCAGCTTGCCAGTGTAGTGAACAGTCACTACGTCGGTAGGCTTGGGCTGTGGGCCGTCGGCTTTCTTGACCACTTCGTACTGCAGACCGGAAGCAGTGGTGGTGACACCAGGCTTCTTGCCGTTTTCTTCGAGGAATTTCTTGCCGGCAGCTGCCGACTCTTCGCTCATCTTGGCCATGCGCTCTTCAGCACGCTTTTGCAGTGCGGCGAAGGCTTCGACCAGTTCTTCATCTTTCAGCTTCTGTTCTTTCTTGCCGACGGCATCTTCGATGCCCTGGGCTACCGCTTTGGAGTCCAGATCATCCATGCCTTCCTGAGCAAGGCTCTTGCCCATGTTCAGGCCGATACCGTAGGAAGCTTTTTGCGCCGGGGTTTTCAGCTCTACGCTGGTCTGCGAATCACAACCCGCGAGGACCAGGCTAACCAGGGCTACCGCCGCCGCCAACCGATGCTGTTTCATGCTATTTCCTTGTTCATGCGCCGAAAGGGCAATCGAGTAAAGCCGCGAGCTTATCAGGCCGCCACGACCAATGGCTACCGGCATGAGAGCAGGAAATGTCTGATAAGTTCAGGGATTAAAACGCATTCGGGCCAAGGGACGATGAAGCTTCTGTCATCTGGAGCTGACAAGGACTGGTGGGACTTCCTACGACTGTTGGCGTAATGGCCACTTGCCGCACCTGCAACAGCTGAGGCATAACAGCGCAACAACTCGACAAGGATGTTTATCTTGCGCCTCTTATTCCGTGTGCTGACTCTGATCGTGGTACTGCTGGGCTTGGTCCTGGCCGTGATTCTGTACTACGTCGCCAACCCGAAACTGCCCTTCCATACCCCGGCCCAACAGGTGCATTACCTGCAGCAGTGGAGTGAGGAACAACGTCAGATCTACTACTTCACGCCGCAGGGCACGCAGGTCAAAGGCCTGCGCTATGAATGGTTTGAAGCGCTGGAGCTGCCCTTCTCACAGCAGCGTTTCGCGTCCCCGGAATACCTCGCACGCTTCGGTTTTCTGGTCGATCCACAGCAGAAAGCCACGCCGAACAACCCCGGCAACCTGCCGGTCGGCTTTGCCCGCCACGCGAATCCCGGTGGCACCGAGCAATATCTCGATATCACCTGCGCCGCCTGCCACACCGGCGAATTGCGCTTCAACGGCCAGGCCGTGCGGATTGACGGCGGTTCGGCGCAACATGTCTTGCCTTCCAGCGTTCCTACCTTGCGCGGTGGCAGTTTCGGACAGGCATTGGTCGCCAGTCTGACCTCGACCTACTACAACCCGTGGAAGTTCGAACGTTTCGCTCGCACTGTGCTGGGCAACGACTACGACCTGCGCCACGAGCAACTGCGCAAGGACTTCAAGGAGTCGCTGAACACCTTCCTCAAAGTCGCCTGGAACGACACTCATCGCGGCCTCTACCCGACCGAGGAAGGCCCGGGACGCACCGATGCCTTCGGCCGCATCGCCAACGCCACCTTCGGCGACGCGATCTCCCCCAGCAACTACCGCGTGGCCGACGCCCCGGTGGACTACCCGCAGCTGTGGGACATGTGGACCTTCGACTGGGTGCAATGGAACGGCTCGGCGCAGCAACCGATGGCGCGCAACATTGGCGAGGCACTGGGCGTCGGCGCCACGTTGAATTTCTTCGACAGCAACGGCCAGCCACTGCAAGGCGACGCGCGTTATGCGTCGAGTGTGCGCGTGCGTGATCTGCACAAGATCGAAGAAACCCTGCAACGCCTGCAACCACCCGCCTGGCCGGAGGATGTGCTGGGTGCTATCGACAAACCGCTGGCCGCCAAGGGGCGAGCGCTGTTTGCCGAAAACTGCGCCGGTTGCCACGTGCCACGCCAGACTCAGGAGGGCGAGCGCTGGGTGCAGCACTTGCACATGTTGCCAGTGGAGGTGATCGGCACCGATCCGAATGCCGCAACCAAGATTGCCAACCACCGTTTCGACCTGACGCCGCTGCAGTGGAACCTGAAGGAACTGGAGCAGATGGATGTGAAACTGCATCCGAAGCCCACCGAACCACTGGATCTGAGCCAGCTATCGGTGGCCAAGGGCCTGGCCTATGTCACCGCGTTCGTCGAAAACCGTGCCTATCGCGAGGCTGGCGTCACCGCGCAGGAGAAACCGCAACTCGATGGTTTCGGCCTGCCGATCGGCGTACGCGAAAAACTTGCCTACAAGGCCAGGCCATTGGCCGGTGTCTGGGCCACCGCGCCGTTTCTGCACAACGGTTCGGTGCCGAGCCTTTATCAGTTGCTGTCGCCGCAGGATGAACGCGCCACCACCTTCTATAAAGGCACGTTCGAATACGACCCGCGCCATCTGGGCTATCGCACCGAAGCCTTCACCAACGGCTTTTTGTTCGACACGCGGATCACCGGCAACCACAACAGCGGCCATGAGTTCCGCGCTGGCGAACGGGGTAATGGCGTGATCGGTCGACTGCTGCAACCAGAAGAACGCTGGGCCTTGCTGGAGTACCTGAAAGTGCTGGGCGGACCGCTGGAGGCGCAATTGCCATGATGATCAACTCGTATAAAAAACCATCCCTTCTCGCCCGCATCTGGCTGTGGCTGGGACGACTGCTGGGCAAAACCCTGCTGGCTTTATTGGTGATCGGTCTGCTGGGCTGGGCCTTTGCCTGCGCATGGTTCGCCTGGCAACACCGCGGCCCGGTGTCGGCGCAGGAACAGATTCCCGTCGGTGAAGCGGCGATGACCCAAGACGTGATCCAGACCGCCGTACGCATTGTCGATCAACACCGCGAAGGCACGCGTTACCTGCGCGACGCGCATGCCAAGGCCCATGGTTGCGTGAAAGCCGAAGTGACGGTACTGCCGGAACTGACACCAGCGCTGCGCCAAGGGGTTTTCAGCGAATCGGGCAAAACCTGGCAGGCGATGATTCGCCTGTCCAATGGCAACGCCTATCCGCAGTTCGACGGCATCCGCGACGCCCGGGGCATGGCCATCAAACTGCTCGATGTACCTGGCAGACCATTGCTCGGCGACCGTCAAGAACGCCATGAGCAAGATTTTGTGATGTTCAGCCACCCGAATTTCTTTGTCAGCGATGTCGCCGAGTATCGTCAGAATGTGGCCGCTCAGGCTGACGGCAAAAAGATCATGGCGTTTTTCCCCGCCTGGGATCCACGCAGCTGGCAGATCCGCCATTTGTTCATCGCCCTGGCAACCCTGTCGCCACCCCCGAACAGCCCGACCGCGACCACCTACTTTTCGGTATCGCCTTACAAATTTGGCGAGGCCAATGCCAAGTTTCGCGTTGCGCCGGATCCGGACAACTGCCCGGCCTACACCCTGCCCCCGCAGAATCACGACCTGCCGAATTTCCTGCGCAGTGCGTTGAATCAGCAATTGTCCACGGATCGGGTGCCGGCGTGTTTTGTGCTGCAGATTCAGCGTCAGGATGCGAACAAGTACATGCCCATTGAGGACACCAGTATCGAATGGCGCGAGCAGGATTCAGCGTTTGAAAGCGTGGCGCGGATCACCCTGCCTGCGCAGGACTTCGACACGCCGGCTTTGAATCTGGCGTGTGACAACCTGTCGTTCAATCCGTGGTTTGGTATAGAGGCGCATCGGCCGATCGGCGGAATCAACCGCTTGCGCAAAGCGGTGTATGAGGCGGTAAGCGATTATCGACATAGCCGCAATGCCGAACAGTGAGGAGACGAGGAGATGATTTGTGGTGAGGGGATTTATCCCCGATGGGATGCGAAGCAGCCCCAGCTTGAAGACTTTGGGCCTGCTGCGCAGGATATCGGGGATAAATCCCCTCACCACAGAGGCATTGCAGAAATTATCAAATCGCAGACAGCAAAAAGCCCGCACTAGGCGGGCTTTCTGTGGTGACCTGGCGTTCAGTGGGTCCAGGTGACCGAATATGGCGCAGCGGACGGGACTCGAACCCGCGACCCCCGGCGTGACAGGCCGGTATTCTAACCGACTGAACTACCGCTGCGCGAAACGCTTGAAACGAATGGTGGGTGATGACGGGATCGAACCGCCGACATTCTGCTTGTAAGGCAGACGCTCTCCCAGCTGAGCTAATCACCCTTCGCTTCGTTACGGGGCGCATTATGCCACAAGTTTTCGTAATGTGTTGATTTAATTGAAGTTTTTTTCAAAAAAATCCGAAAACCGGTGAAACGACACAAACCCGATGGAACAAGGTACAAACTTGAGACAGAAAAAAACCCGCTTCAGCGGGTTTTTCCGTGGTG
Organism: Pseudomonas sp. LF020; assembly: GCF_053456425.1. Lineage (NCBI taxonomy): Bacteria > Pseudomonadati > Pseudomonadota > Gammaproteobacteria > Pseudomonadales > Pseudomonadaceae > Pseudomonas > Pseudomonas sp. LF020. Next base: position 481,917 of record NZ_JBRFIX010000005.1, read on the forward strand.
ACCTGGCGTTCAGTGATCCAGGTTACCGAATATGGCGCAGCGGACGGGACTCGAACCCGCGACCCCCGGCGTGACAGGCCGGTATTCTAACCGACTGAACTACCGCTGCGCTAAACACTTGAAACGAATGGTGGGTGATGACGGGATCGAACCGCCGACATTCTGCTTGTAAGGCAGACGCTCTCCCAGCTGAGCTAATCACCCTTCGCTTCGGTGTGGCGCGCATTCTACGGAGCGACCCAACCTCTGGCAAGCACTTTTTTAATTAATTTTCTCAGGCCTTCCAAAGGCTTAGAGAAGGGTTGGCCTATGACCCGGCGAAGACAATAATGCCCCCCTTTGTATAAAGGAGAGACTCACCCCATGTGGTTCAAAAACCTGCTTATCTATCGCCTGACCCAAGACCTGCCTGTCGATGCCGAGGCGCTGGAAACTGCACTGGCCACCAAACTGGCGCGTCCATGTGCAAGCCAGGAGTTGACCACCTACGGTTTCGTCGCGCCATTCGGCAAGGGCGAAGATGCTCCACTGGTGCACGTCAGCGGTGACTTCCTGCTGATCGCTGCGCGTAAAGAAGAACGCATTCTGCCGGGCAGCGTCGTGCGCGACGCGGTCAAGGAGAAAGTCGAAGAGATCGAAGCCGAGCAGATGCGCAAGGTCTATAAGAAGGAACGCGATCAGATCAAGGATGAAATCATCCAGGCGTTCCTGCCGCGCGCCTTTATCCGTCGCTCGTCGACTTTCGCTGCCATCGCGCCGAAACAGGGCCTGATCCTGGTCAACTCGGCCAGCCCGAAACGCGCCGAAGACCTGCTCTCCACAATGCGTGAAGTGCTAGGCACCCTGCCCGTGCGTCCGCTGACCGTGAAAACCGCGCCGACCGCGGTGATGACCGAGTGGGTCACCACCCAGCAAGCGGCCCCGGACTTCTTCGTTCTGGACGAATGCGAGCTGCGCGACACCCACGAAGACGGCGGCATCGTGCGTTGCAAGCGTCAGGACCTGACCAGCGAAGAAATCCAGTTGCACCTGAGCACTGGCAAAGTGGTCACCCAGTTGTCGCTGGCCTGGCAGGACAAACTGTCGTTCATGCTCGACGACAAGATGACCGTCAAACGCCTGAAGTTCGAAGACCTGCTGCAGGATCAGGCGGAACAGGACGGTGGTGACGAGGCGCTGGGCCAACTGGACGCCAGCTTCACCCTGATGATGCTGACCTTTGGCGACTTCCTGCCGGCGCTGGTGGAAGCGTTGGGCGGTGAAGAGACTCCGCAGGGGATCTAAACCCCTTGCACGCACCTTCTTCTTATAGAGGGTGCCTGAAAAGCAAAGATCGCAGCCTTCGGCAGCTCCTACATTTGGAATGTGTTTTCCTGTAGGAGCTGCCGAAGGCTGCGATCTTTTTGCTGGCACCGTATGCTTAGCTTCCTAACGCTTTCACATAATAAGGAACACGCCATGCGCGCACTGGCTGCACTGAGCCGCTTTGTCGGCAACACCTTCGCTTACTGGGTTCTGATTTTCGCCGTAATCGCCTTTCTGCAGCCAGCGTGGTTCCTCGGCCTCAAAGGCGCGATCGTGCCGCTGCTGGGGCTGGTGATGTTCGGCATGGGCCTGACCCTCAAACTCGATGACTTCGCCGCCGTTGCCCGCCATCCGTGGCGCGTGGCTTTGGGCGTGGTCGCACATTTCGTGATCATGCCGGGTGTGGCGTGGTTGCTTTGCCAGATCTTCCACCTGCCGCCGGAAATCGCGGTCGGGGTGATTCTGGTCGGCTGCTGCCCAAGCGGCACCTCTTCCAACGTCATGACCTGGCTGGCACGCGGCGATCTGGCGCTGTCGGTGGCGATTGCCGCCGTCACCACCCTCCTCGCCCCGCTGCTGACCCCGGCGCTGATCTGGCTGCTGGCGTCGGCGTGGTTGCCGGTATCGTTCATGGAATTGTTCTGGTCGATCCTGCAAGTGGTGCTGCTGCCAATCGTGCTCGGCGTGGTCGCGCAACGCGTGCTCGGCGACAGGGTGCGCCACGCGGTGGAAGTGTTGCCACTGGTGTCGGTGGTCAGCATCGTAATCATCGTCACCGCCGTGGTGGCGGCCAGTCAGGCGAAGATTGCCGAATCCGGGCTGCTGATCATGGCCGTGGTGATGCTGCACAACAGCTTCGGCTACTTGCTGGGTTACTTCACCGGACGCCTGTTCAACTTGCCCTTGGCGCAGCGCAAGTCGCTGGCGCTGGAAGTCGGCATGCAGAACTCGGGACTGGGTGCGGCGCTGGCGAGTGCGCACTTCTCGCCGCTGGCGGCAGTGCCGAGTGCGTTGTTCAGCGTCTGGCACAATATTTCCGGGGCACTGCTGTCGACATATTTCCGCCGGATGAGCGAGAAAGAAGACCGCGCAACGGTAGCTCAACAGGCTGCCGATTGAGCGCGAACTTGATCCCCGGAATGATGCTCGTCAATATATTGCGCAACGCGGGGACGACCCTGCGGCTCGATCGAGTTATCAATCTGGGGACGGCCCCGTCAATCGATGGAGGTCTCTCATGTCCTGGATCATTCTGTTTTTCGCCGGCCTGTTTGAAGTCGGCTGGGCCGTCGGCCTGAAATACACCGACGGCTTCACCCGCCCGCTCCCCACCGTCCTGACCGTTGCGGCGATGGCCATCAGCCTTGGCCTGCTGGGTCTTGCAATGAAGGAATTACCGCTGGGTACGGCTTATGCGATCTGGACCGGCGTCGGTGCCGTGGGCACGGTGATTGCCGGGATCATTCTGTTTGGCGAGTCGATGGCGTTGATTCGGCTGGCCAGTGTCGCGTTGATCGTTACCGGGTTGATTGGCCTGAAGGTCAGCGCTTAGGCCCTGGCCCCATCGCTGGCAAGCCAGCTCCCACAGGGATCTGCGGTGAACACAAATCTTGTGTAAATCCAGAAAACCTGTGGGAGCTGGCTTGCCAGCGATGAGGCCAGCACTATCACCGATTACCTGACAGTGCCGCGCAACGTCCCCACCAACCCCTGCAACTTCGCCGGCTCCGCCGCTTCCACCGCCACTGCCGAACCCGCCACCAACGTCACCCGCGACCACAACCGCTTGAACAGCCCCTTGTTCGGATCGCGGCTGAAGAAACTCCCCCACAACCCCTGCAACGCCAGCGGAATCACCGGCACCGGGGTTTCTTCGAGAATCCGCGTCAGGCCGCCCTTGAACTCGTTGATCTCGCCATCGGTGGTCAACTTGCCTTCGGGGAAGATGCACACCAGCTCACCGTCCTTCAGATACTGGGCAATCCGGGTGAAAGCTTTTTCGTAGATCTGGATGTCTTCGTTGCGTCCGGCAATCGGAATCGTCCCCGCCGTGCGAAAGATAAAGTTCAGCACTGGCAGGTTGTAGATTTTGTAGTACATGACAAAGCGAATCGGCCGACGCACCGCGCCGCCAATCAGCAGTGCATCGACGAACGACACATGGTTGCACACCAGCAGCGCCGCGCCCTCGTCCGGAATCGCTTCGAGATTACGGTGCTCGACACGGTACATGGAATGGCTGAGCAGCCAGATCATGAAACGCATGCTGAACTCGGGGACGATCTTGAAGATGTAGGCGTTGACGCCGATGTTCAGCAGCGACACCACCAGGAACAGCTGCGGAATCGACAGTTTGACCACACTCAGCAACACGATCGAAACGATCGCCGAGACCACCATGAACAGAGCGTTGAGAATGTTGTTCGCGGCAATCACCCGCGCCCGCTCGTTCTCGGCGGTGCGCGACTGGATCAAGGCGTACAGCGGCACAATATAGAAACCGCCAAAAATACCGAGGCCGAGAATATCGACCAGCACCGCCCAGGTATGCGCAAAGCCCAACACTTCGGTCCAGCTGTGGCCGGTGACGCTCTCCGGGATTCCACCGGAATGCCACCACAGCAACAGGCCGAACACGGTCAGACCGAACGAGCCGAACGGCACCAGACCGATCTCGACCTTGCGCCCGGAGAGTTTCTCGCAAAGCATCGAACCCAGCGCAATGCCCACCGAGAACACGGTAAGAATCAGCGTCACCACAGTTTCATCGCCGTGCATCCACTCCTTGGCGTAGGCCGGGATCTGCGTCAGGTAAATCGCCCCGACAAACCAAAACCACGAGTTGCCGACAAGCGAGCGCGACACCGCCGGCGTCTGGCCCAGACCGAGTTTCAGCGTGGCCCAGGACTGGCTGAAGATGTTCCAGTTCAGGCGCATTTCCGGCGACGCCGCGGCGGCACGAGGAATGCCGCGACTGGCGAGATAACCGAGCACCGCAATGCCGACAATCGCGGTCGACACCAGTGGCGCGTAGTGCGTCGAGGACATGATGATCCCGGCGCCGATGGTCCCGGCTAGAATCGCCAGGAACGTGCCCATCTCCACCAGACCATTGCCGCCGACCAGTTCATCCTCGCGCAACGCCTGCGGCAGGATCGAATACTTCACCGGCCCGAACAACGCCGAATGCGTGCCCATGGCAAACAGCGCCACCAGCATCAGCGACAGGTGATCGAATAAAAAGCCGATCGATCCTACGACCATGATCGCGATTTCCGCGAGTTTGATCAGACGGATCAGCGCGTCCTTGGCGAATTTTTCCCCGAACTGCCCGGCCAGCGCCGAGAACAGAAAGAACGGCAGGATAAACAGCAGCGCACACAGGTTGACCCAGATCGAACGGTCACCTTCGATGGTCAGCCGATAAAGAATGGCGAGGATCAGCGATTGCTTGAACACGTTGTCGTTGAACGCGCCCAGCGACTGTGTGATGAAAAACGGCAGAAAGCGCCGAGTGCGAAGCAGGTTGAACTGTGAGGGGTGACTCATCTTCCGTGTTTCCCTGAGGTCGGTAGAGAATGGCCTGGATCTGCTTATTGGAATCTCGATCGGCGATCCAGGCCACACCTTACCTAAACTTTTCAGGTTATTTCTTCAACCCTGCAATACAAGGTGAGACAAACAACTCGCCGCGCCACGCGCCTTGCACGGTGCGTTTACCGACGATCAGCCACATCACCGCCAGCAACGTCACCAGCACGCAGCCCACCACGCTGAAAAAACCGAGGTTCAGCGTGCTGGCGAGCTTGAGGGTCGCCAGCGAATACACGCCCAACGGGAAGGTGAAGCCCCACCAGCCAAGGTTGAACGGGATGCCGTCACGCAGATAACGCACGGTGATCAGCAGCGCCATCAACATCCACCACAAGCCGAAGCCCCACAGGGTGATGCCGGCGACCAGCCCAAGGCCCGCAGCAATTTCCCCGATACCCGGCAGGCCGTTGGCAGCGAAGATCGCCGGTGCATCAGCGCCCAGCAGCAACATACCCAACGCGCCGGTGCCGATCGGGCCGAGGGCCAGCCAGCTTGAGGCGGCCATGTTTTCGTGGGGCAGTTTATGCAGGGCCATGCGCAGCAACAGGATGGTCAGAATGCTGAACGCCACCGGCAGGGAAAATGCCCAGAGCACGTAACTGGTGGTCAGCACCACCAGTTGCGCGTGGGCATCAGCCAGATGCGGCGCGAGCAGGCCGCCGCTGGCCGCCGCCACTTCTGCGGCCACCACTGGCAACAGCCAGACCGCGGTCATCTGATCGATGCTGTGTTCCTGGCGGGTAAACATCATGTAAGGAATCAACACGCCGCAGGCCAGCGACATCGCCACGTCGAGCCACCACAGCACCTCGGCAAAATGAATCACCCCATCGCCCCAGCGTGGCAGACCGAACAATAGAAAGCCGTTGATGATGGTCGCCAACCCCATGGGAATGGTGCCGAAGAACATCGATACCGTGGAATGACCGAAGATCCGCCGCGCTTCATCGAAGAAGAGAACCCAGCGCGCGGCATAGGCAAAGGTAAACAGGCTGAACAACAGAATGTTGAACAGCCACAAACCTTCGGCCACCGCGTGCAACCCGGGGACCGCCACCGGCAACTGTGCGAGCGCCAGGGCCAGTACGCCGGTGCCCATGGTCGCGGCAAACCAGTTCGGGGTGAATTGGCGGATCACTTCACGCGGATGCTGAAGTTGGCGGAACGGCTTGATGCCGGGTTTGGCAATGTTGGGGCAAGTCATCATGAACTCCTGTCCTCAGGTGAGGTTGAGTCCATGGTAGAACCGAATCGAATATCTATATAACGGGTAATTTCTCTATCTGTTATCTACTTTACAGATAAGCGATCAAACACTGCCTTCGCTTTCGATCACCAGAATCCGCGCCGCGCCCTGCGGATGCGCCACGTGCTCGGTGCCGACCGAGGCGTAGAAGATATCGCCGACCTCAAGCAACACCTGCTTTTCTTCACCCTGTTCGCGATAGTGCATCTGCACTCGACCATCGAGCACCACGAACACTTCCTCGCCGTCGTTGATGTGCCATTTATATGGCTGATCGGTCCAGTGCAGGCGCGTGGTGATGCCGTTCATGCTGGCGATGTCCAGCGCGCCCCAGGCACGCTCGGCGGTGAACGACTTGCTGCGGATAATCTTCATCTGTCGATCCGTGAAAAGAAGGGCCGGCCAAAGGTAACCGAAAGCACGACGCTTATGGAGCGCTGCAAGCCTTGACCGTTTGCGGGCGCAGGCTGAGCAGCAAGGCGGCGACGGCCAGGACGATCAATGCGGCGCCGTAGCCGTCGGTAGTCACCAGCAAACCGTAAGTGCGGGTCAAATGCCCAGCCAGCAACGCCGGCAAGCAGAACGCCAGATAACTCAGCGCGTAATAGGCCGACATCAAACCGGCCCGTTCATGCGGCAGGGCCAGCGGCACCAGACTGCGCACCGCCCCGAGGAAACCCGAGCCAAAGCCGCAACCGGCGACCAGCGTGCCGAGGAAAAACAGCGCCAGACTGGCACTGTGCACACCAAGCAAAATCAGCAGCACGCCGACAGGCAGCAGACTGGCGCCGATTTGCAGGGCTTTGCCGGCGGGACGATTGCGCAAAGTGAAGATCATCAGCGCCCCGGTCACGGTCAGCGCCGAGACGGTCGCGCCGCCGATCAGGTTTGAAGTCGAGCCGGTGGCAGTGCGCACCAGCGACGGCGCCAGCGAGGCAAAAAAGCCGCCGAGGGCCCAGGTCGCGGTGTTCAGCGGCAGCACACGCCACAACGTCGCACGGGCCTGAACCGGCACATGCAGGGTCGGCCGCAGCGAAGCCCAGGCCCCGGCTTGCGGGGTGACGCTTTCCGGTAGACGCCAGACATACATCGCCTGCAACACAAACAGCGCCAGCAGCAGCCAGTACGTCAACTGCAACGGCGCCGGGGCGAATTCGGCCAGCAAGCCGCAACCCATGCTGCCCAGCGCCATGCCGAGCAACGGAGCGACGCTGTTGATCAACGGCCCTTGCTGACGGTCGGTGTCGAGCAGCGTCGCGCTCAAAACAGCGGTGGCCATGCCGGTGGCAAAACCCTGCAATACGCGGGCGCTGATCAGCCAGGCAACACTGTCGGCGCTGATAAACAGCAACATCGCCAGCGCATTGAGCAGCACGGCAGTGAAAATCACCGGTTTGCGTCCCAGGTGATCGGACAGCGATCCGAACGTCAACAGCGCCGCCAGCAGGCTCAGCGCATACACACCGAAAATCAGGGTCAGCACCGCTGCCGAGAAGTGCAGTTGATCTTGATACAGGTGATACAACGGTGTCGGCGCTGTGGAAGCGGCGAGAAAACTCAATAAGGTGATCGCCAGAAAAATCAGGCTGCCACGGTTGGAAGCAAGGCTGGTCATGGGCACACTCCGCAAAAGCTAATTTTTTGCTTTTGCGGAGTGTGCTCTCGGCTTTGGCTTAAAGCAAATTCTTTGTGTTAAGGTCTGGCGCATGGCTATTAAAGAAGGTTTACGCCCGGGCGGGCGCAGTGCCCGGGTGCAAGAGTCGATTCATTCGGCAGTCCGCGCACTTCTGCAAGAACAGGAGCGCAGCACGGTGACCGTCCCGCAAATTGCGGCGCGGGCCGGGGTCACGCCGTCGACCATCTATCGGCGCTGGGGGGATCTGGCGGCGCTGCTCGCCGACGTCGCCCTCGCCCGCATGCGCCCCGACAGCGAACCGGCGGTGACCGGTGACCTGCGCGGTGACATCCGCGCCTGGGCCGAGCAATATCTGGACGAAATGAGTTCAGAACCGGGGCGCAACATGATGCGCGACGTGCAGGCCAGCGCCACGCCGGGGTACTGCGTGACGATTCTTGGTGCGCAGTTGCAGACCATCATTGAGCGCCACCCTGACGAGCCGGCGCCGAGCATTGATCGGTTGATCAATCTGGTGGTGGCGCCGGTGGTGTTCCGGATTCTGTTTTCGGCGGCGGCGCTGGAGGTGGATGAATTGCATCGACTAATCGATATTGCTTTGAAACAGGACTGACGCTATCGCTGGCAAGCCAGCTCCCACAGGGTCTGTGGTGTTCACAAAATCTGTGCCCACTGGAGATCCTTGTGGGAGCTGGCTTGCCAGCGATGAGGCCTGAACAGTCACCCCAAAAACCACCCGGTTTCAAACCTGCGACACCCCGCCACGCCACGACCTTGGTCGACACTGACTAACCGCCATACTCATGCGAGACTGTCCGCCCGGGCAGGACTGCCGGGGAGTCTTTTGTCGGGAGTGTTGCATGTCGTTGTCCACCGGGCTGATCGCCGCCGTCGCCCTCGCCTATATGGCCATCATGTTCGCCATCGCCTTCTACGGCGACCGTCGCAGCACGCCGTTGCCGCCGCGGATGCGCGCGTGGGTGTACAGCCTGTCGCTGGCGGTTTACTGCACTAGCTGGACGTTCTTCGGCGCGGTCGGTCAGGCGGCCGAACAGCTCTGGTCATTCCTGCCGATCTATCTCGGGCCGATCCTGTTGTTGCTGGGCGCGCCGTGGGTCCTGCAGAAAATGGTGATGATCAGCAAGCAGGAGAACATCACCTCGATTGCCGACTTCATCGCCGCGCGCTACGGCAAATCGCAGTCGCTGGCGGTGGTGGTGGCGTTGATCTGTCTGGTTGGTGTCCTGCCCTACATCGCCCTGCAACTCAAAGGCATCGTGCTCGGCGTGAACCTGCTGATCGGCGCCGGCGCCGACGCCATGGGCACCCGCGCCCAGGACACCGCGCTGATCGTGTCGCTGGTGCTGGCGCTGTTCACCATCGTCTTCGGTACGCGCAACCTCGACGCCACCGAACACCACCGCGGCATGGTGCTGGCGATTGCGTTTGAATCGCTGGTCAAGCTGTTCGCCTTTCTTGCCGTTGGCGCGTTCGTGACCTACGGGCTGTACGACGGTTTCGACGACCTGTTCAATCAGGCGATGCTCGCACCACGGCTTGAGCAATACTGGAAAGAAACCATCAACTGGCCGTCGATGGTGGTGCAGACCGGGGTGGCGATGATGGCGATCATCTGCCTGCCGCGACAGTTTCACGTCACCGTGGTGGAGAACATCGACCCGCAGGATCTGCGCCTGGCCAAGTGGGTGTTCCCGGCGTATCTGGCGCTGGCCGCGCTGTTCGTGGTGCCGATCGCCCTCGCCGGGCAAATGATGCTGCCGAGCCACGTGTTGCCCGACTCGTTCGTGATCAGTCTGCCGCTGGCCCAGGCCCATCCGGCCCTGGCGTTGCTGGCGTTCATCGGCGGCGCGTCGGCCGCCACCGGCATGGTGATTGTGGCGAGCGTGGCGCTGTCGACCATGGTTTCCAACGACATGCTGTTGCCGTGGCTGTTGCGGCGCAACAACGCCGAGCGCCCGTTCGAAGTGTTCCGCCAGTGGATGCTCTCGGTGCGCCGCGTGAGCATCGTGCTGATTCTGCTGCTGGCTTACGTCAGCTACCGCTTGCTCGGCTCCACCGCGAGCCTGGCGACCATCGGCCAGATCGCTTTTGCCGCCGTCACCCAACTGGCCCCGGCCATGCTCGGCGCGCTGTACTGGAAGCAGGCCAACCGCCGTGGGGTGTTCGCCGGTCTGGCGGCCGGTACGTTCCTGTGGTTTTACACGCTGATCCTACCGATTGCCGCCCACAGCCTCGGCTGGTCGCTGAGCACGTTTCCCGGTCTGGCATGGCTGCACAGCAACCCGCTGAACCTGCCGATCACGCCGCTGACCCAAGGCGTGGTGCTGTCGCTGGCGGGCAACTTCACGTTGTTCGCCTGGGTCTCAGTGCTGTCGCGTACGCGGGTTTCGGAACACTGGCAGGCCGGGCGTTTCATCGGTCAGGAAATCAGTGCCCGGCCGAGTGCGCGCTCGATGCTCGCAGTGCAGATCGATGACTTGCTGCAACTGGCGGCGCGCTTTGTCGGTGAAGAACGCGCGCGGCAGAGCTTCATTCGTTTCGCCTACCGCCAGGGCAAGGCCTTCAACCCGAACCAGAATGCCGATGGCGAATGGATCGCCCACACCGAACGCTTGCTGGCCGGTGTGCTCGGCGCTTCGTCGACGCGCGCGGTAGTGAAAGCTGCGATTGAAGGTCGGGAAATGCAGCTGGAGGACGTCGTCCGTATCGCTGACGAAGCCTCGGAAGTCCTGCAGTTCAACCGTGCCCTGCTGCAAGGCGCGATCGAGAACATCACCCAGGGCATCAGCGTGGTCGACCAGTCGCTGAAACTGGTGGCCTGGAACCGGCGCTATCTGGAGCTGTTCAACTACCCGGACGGTTTGATCAGCGTCGGCCGACCGATTGCCGACATCATTCGCTACAACGCCGAACGTGGCCTGTGCGGCCCCGGTGAGGCAGAAGTCCACGTCGCCCGGCGTCTGCATTGGATGCGTCAGGGCCGCGCGCACACGTCCGAACGCCTGTTCCCCAATGGCCGGGTGATCGAGCTGATCGGCAACCCGATGCCCGGTGGCGGTTTCGTCATGAGTTTCACCGACATCACCGCGTTCCGCGAAGCCGAGCAGGCGCTGACCGAGGCCAACGAGGGGCTGGAGCAACGGGTCAGCGAGCGTACGCAGGAGTTGTCACAGCTCAACGTCGCGCTGACCGAAGCCAAGGGCCATGCCGAGGCCGCCAACCAGTCGAAAACCCGCTTCCTCGCCGCCGTCAGTCATGACCTGATGCAGCCGTTGAACGCCGCTCGCTTGTTCTCTGCCGCCCTCTCCCATCAGGAAGACGGCTTGAGCAGCGAGGCGCAAAAACTGGTGCAACACCTCGACAGTTCGCTGCGTTCGGCAGAAGACCTGATCAGCGATTTGCTGGACATTTCCCGACTGGAAAACGGCAAGATCAACCCCGATCGCAAGCCGTTCGCGCTCAATGAGCTGTTCGATACGCTCGGTGCCGAATTCAAGGCGCTGGCCCAGGAACAGGGTCTGCCCTTCCGCGTGCGCGGCAGCCGTTTGCGCATCGACAGCGACATCAAGCTGCTGCGACGGATTCTGCAGAATTTCCTGACCAATGCCTTCCGCTACGCCAAGGGCCCGGTGCTGCTGGGCGTACGTCGGCGCGATGGCGAGCTGAGCCTGGAAGTGTGGGATCGCGGGCCGGGGATTCCGGAAGACAAACAACAAGTGATTTTCGAGGAATTCAAACGCCTCGACAGCCATCAGACCCGCGCCGAAAAAGGCCTCGGGCTGGGTCTGGCGATTGCCGACGGTTTGTGTCGCGTGCTCGGCCATACCCTGCGCGTACGTTCGTGGCCGGGGCGCGGCAGCGTGTTCAGTGTCAGTGTGCCGCTGGCCCGGGCGCAGTCGGTGCCGACGAATGCTGCGGTGGAGTTGAACGGCAAGCTGCTCAGCGGTGCGCAGGTGCTGTGCATCGACAATGAAGACAGCATCCTGATTGGCATGAACAGCCTGCTCACCCGCTGGGGCTGCCAAGTGTGGACAGCGCGCAATCGCGAGGAATGTGCGGCGCTGCTGAACGAGGGCGTGCGGCCGCAACTGGCACTGGTCGACTATCACCTCGACAATGGCGACACGGGAACCGAGCTGATGGCGTGGTTGCGCACCACACTGGGTGAGCCAGTGCCGGGGGTGGTGATCAGTGCCGATGGCCGCCCAGAGACGGTGGCGCAGGTGCATGCGGCGGGGCTGGATTATCTGGCCAAACCGGTGAAACCGGCGGCGTTGCGGGCGTTGTTGAGTCGGTATGTGCCGCTATAAAAAGCAAAGATCGCAGCCTGCGGCAGCTCCTACATGGGATTTGCATTCATCCTGTAGGAGCTGCCGCAGGCTGCGATCTTTTGACCTTTATTCCGGCAGTTCGACGAGGCCATCGACATCGGTCATCGCCCGCTCCAGCAGATCCGCCGGCAGACTCTTGCTCGCCCGTGCGCCGAGCAGTTTGAGCTGTTCACTGCGGCTGACCAGGTTGCCGCGCCCTTCCGTGAGCTTGTTGCGCGCCGAACTGTAGGCCTTGTCCAGCTGTTGCAGGCGATTGCCGACTTCGTCCAGATCCTGAATGAACAGCACGAACTTGTCGTACAGCCAGCCGGCACGTTCGGCGATTTCCCGGGCATTCTGGCTTTGCCGCTCCTGCTTCCACAGGCTGTCGATCACCCGTAACGTTGCCAGCAACGTAGTCGGACTGACGATCACGATGTTGCGGTCGAATGCTTCCTGAAACAGCGAAGGCTCAGCCTGCAATGCAGCGGAAAACGCCGCTTCGATCGGCACGAACAGCAAGACGAAATCGAGGCTGTGCAGGCCTTCCAGACGCTTGTAATCCTTGCCGGCGAGGCCTTTGACGTGGCTGCGCAACGACAGCACGTGCTGCTTGATCGCGATCTGGCCGAGGGTGTCGTCTTCAGCGGCGACGTACTGCTGATATGCCGTAAGGCTGACCTTGGAGTCGACCACTACCTGCTTATCGCCGGGCAGGTAAATGATCACATCCGGCTGGAAGCGCTCGCCGTCCGGCCCCTTGAGGTTGACCTGAGTCTGGTACTCACGGCCCTTCTCCAGCCCCGCGTGTTCCAACACCCGCTCAAGGATCAGTTCACCCCAGTTGCCTTGGGTCTTCTGGCCCTTGAGGGCGCGGGTCAGGTTGGTCGCTTCGTCACTCAGGCGCAGGTTAAGCGCTTGCAGGCGCTCCAGTTCCTTGGCCAGCGAGAAGCGTTCACGTGCTTCGGCCTGATAGCTTTCTTCCACCCGTTTTTCGAAGGACTGGATGCGTTCTTTCAACGGATCGAGCAACTGCCCGAGGCGCTGTTGACTGGTTTCGGCAAAGCGCTGTTCACGCTCATCGAAGATCTTCCCCGCCAGCTCGGCGAACTGCGCGCGCAGCTCATCGCGCGAGCCTTGCAGGTCGTTGAGACGTTGTTGATGGCTTTCCTGTTGCTCGCGCAGTTCGGCATTGAGTGAAGCAGCCTGGGCGTCGAGGCGCCGCAATTCGGCTTCCTTGTTGGCGCGCTCGATGTTCCACGCGTGGGAAGCGTCGCGGGCGTCATCGCGCTCGATCTGCAGCAGCTCGACTTCGCGGCGCAGAGCCGCCAGTTCCGCCTGCTTGGCGGCGTTGGCCTGAGCGAGATCGACCGCTTCATCACGGCTGGCCTCAAGCTGGGCGTTGAGTCCGTCCTGCGCCAGTTGCGCCATGGCCAGGCGCTCTTCGAGCAAGGCGACCTCGGCTTGCCGGTCGCTGGCCCGCCGCTGCAGTTGCCAGGCCAGCGCCAGCAGCGGCAATCCCGCGCCCGCCAGACCCAGCAACACGCTGGTCAAGTCCATAGCCATAGCCACTCCTGCCGATCCGATAAAGTCTGAAGGTTAACCAAGGCGTGGGGCGTTGGACAGCTCAGTCTTCGAGCAGACCGAGTTCCCGTTGTGCACGACGGTCACCGGCGCGGGCGGCCTGGCGCAGCAGATCCTGCCCGATGCGCCGATCCCGGGCATTGCCGCACTCGCGGCACATCAATTGGCCGAGACGACTTTGCGCCGCGACCACGCCTTCGCGCGCCGGTTGCTTGAGCAGACGCCCCGCCAGATGCTTGGCATTACGGCTTTCGCCCAGGCGCGGGCTGTCGAGCAGCCATTCGGCTACACGCACGGAAAATCGCTTGGGAGGGGTAACACGAGGGTGTTCGGAGGTAACAGAGTCTGATACTGAGCGAAACTTCATAAAACACTGTGGGACAGATCGGAAGGCGCGCCACTCTACTCTCTTTTTCGTACAGGTAAAGTCGAAAAAAACCCGGCACGCCCGTCCTAGAGCAAGCGCTAGGGACAATCCACAGAAGCTGTGGATAACTCAGTGGACAACCGCTCCCGAACCTCCGCAAAGCCTTGTGGAATGGGGCTCGCAGTCAAACTGACGATTTTTTCACCAACAAAAAAAGACGATATTTTTCATTGACTTAAACTTTTGATGCAGGCAGCCATCGAGGTCAGGATTGATATGACAGTGAGGTTACGTCCTGCGCAACTAATGTGCACAAGTACCTGTTACCCGGTTATATCGATGCGCTTTTTTGGCTCGTTTTGCGCCTCGGACTGGGGATAAGCGGGTTGGCGCTGGGCATGGCTGCACGCTTTTGTGGCGACGGATGGTTTCTTCGCGAACAGGCTCGCTCCTACAATCGGCCCCGTTCTCCTGTGGGAGATTCTATGTTGCTCAGCAACCCTAGAATCTCAAACTGATCGGTATTCGCCCTGATTCTTCATCAGGGTGAATGCCACTCGGCAGAGCTTGCGAGCAAGAGCTACCAATGCCTGTGTT